>JABDMD010000001.1 GCA_013001685.1 Gammaproteobacteria bacterium | reverse complement strand
TCATACATGTTAGGCAATTATCTAAGTGCGAAATTATAATTTCAGTTGAATCTAATTTTCCTTCGTATAAGGCGCGTACTAGCGCGATGCGACCTCTCGGGGATTCTGGTTCCGTTTGTGCAACTGTATAAGTGGGGCAATGAGGTAAGCATAAACCGCACATCACGCATTGATCAGTTGCATCAATGATGTCTTTTTTGTTAATGCTTTCGGCTAACGACATATTTTTGCGGCATCTATATATAGGTATGCTTTTAAAACGCTCTTGGCCCAATTAGGAAATGGGTGGAAGATCCAGTCTTGTTACAATAATGAAAGTGTAATGACCAGGTAGTTTGCCCCAGGTTGATAGATAAGGGTACAAAAGATGTCTTATTACAAACGTCACTTATTTATGTGTGTGAATGAGCGTGAAGATAAAGCCTGTTGCCAAGATCATGGTGCGGCTGAGCTTAGGACCTATGCGAAAACTAAGACCAAAGAACTTGGGATTTCTGGCCAGGGTGGGGTGAGGGTGAATCAGGCTGGTTGCTTGGATCGATGTGATGAAGGGCCAGTAGCGGTGGTCTACCCCGATGGAGTTTGGTATCGCTACAGTAATGAAGCTGACTTGGACGAAATTATCACTAAGCACTTGATGCAGGGCGAAATTGTTGAAAGGCTGAAAATCTAAAACATCTTGTTTATCTCAAGATAGATACATCTAATGGCAACTTCGCAATATATCGAAACATTAAGCTGCAATATTAGTTGACAAGAATAGAAGAATATTAGAAAATTCTCATATTCTGATAGTTATTAAACATTCAGAACTCCTCCATCTACTTTATAGTAGACATAGATTTAAGCGCGGTACGCAAGTTTCCGCGCTTTTTTTTGCCCCCAGGAAATAGACGAGAATGGCCCAGATATGGTGAATATAGCCAAATAGTTAGCTAACTTGGCCTCGATTTCCTTGTAAGAGTGGGCGTTGTTCGATAGTATTTCGCGCCTTTCCCGAGATATAAATCTCAAGAATAAATAAGTTATAACAGCAGAAGAAATAAGATGTTAACTACCAGCACTGTAAGCGCCAAACCAGCAGAAGTTCAAAGAGACTGGTATCTAGTGGACGCTACCGATAAGACCCTTGGCCGCTTAGCGAGTGAGATTGCTAAACGACTAAAAGGTAAGCACAAACCTATTTATACACCACACGTAGATACCGGCGATTGTATTGTTGTAATCAATGCAGAAAAGGTGCGTATTTCAGGCAATAAGCTTGCTGGCAAGATGTATCACAAACATACTGGCTATGTAGGTAATCTTAAGTCGATTCCATTGGGTGAAATGTTGGCTAAACATCCAGAGCGCGTGCTTGAAACTGCTGTTAAAGGTATGTTGCCAAAGAATCCTCTTGGTCGAGCTATGTTTCGAAAACTAAAAGTTTATGCTGGACCCGATCACAATCACGCTGCACAACAGCCACAAGTATTAGATATATAGGTTAGAAGAAGATGGCACTAGAACAGTTTTACGGAACCGGAAGAAGAAAGAGCTCAACCGCTCGTGTTTATATGAAGCCGGGATCAGGTAATATCACAATTAATATGCGTACTGATGATGTTTATTTTGGTCGCAAAACTTCGCGTATGATTATTCGTCAACCTTTTGAAGTTACCGAAACATCCGATGTTTTTGATCTAAATATCATGGTTAAAGGTGGTGGTCCAAATGGTCAAGCTGGTGCAATTCGTCTTGGAATCGCAAGAGCATTATTGAAATACAACGAAGAGCTTCGTTTACCATTACGCAAAAGTGGTTTTCTTACCCGTGATGCTCGTGAAGTTGAACGTAAAAAAGTTGGCTTGCGTAAAGCTCGTAAGAAAGAGCAATACTCTAAGCGTTAATATAATTATTTACTTGCTTCAAGCTCCAAGTATTTAGCAAGTTATCTATTGAATCACTGCCCACTCAATGTGGGCAGTGTTATTTTTAAGGAATGCAGCTGAATATATTTGCTTATGCATTTCAAAATTCAAAATCATCTAATTAAAAAAGCTTGAGTCATTTGTAATTAATTTGCAAAAAGGTTCTCATCATGACGATTCAATTTAAAACTGGTCATCTACAAGATTGCGATCAGATTGCTAATTGGATTAATTCAGTTGGCCATGGGCACATCGAATACTTGTTAGATTCACTTGTACCTGATCGATTCGCACTTAAATATCTAGCATTAGTGTTGGCTGAAGACCTAAACTATTCTTATAAGAATGTAGATATAGCCAAAGACGGAAATAACATGGTGGGCTTAGTGTTTTCCTATCACTCAGATTCAAATCAATTAACCTCAGAAATACAAAGCGTCCTCAGTGAAGATCGTATTCAATGGATGAAGTATTTTTCAGATAATCAGATTGATAATAGTTGGTATATTAACACATTAGGGGTTGCGACTGAATTTCGACGACAAGGGTTGGCTAGACTATTGCTTGATCATGCTTCTAAAAGAGCATTGCAAAATGGAACGCAATGTTTAAGCTTGCACGTATATGAGAATAATATTGAAGCGATTAAATTGTACGAGTCTTATGGTTTTTCTAAAGAAAAGAAAATAGATTTAACTGCACATTCATTTTTTATAGCCAGGAATCTTTCCGCAAACTACTTAATGAAATGTGATGTTTCGAGGCTGCAAATATAGAGACTAAACTTTGGATTGGAAGTTGTGATGACAAATATATTTCTACTGATAGCCCTTGTATTGACAGTTTCTGCAGGTTTATTAGTTATATTGCATCGGGCGAAAGTAATCTCTCTTAAATACAGCCACAAAATTATTTCATATT
This sequence comes from Gammaproteobacteria bacterium, assembly GCA_013001685.1. Classification (GTDB taxonomy): domain Bacteria; phylum Pseudomonadota; class Gammaproteobacteria; order UBA4575; family UBA4575; genus JABDMD01. The sequence continues at coordinate 71,913 of JABDMD010000001.1, read as the reverse complement.
TTATTTTAGTGATTGGAATTATTTACGTTGCTCTATCTTTATTTGGTGGCTCATTGCTGGAAAAAATTAGTGTGTATCGAGAAGGTGTGTTAATCGAATCAGAAGAAGAATGCAAAAGTGAAAACGCTCCTTTTTGGTGTAATTTATAAATATGCATAAATCTATAAAAACACTTTTAGTAACTATATTGATTGCTAGTGCTATTAAGTCAGCAGTACTAGCGGATGTGTATGGTGGGGGCTATTGGGAAGCCATCGGCTTGGGGAATATGACCTGTGAAGAATTTACAGTAAAAACTAAAGACGAAAATTATAGAGAATTAGGAGCAGTATGGCTGTCTGGGTTTATGTCAGGAGTTAATTTCACATCCGAAGATGTATACGACATCACCTGGGGAGAAGATCTGTATGTGCTTACGGATTTGGTGATCAAGCGTTGCTCTGAAAATCATAATAAACTTCTGTCAGATATAGCAACTGAAATGGTATATCAGCGTTATCAAGACAAAAATTTTTCTGCTACAAAAGATGTTAAGAATTAATTCATTACCATCTAGCCTGATTTTTATTTGCGAGTAATTTAGTGTCTAAAGTTCGTGACAAGGAGGCTCGTTCTCTTGCAGAAAATATTCTGATTAGGGATTATTTTGAAAATAAAGAAAATGGCTGCTTTGTTGAGGTCGGCGCGAACGACCCAACCAATCACGGTTCACAATCATGGCATCTAGAAACTAATTTAAATTGGAGTGGAATACTTGTAGAACCCATACCTGAACTTGCAGAAAAATGTAGAAATACTAGACCAAATGCGAAAACATATGAGTGCGTATGTGTGGATGAGAATGCGCCAGAATCACTTACACTATTCATACCTTGCGACAAATACTCCAATGATGAAATACATTGTAGATCAGCAATAGGGAAGAATATTGATGGTAGTAAATTTACCCAACATAAAGAAATTAAGGTTCGAGCACGTACCTTAGATTCCATTTTGGAAGAAGAAAGCGTTGGCAATCTAGATTTATTATCAATAGATGTTGAAGGTGCAGAGCTAGATGTGCTGCGAGGAACAAACTTAAATAAATATAAACCAAAATTGATTCTTTTAGAAGATAAACATCTTTATCTTGATAAGCATCGTTATCTAAAAAAGAATGGATACAGGCTTGTAAAAAGAACAAGACAAAATTGTTGGTATGTTTTAAAAGACGCAAAACGCCCACCACAAACTCTATTTGAAAAGATGCGATTAATTAAAAGAATGTATATCAGCATCTGGAGCAAAAAACTGCTATTTAGCATTCGTAATAAAACGCTAAAACCGCTTTTACAGCTTTAGTGTCTGTGTTTAATTACTAGGCAGGTACTCTGTAAAAATTCTTTGCAGATTACCACCCATAATTTTTCTGATTTGTTGCTTGCTAAAGTCTGCTTGAGTAAGCGCATGCGTTAATTGTTCAATGCTTGAAGAAGTGAAGGGTACTTGAACATTGCCATCGAAATCGGATCCTAGCCCAACATAATCGACACCTACTAAATCATTAACATAGCGAATTGATTCAACAATGCCTGTAATACTTCTATTGCAAGTTACAGTAGGCCAAAAACCGATCCCAATTAATCCACCAGAATCGGCAATTTGCTTAATCTGTTTATCGGTTAAGTTTCTTTTAGATTTTGATTCACACACTGCTTGCACACCAATATGCGTAGCTAATACAGGGCGCTTGCTGTGAATAAATATATCTTCTGTTAAGGCAGGTGAGGCGTGAGATATGTCGGCGAACATTTCTAATTCATGCATACGCTTTAGTACTTGTTTGCCAAACTCCGTGATGCCGCCTTTATTAATTCCATGTGCTGAGCCTCCAAGAGCATTATCAAAAAAGTGTGTAAAGCCGATAATTCTGAAGCCTGCTTCATATAAGCGATCTACATTTTCAATTTTTCCTTCCAGAGCGTGTGCGCCTTCAAGACTAAGTAAGCCTGCAGTGATTTGTGGATTATTTTTACGCTTTTGTAAATAGATTTTGAAATCTTGTTGGTTTCTGACTAAGAAAAAGTTATGAGAGGAATCATTGGTCACGCGGTGTAATTTTTTTGCTTGGTAAATTGCTCTCTCAAACAAATTAAACCAAGTCTTAACGGGCCATAACTGAGCCATGGTGAGCAAGGTGATGTTATCCGTATCATCTGAGTTGGTAATTAAATTAAGATTCTTCGGGGTCTTAGTGACAACTGAAAAAACTTGTAATCCAACGTTGCCTTCGATCAATCGCGGGATATCTACATGTCCGTAGTCTGATTTTTTGGCTAAATCACGATTCCATAATAGTGAATCGCTATGTAAATCGGCAATAAATAATGATTGATGTAGTTTTTTTGTTGTGGTGGAAATCTCTACATTCTGACTTGGCAATACTCGATTCCTCGATTTTTCTATATAAGTTGGTAGCCAGGTAAAAACGATTGCCGTAACAGCTATGAAGACAGTACCAATTACAGATAAGAATTTATGTTTGGTTTTCATGGTTTAAGGAGCTTAGTATGGCAGTTCGTGGAGCGAACTAGGGCTTGCCTTGATTATTGAAACCATCTCATACATGTTCGGTCTAAAAAAATACCTGGTTAAAGTAAAATAATAATAGCTATGCTGATAAAACAAAAATATATAAAGCTGATATTTTGGGTTTTAGTTATAGCGGTTTTGGTTCTGTCATCGATACCAGGTTCTGTGAGCAATTCAATACAACATTTAGACAAGCTTGCTCATTTCGGTACATTTTGCGTATTATCAATTTTGCTGTTATTTGCGTATAAATTTAGCAAGCCGTTTTTTACTACCGCGTTGGTGATGGCTTTATTTGGTCTAGCAATTGAAGTCTTGCAGCTTTATGTGCCTAGACGAGTTTTCAGTATGTATGATTTTGCAGCGGATTTACTGGGGATAATGGTCGCTCTAATTGTGTTTCGCATTCTAAGTAGCAAATTTATTGCTACATCGTAAAATTTTAAGCAGCCACTACGCTAACTAACTCACCTGACCGAACATTTTTCAGTGCCGTTAACTCATAATCAGTATCTGCCCAAATATTAGTGCGAGCCGCAAGTCGAATTTCATCACCTTGAGAAATTGGAGTTGGTCCAAATCCTATAGCGATGCAATCACCTTCAACCCAAAATGCGAGCTCACCTAGTTCAACAACAGCTTTGGCATCGCCCTCTAAGATTTGATTTGAAACTGGTGTTGAAAAATACACTTCATCACCCCACGTTTGTGCATGTGACTCAAACGGTAAAGCAGCATAAATTGCGTCTGCTGTGGCGGTGTTGCGTAGGGTTACCAATATCTTATGTTTGTTAATGCTCATTTGTAGTTTGCGAGACATGATCAGATTGTTTTTAAGCGCTCATTTCATCTAAAAGTTGTTGCGCGCTGTTTAAAACAAACAAGCTGTCTACGCCAATAGTAAGCAGTGTGAAGCCTTTTTCTTTATAGGGAAGCACAGTTTCCGCGTTAACACCAAAGTAGCCTAATTTCACATTTGCTTGTTTACATGCATGTTCAACTTTGCTTATTGCAGCAACCACTTCTGGATGATCAATCTGTCCGGTGTAGCCAAGATTTGCTGACAAGTCATAAGGACCAATTAATATCGCATCGACATCTTTGATCGCTACAATTTCATCGATGTGTTCGATCGCACCTTGAGTTTCCGCTTGGATTACTACACAGGTTTCACTATCCGCATTTGCTAAATAGTCAGTGAAAGAAATTCCATATTCATGCGCGCGTGCCAGACCTACACCACGATTGCCTAGTGTGGGATATTTCGCCGCCCGTACTGCGGCTTGTGTTTCATCGGCGTTATTAATTTGCGGAACGATAATTCCCGCTGCACCAATATCTAAAGCTTGTTTGATGTAAACCAGATCATTACTAGGCACGCGGATCAGACATGGACAATTATTACCCGCTACTTGCAACATCCTTTGCATTTCAAACGTACCAAAAGGGCCATGCTCACCGTCGATAAACAGCCAATCAAAATTTAACTTGGAAAGTAGTTCAACGATTTCTGGGCTTGGAAATGAAACCAGGGTGCTTAGTAAAATTTCACCTGCTTGCAGGCGTTGACGAAATGATTTAAAGATGTGTTACTCCACTACTTTGATTGTTATTTTCTCGGAAGTAATTGCTGTGTCATGTGGAATGTGTGAAAAATCACCTAAGAGCAATTGCAAGGTGTGAGCACCAGGGCTTAGTTCAATCAATGCTTCAGTTTGGCCTTTGCCAAAATGTACATGATGATCGTCAGCCGGAATCGGTTTGTCGAGATCAGGTAGTTTTTCAACATCTATTAATAAATGATGATGTCCAGTGTTTTCGCTTTCTACACCTGCAGGAGCAATACCCATACCACGTAAGCCAAATTTAACTAACACCGGACTGTGTACTATTTCGCCATCTTGTGGGCTGATGATGTAAACGTAACTATCAGGTGCAGCAGGTGATTTAGCCTGTACGGGTATAAACAAGGAAAAGCATGCTAAAAGTGAAAATAAAGTTATTGTTGTTTTCATGAAGTCCTCCAAAAAAATTTGCTATTGGAAACTTAGAGTCTTTTTTTCCAAAGTGGTTTCCCTAAGATATTTACCTGAGACGTTCCAAATTAAATAATTTAGGTTTAAGAAGTGACGATTCCATTATCGGTTCCAAGAATAAGCACATCTGCTGGCCGTATTGCAAAAATTCCTACAGTAACCACACCGGCTAAATTGTTTAGCTGTTGTTCCATTTTTACCGGATTTAGAATTTCCAGGTTGTGCACGTCTAAAATGACATTGCCATTATCGGTGATAAAGTCTTCGCGTAGCTCGGGTACTCCTCCTATTTTTACTAATTGTCTGGCGACATAGCTTCGTGCCATAGGGATTACTTCGATTGGTAATGGAAATTCACCCAATATATCGACTAATTTTGAATCATCGGCAATACAAACGAACTTTTCACTGATCGCAGCAACAATTTTTTCACGTGTATGTGCACCACCGCCACCTTTGATTAAATGTTTATGCGTTGTAGTCTCGTCTGCGCCGTCTACATAGATCGGAAGCATTGCAACGCTGTTTGAATCAAGTACGGGTATACCATGTTGTTTTAATCGCTCAGAAGACGCTACAGAGCTTGCTACAGCGCCTTCTATTTTGCCTTTAAGTTTTGCAAGGCCATCTATAAAGTAATTTGCGGTAGATCCGGTGCCAACACCGACTACATCATTGAGTTGTATATAATCTAGCGCGGCTTCAGCAGCAATTTGTTTCTTTTTTTCTAAAGACATTGTATGTATGGGCTAAGTTTTACTGAATAATACCCACAGAAGCTGTTAAAAGCATTGTTAATTTAGCTAATTAGAATTTCATATTAGGATGCCAACGGCTAAAAATAGGCCAAAGAATAGAAAAATACGAGCCAATAAAAGTGAATCAGCAACTAATTAAAAAAATAGAAAATTCCAAGGTCTATGATGTGGCGATTGTAACGCCACTTGACCATGCAAAAGTTATCTCGGCGCGACTTGCTAATAATATTTATCTGAAACGAGAAGACTTGCAAAGTGTCTTTTCTTTCAAGCTCAGGGGGGCTTACAACAAAATCGCACATCTCTCTGCAGCAGAACGTAAACAAGGCGTAATTGCTGCATCTGCCGGTAATCATGCGCAAGGTGTGGCATTAGCTGCAAATAAACTTGGAATTCCTGCAACTATTGTGATGCCGACGACAACACCCAATATCAAAGTTGAATCGGTAACTCGCTTAGGCGGCAAAGCCATTTTGTTTGGTGATACCTATGACGAAGCACATCAGCACTCTTTGCAACTAGCTGAGCAACAAAATCTTATCTATGTGCATCCTTATGATGATGAAGATGTGATTGCTGGGCAGGGTACGATCGCGATGGAAATACTAAAGCAGCATCCAGGGAAAATTGATGCCATATTTATCGCAATTGGCGGTGGTGGTTTAGTAGCCGGAATGGCAGCCTACATCAAGCATTATCGACCAGAAATAAAGATAATCGGGGTAGAGCCGCAAGATGCACCCACCATGCATGCTGCGTTAAAAGCTCAGAAAAGAGTCGAATTAGAGCAAGTAGGCATATTTGCTGACGGGGTTGCAGTACGGCAAATAGGTGAAAAAACCTATGCAATTGCCAAAGATCTTATCGATGAAGTGCTGCTAGTAACCACCGATGATATCTGTGCTGGGATCAAAGATATCTTTGATGAAACACGTACATTGGTAGAACCTGCAGGTGCTTTATCTTTAGCCGGTATTAAACAATATATTTCCAGAGAAAAAGTTACCAGGCAGACTTTAGTCGGGATCAATTGTGGTGCGAACATCAACTTCGATCGTTTACGTCATGTTGCCGAGCGTGCTGAGCTAGGTGAACGTCGTGAATGTTTATTTGCCGTAACTATTCCAGAGCAGCCAGGTAGTTTTTTGAAGTTCTGTCGAATCCTGGGTGCACGCGGAATTACCGAGTTTAACTATCGTTATGCGGATAACCAAGCTGCACATATTTTTGTTGGTGTGAAAGTCGAGGATGCTGATAAGGAAAAAGAGCAGCTACTAAAAGCTATGAATACCGATGGTTATGCGGCACTGGATATTTCGGATAATGAAATGGCGATTTTGCATTTGCGTCATATGGTGGGTGGACACTGTACTCAGATACAAGATGAGATCCTATTTAGATTTGAATTCCCAGAACGCCCTGGTGCGTTATTAAAATTTTTAGAAACGATAGGTACTGACTGGAATATAAGTTTATTTCACTATCGTAACCATGGTGCTGCATATGGGCGTGTGTTGGTTGGCATACAGGTGCCTGATTCCCAGCGCTCTCGTTTTGATGAGTTTTTAGAAAAATTAGGTTATCGATATTGGGAAGAAACCAGCAATCCAGTGTATAAACTTTTCCTTGGCTAAGTTATTTTCCGAAGTGAATAATCCGGTTTACAAATTGTTTCTTGGCTGACGATAGCTTAGCGTGATTTAACGCAAACCCTATAGATAAAGCTATTTGCAAGCCTAGATAGCAGTCTCTAGAAGCATAAACTATCGTCATAAAAAAAGGGCTCTATTAAGAGCCCTTTTTTGTTTGGATGTTTAATCCAGCGACTATCAACGACGTTTAGTCTTCCGCTTAGTTTTGCGTTTAGTAGTCTTACGTTTGACCTTACGCTTTGCAGTCTTGCGTTTAGTCTTACGTTTGACCTTACGCTTTGCAGTCTTGCGCTTAGTCTTACGCTTCGCAGTCTTGCGCTTCGCAGTCTTACGCTTAGTCTTACGCTTCGCAGTCTTACGTTTAGTCTTACGCTTCGCAGTCTTACGTTTAGTAGTCTTACGTTTTGTTTTACGCTTAGTCTTGCGTTTCGCAGTTTTGCGCTTCGCAGTAGATTTGCGTTTCGTAGCCTTACGTTTAGTCGCCTTACGTTTTGTAACGCGACGTTTAGTGGTAGATTTACGTTTGATGGCCATCAATACTCCCTCCAAACAATTAATGTTAGTTGTAAACGCGCCAAAGTATATATATTTAATCTATAAATACTAGTATTTTTGTAGTGTTTTTATAGCTTTCCATCGTTAATGTTTTTTAGTTTGTTAAACTTTTTTAGTTTTAAAATTTACAAAACGTTTTTTAAGTTTCAAAAAGTGTGACAGTATTCACCTGGAAAACAGTAAAAATCGCTATTTATTTAACATAACAACAAGCATTTTGCTAAAATTAAGCAAAGTTTACTGAAATTTTGTAGTTTGTTTGCAACGTTTTTTTAATTAATAAAACGTAATTTAATGTAGAAAAACAATGCGAAATTTTTTTTAAAAAATATTAAAAAAACTGTAAATTTTTTTAAAAAAACTAGTTTTTTTGCGAAATTTAGAAAAAATTACAAAAATTTTTACAATTTTCTGTAAAAAATCACTCTAAAGAGAGAATAAAATCCCAATGTTTTTTGCTAACCGGCATGATTGAGAGTCGGTTTCCGCGTTTTAACAACTGCATTTCGGCTAATTTTTTATGCTCTTTTAATTCCGCAAGAGTAATAGTGCGTTTTAGTTTTCGCTTATAACGCACGTCAACCATAAACCAGCGTGGGTTTTCAGGATTACTTTTTGGATCGTAGTGTTTATCCTTTTTGTCAAAGGCAGTGTGATCAACGTAACCTTCACGTGCGATTGTCATGATTCCAACAATTCCAATCTCATCGCAATTGGAATGATACATAAAGGCTAAATCACCTTTTTTCATCTCTTTATTCATCATGTTGCGTGCTTGATAATTGCGCACACCGTCCCAGGGTTCTACTTTAACTCGCTTTAAATCATCAATACTGAATTCGCTTGGTTCGCTTTTCATAAGCCAATGTTGCATCGCAAAGTTTCCTTGGAAATTTAATTTAGAGCCTGGTTGTAAAAATGTGGGTACCCCACGAATACCGTGGCAGCCGTTGTCCTTGAACCAAAGGTTCAAGTGGGAGCACCGAAAAATGAATTAGGCTCTCCGCAGAACGGATATGCACATCAACATTTAAACAGCATTGCCCCCGGAGGATAAAAATAGGCTCAAGGGAAATACCAGGAAGCACACCTGTACCGCAGTGGTACCCGACATGTGAAACTGTAGCAGATTATTAAGTTAGAGTTCGAGTTGCTGCGTATTCTTCAATGCAACATCGATGCGGTCTTGTAAGCTACGAACACGATTGAAAAATGATTTGCTGTGTCGCTCGTAGTCACTTTTTTGATTCAAAAACTCATGTGCCATGTTAAGAGCAGCCATAACCGCCACACGGTCAGTGCCTATGGCTTTGCCACTATCACGGATTTCTTGAATTTTTGTGTTTAGATAATGTGCGGAAGCCTGCAGGGATTCTTCTTCGCCTGTAGGGCAGGCAATACGATATTCTTTATCTAGGATATTGAGAGTAATGGGTTCGTCCATACTACTAAGCGCTTACTTCCATAGATTTTAGACGAGTAATCATCGCTTCAACACGCTTGCGTGCTTGCTCGTTTTTGTCGATCAAGTTAGCGCGTTCTGAAGAGTAGGAATCTTGTTGCAACTTTAGAAGTTTGTTTTCTTTTTTCAGTTCTTCGCAAGTGGTAATCAGTTCGTTAACACGAATTTCTAATCCCTTTAAATCTTGCTCGCTGAGCTTTCCGGTGTCTCGCTTTTCCATGGCAAAATGTTAGGCTGTACGGGCTTACTCGTCAACTAAAATTGTTAACAAATACACCTGTAAAATTCTTTAATATTAGCTTTAATTTCAGTCATAATTTCATGATAGAAATAGGGGAAATCGAGTTTCGATTGTTAGCACTTTAACAATCACTTTTATAATTCATCCTGTCCACATCAATATATGAGTGATTACGCTAGCGAGATGTTAGAATCAATAACGTATGACACCTAACTACGAACAAATCCAAGATATCCTTTCTTATGTGCAATCACCTTATACACCAGAAGATTGCCACGGCATGCTGTGCGCCATGTTAATAGTAAATAATTCTTTGCAATGCAAAAGATGGCTGGATGAAATTTGTACACAAAGTGAAGAAGGAAAGTCGCTCGATGGTGATAACCACGACACCCTTTGTGCGTTATATGAGCACACTAAACAAGAGTTGAATGACGCTCTGTTGAATTTCACATTGCTGATCCCTGAGGAGCACAACAGTTTGAGTGCGCGAGTAACCTCACTAAAGAAATGGTGTGATGGTTTCTTATTTGGCTTAGCCCTCGCCGGCGTTAAAGATTTAACCCATGTGCCAGAAGATTCAATGGAAATTTTGCAAGATATTACTACGATTTCTCAAGCCTCAGAAGATGACGAAGAAGATGAGATGAATGAAGTCGCCTATTCAGACATTGTTGAATACGTTCGCATGGGAGTGCTACTTATCAATGAAGAAATGCATCCGATGAATAGACATCAAACTATTCAATGATAAGCATTCAACAATTCCTATCTAATTAAAAATTAGTTTGTATAAGATCGATCAAAAAGAGCTGCTGAAGCGACGCAAAACACTTATGCGTATGGTGGGTAAAGATGGTGTAGCCATTATTCCTTCTGCAACATCGATTCCCCGCAACCGAGATGTGGATTTTGTCTTTAGACAAGATAGTGATTTTCTCTATTTGACAGGTTTTGATGAGCCTGATTCATTGGCGTTGATTTTGCCAGGCAACTCAAAAGGCCAGTTCATACTTTTTTGTCGTGAGCGCAATCCTGAGCAAGAGATTTGGGATGGGCGTCGAGCAGGCATTGAAGGCGTAAAGGAAAATTATGGCGCTGAACTAGCGTATTCGATTGATGATCTCGATGAAATGGTGCCGAAACTATTTGCAGATCGTGAACGTTTCTTTTACCCAATGGGTCGCGATACAAACTTTGATCGCCGCTTAATAAATTGGGTCAACCAATCGCGCGGATCAGCGCGTACTTCAAAACATGTGCCACACGAACTATTGTCACTAGATTATTTTGTACACGACATGCGTTTGTATAAATCGCGTAGTGAACTCACACTCATGCGCCAAGCTGCAAAAGCTGCAATCGCGGGCCACACTCGTGCAATGAAAGCCTGCCAGCCAGGTATGTATGAGTATGAAGTTGAAGCGGAATTAATGTACGAGTTTAGAAAAGCAGGTTGTGTAGCGGCTTATCCTTCCATTGTTGGTGGTGGTGACAATGGCTGTATTCTGCATTACATCGAAAACAATCAAGAACTTAAAGATGGTGATTTACTATTAATAGATGCCGGTGCAGAGTATCAAGGCTATGCTAGTGACATTACACGCACCTTTCCAGTCAATGGCAGGTTTTCTAAAGTGCAACGCGAAGTGTACGAACTAGTATTAGAGTCGCAAATTGCAGCGATTAAAAAAGTGAAGCCGGGGAACCACTGGAACGATCCGCATCATGAAGCCGTGAAAGTGCTTACCAAAGGACTGATAGAAATCGGTTTATTAAAAGGTAAGCCTGCAAAGTTGATTAAAGATGAAGAATATCGACAGTTTTATATGCATCGCACCGGGCACTGGCTTGGTTTAGATGTACACGACGTGGGTGATTATCGTTTTGATGAAGAATGGCGTCTATTAGAGCCCGGCATGACGCTCACTGTAGAACCAGGGTTATATATTTCTAAAGCGAAAGGCGTACCGAAAAAATTCTGGGACATCGGTATTCGTATAGAAGACGATGTATTGGTCACCAAAGACGGCAGCCAGGTGCTAACCGAAAAACTTACCCGTGATCCAGATGAAATTGAAGCGCTAATGTCAGCTTCTGTGAATTAAATATTCTCTGTCATGCCTTCTCAATACGACATAGCAACTTATTAATTCAGAATTTTACTCATGGCTTCACATTACGATATCGCAGTAGTCGGAGGCGGTTTAGTCGGCAGCAGCTTGGCCATTGCATTAGCAAGCTCACTGACTTCGTCTTCTTACAAGATCGTATTAATTGATTCTCAACCACTGGCTGATATCCAACTCAAAGCCGATAGTCTCGATGGTCGTAGCATTGCACTCGCACTATCCTCAAAAAAAATGCTATATGCATTAGGATTGTGGGATAACTTGCAAGAGCATGCCACTGCAATTAAAAAAATTCATATATCAGACCAAGGCCGCTTTGGTGCAACACGTTTAGACAGCACGCGTTACGCAGTAGAAAGCTTTGGGTACTTGGTGCCTGCAGATCACTTGATAAATACATTAAATAATCAGGTAGATAGTTTAGATAATGTCACTCGTTTGCAACCCTATAAAGTTTCCGCAATTGAAAACCACAGCAATCATGTCATTTTAAAACAAAATGATGGTGAAACAGTACAAGCAACCTTGCTTATTGCTGCAGATGGCGCTAATTCTTTTATTCGCAAAGCATTGGGTATTGGCTTAGAAGAAAAACAATATCAACAGTCTGCCATCGTTGGCAGTGTCGAGTGCGAACAAGCGCATAATAACACCGCTTATGAACGCTTTACAGAAGAGGGTCCGTTAGCCTTATTGCCAAGAGAAGGGAATCGTTGCGGTTTTATCTGGATGAACCCAACCGAGGCTGCAGAAAATCATCTAACACTGAGCGATCAGGCTTTTAAAGATAAACTCCAACAGGCTTTTGGCTTTCGTTTAGGTCATTTTCAATCGGTGAGCAAACGCTTTGCTTATCCACTGGCCTTATTAATGAGCCATCAACGCGTACAACAACGCGTGGTGTTGATTGGTAATGCTGCACAAACATTGCATCCTATCGCAGGCCAAGGGTTAAATCTTGCATTGAGAGATATTGCTGAGCTCGTAGAGTTATTAAATGAAAATGATTTGCAGAATGTTGATGAAAAATTGGATATCTATGCAGACAAACGCCATCCGGATATCGAAAAGACTATTCGCTTTACCGACCGACTTAATTTCTTATTTAATACTGATTATCCAGTGTTAAAACAATCACGAGGATTAGGATTGGCTATGCTGGGAGCAATTCCGGTATTGGAAGAGCGGATAGTGAAACAGAATTTGGGTGAATCAGGATCTAATGTCAGCCTTCTGCGTGGACACATGATTAACCCATGACAACCGGGTATTCTATAATTATCGTTGTTATTACAGGTTCTGATGCAAGCCTGCTTAGAGGTATTGTGGTTAATTCATGAAAGAGACTTTTTTAAAGCACAGTTCTCTTAGAGGTACTTCTTTTGTGTTCTGAGCACGTAACAGTTGATGTTGTCGTAGTAGGCGCCGGCATAGTCGGACTCACGCTGGCAAATTTGTTAGCTAAACAAGGTAGGTCGATTGCAATTGTAGACCGAAGCGAAGTCGAAGTATTTAAAGATAATCAAGATTATCAATCACGTGTCACTGCAGTAAGCCCAGGTTCGCAAGCTATCTTTGAATATGTAGGCGCATGGTCAGCCATGCAATCCAAGCGGGTTTCACCTTTTACAGACATGCATGTATGGGATGAAAAAGGTAATTCTAATATTCACTTTAATGCGAATGATCTACAGCGAAATAATCTTGGGCATATTGTAGAAAACGTAGTGATTCAAGCTAGTTTGCATGAAAACTTGCAACAACAGAGTGATGTTGAATGGTTTTTGCCTGAGCAGATAAGCAAAGTGATTACCTTTCAAGATCATGCAGAACTTGAGTTAGCTAGCGGCAGTGTAATTTCCGCTAAGTTAGTAGTGGGTGCAGATGGTGGTCGTTCCACTGTGCGAAATTTGACAGAAATTGCTTACACTGAAAAAAGTTATCAGCAAATGGGTTTGGTTGCATTAGTGGAAACGGAGCATCCGCATGAAAATACAGCATGGCAACGTTTCTTATCTACTGGGCCACTAGCATTGCTTCCGTTAAACAATGGCCAATGTTCGATTGTCTGGTCGGTGAGCGAAGATTACGCAGATGAACTAATGAAACTCAATGAACATGAGTTTGCAAATGCTTTGACTCAAGCTAGCAACATGCAACTCGGCAAAATCACATTAAAGTCTAATTGTGTAGCCTTTCCATTAGTGTCAGGGCAAGCGGATAGCATGGTGCAATCGCGCATTGCACTTGTGGGGGATGCTGCACATGCACTTCATCCACTTGCAGGCCAAGGAGCAAATTTAGGGTTTACCGATGCTGCAGTGTTAACAGATGTTCTAGAACATGCAAAACGTGATATCGGTAGCTTAAAAGTTTTACGGAAGTATGAACGTGCTAGGGTGGGAGAAACACAAATCATGCAAAGTGCGATGGATACCTTTGTGGCAGCGTTTGGTTCTAGCAACGCTACGATAGTGAAGGCAAGAAATGTGGCTTTGAGAACAGCAGATTCAATTCAACCTGTGAAAAAGTTTTTTATGAAACATGCGATGGGGTTAGGTAAGGATAGACCTACTTACGCACGTTGAATGAGTGCTAACGACCCAAAGCGGACATTACGGTTTGTTACCAATTGAGTTTAACTATTGTCAAAAGTTTACTATCACATTTAATTAAACGATGTCGAAATCGACTAATACATATTGGAACCCATTGCTAATTGAGAATAAAAATCAATGGAGCCCTATTGAAGGAATGGAAGAGTATGCAGAAGAGTTAACTTTAGCCATTGATGAGACAACTGGCGACTACACAAGACTAACTCGATTTAAGCCAGGTGCAGACACATCCAAATTTGGTGAAAAGAGTCACGAATACCCAGAAGAAATTTTGGTTATTGAGGGGAAGCTTTATGATGCGGCTTTTGAAACTTGGTTTGAAGTTGGGGGCTATGCAAGCAGACCCCCTTGGAGAAGTTCACGGTCCATTTAAAACAGAGACTGGTTGCATAATTCTTGAAATTTCGTACCCGAGTCAAATCGTTGATAACACAAACTAATGATGATTACTACTGGCCGAAAGCGGACATTAGCTCTTTATATTAAAGCTGTTTTTCAAGCGCCTTTGTACAGTTAATATACTTTTCTGTCGCACTTTCTACCATGGCTTTAAAATCTTCTTCTGAAATCGCGCCGCTTTCGATATCAGCTTTGATCATTTTATTTACTTGCTTTGTGACTTCACTTAAATCTCCACCTTCAGCAACGGGGTTGATGGAAGCATCTTGATATTTTTGTGGGTAGGCACTTATGGTTTCAACTTGGCAGTTCGCCATGCCATTGGCAACAAAAGAGAGTTTCGCTTCAGGGTCTGCTTCTGTTGCTAACGCATCTACAAACTGTTTTTTTAGAATCGGAGTGATTTGTTCAACGTAGACTTGCTTATATTTTTCTACATTTGATGATTCTGCATGTGCAACACTTAATAATGCAGGTGAAATGAGAAGCGCAGTTATGATGTGTTTCATTCATTAACCTTTTAAAGACTGTGCTTTAGTTGTAATGATATTTACGACTTCATCATACGCTTGTTTATTTGGCATTGCGCTTTGTTGAATAGTTATATTTCTATTTATATGCTTAATTATAAGCATCTTTTGTCTGTGAACATTGATAGGTGCTAAATGAGTTATGTCTGAATAGTTTATGGAGACTGTCTTATTACCAATCAGTCTTTTCGGTGCTGAAAACCCTGTATCGGTAAGGATAATTTCGTTTTTTGAGGTAATAGCTGAGTAAATGCATAGAATACCTATGACAACAAATATTGCAGAAGCGCCAACTAGGCACCAGTAAAAAATAGTTGCATTCTTAACAGAGAGCTCAATGAAGCGATTTATAATTACACCTTGAGTATTAGATAAAGCAACTTTGCTTAATATTGCTCCAGCTATTGCAAATCCTATAGTAACTAAAACATATGTGAGTATTTTAGGTTTATATAAATATCTTTTTTCACTCATGTTTTATTTTTGCGGGTGAAGTAAAAAAATATAGAAGCTAGCGAAAGAAATACTAGCAGAGGGTATATAATTAATAAATCTATTCGAATATTGCATTCGCCTGTGCATAATATTCGTATGTATATAAGAAATTCGTATATCGAATATAGCACCCAGAGTATTCCGGTAATCATTGAGATTTTAGATTTAGATTTTTTATATAAAACTAGAAAGATAATACCAATGACAAATGCTGAAAGAGGGAAGAGAATGAATATCGAAAAGACTTTCATTATTGTTCACTGAGATTTATAAACCCGCATGTTTAGTCTCATAGAAGTACGCCTTAAAATTGTTTTTGCCCACCAATATTTACTTCTACCTTAGAGCCTTCTGAATATCCAATTTTTCATTGATATAAATTCGTGAGCCAGTAATTTTTGACTCTGGTACGGTGTAAATAATCCTATTATTAAATAGAACCTCAATCTTTTTATTATTGAATAAGTTTTCAAGTTGAAATTCCACTTCTATGGAACTGCCTTTCTATTTATGGCATTCAAGTTCAATTTCGCCTCGGCCAACGCCAGGTTTCATTGGGAACTTAACTTCAAGTTCCCAAAGTTTTCGGTCACTAAATAGCATTGCAAATACGATAAAGCCACCAACTACCCATGCCCAATTAGGAATGGTGAATAAGATTGCTAATATTTCGTTGATATCCATTTTCGTGCTCTAACTAAAATATAGAGCACTCGATAATATTTTGTTGTTCAATGAGTTAGAATATTACTCAGTCTCAACTGTAGCAATTTCTCGCTGGGCGTTCGGGAAAAATAACTGCTGATTTTCTAAGGCAAATTCTGCAATGGCTTGTTGGCCTTCATTCGAAGTTAGCCAGTCTGAGAAAAGTTTGGCTTGCTGATATTTAATATGCTCATGGCGTTCTGGATTAACCAAAATCACTCCATATTGATTAAACAATGGTGGATCGTTCTCAAATAATAAGGTTAAGTCATCGCGGTTTTTGAAGGATAGCCATGTACCGCGGTCGGTCATGGTGTAGGCATTCATACCATTAGCGATGTTAAGGGTTGCACCCATACCTGCACCCGCTTCGCGATACCAATCTCCGCTATATTTTTGTATATCAATCTTCGCAAGTGACCACAGTTCAAGTTCTTTCTTATGCGTGCCGCTTTCATCCCCACGAGAAATGAAAGGCACTTTGTGTTCACTGATCAATTTAAAGGCTTCAACTGCTTTTGTTAAGTATTTGATGTTTGCAGGATCATCTTTTGGTCCAACAATTACATAATCATTATACATGACATCACGGCGCTTGATTCCGAAACCATTTTCTATAAATTTTACCTCAGAAGTTTTGTGGTGTACTAATACTAGGTCTGCATCGCCACGTTCCCCTAGTTGTAATGCACGTCCAGTGCCTACCGCTATTACACGTACATCGATACCAGTTTTGTCTTTAAATTTTGGAATTAAATAATCTAACAAGCCAGAGTTGTCTGTAGAGGTGGTCGAGGAGAGTGTAATAAAAGACTCTTCCTCAGCAATCACTACACTCATAGTAATGAGAATTAGAAGGATGGTAGTTAAAACTCGCTTCATATTTATTATTCTCCATTCAGTAATTTTCCGGCAATGAAGTCTTGCGCCATTTTAGTTTGTGGTTGTTCAAAGAAGGACTGAGCAGGTGTGCGTTCGATTAATCTTCCTTGATGCAAGAAGACTATGTCATTGGCTAATCTATGTGCCTGACCTAGGTCATGTGTCGACATAATAATTTTAGTGCCTTCTTGGGCAATTGTCATGATTAAACGTTCTATGCCCGCAGTGCCATTAGGGTCTAATTCTGCAGTTGGTTCATCTAGCAGTATTACTCTTGGCTGTAGAACCCAGGCGCGGGCAATGTTTAAGCGCTGTTGTTCTCCACCTGATAACACACGTGCGTTGCGATCCGCTAACTGGCCTAGGCCTGTGTTTTTTAGAGCTGCATCGATCAATGAAGCGTAGTTGGCTTTATTAATGCTATGTAGAGACAAAACATATTCGAGATTGGCGCGCACACTGCGGCGTAATAACACAGGTTTTTGAAAAATATATGCACGCCAAGATTGTTGAGGTTGAGGAATATTCGTATTCCACATCAGTGAACCTTTGGATAAATTTTCTAATCCATGTGCACAACGTAATAAAAGGCTTTTGCCAGCACCATTTGGGCCAAGAATTACGGTTACATTATTGGATTCAATTGAAAGCGTAACATCTTTTAATAATACGTTGCCGTTTTTTGTAATTTGCAGATTTTTCACCTGCAATGGCAACGCATTTACTTCGTTCATGTTAGCTATGATATTGGTATGCAGCATGTTTGGCACTCATAACAAGTGAAGTAACAATTAACGAAATGGTTATTAGAATGATGCCCAATGCGAGGGCGAGTTCGATGTCTCCTTTGCGAGTTTCCAATGCAATAGCGGTGGTCATGACGCGCGTTGCATGATTAATGTTGCCGCCAACTATTAGCACTGCGCCGACTTCGGCAATCGCGCGACCAAAACCTGCAAACACACCAGTCATTAAACTAAAACGTGTTTCCCATAAAAGCGTTTTCATCATGCGCGAGGCTTTGGCACCTAATGCACGAAGTTGCTCATGATATTCAACATTTGCATCAAGAATAGTTTGGCGCGTAAGTGCAGCAATGATGGGTGTAATTAAACAAACTTGCGCAATGATCATTGCAGTGGGTGTAAACAACAAACCTAAAACACCAAGTGGACCTGAGCGCGATAAAATCAAATATACCACTAAACCAACTACTACTGGCGGTAAACCCATAAAAGCGTTCAGTAGAGCAACGATTATACCTCGGCCATAAAATTTATATAAAGCCAACGCGGCACCCAATGGTAAGCCGATTAAACTGGCAATTAAAACCGCAGTTATGCTTACACGCAAAGACAAGCCAATGATTTCTAAAAGAGCAGGGTCTAATTGAAAAATGAGTTGAATCGCTTTTGAGAAAGCTTGCGAAAAATCGTTCAAGACAAATACCAATAATTTGATAGATCATTTACTGATCTAGAGTTATATTTCTTTAGCGATGATACCGAATTCAGAATCGGCTAGTGCGATAATTAAAGGTAATTCTCTTATATAGCCATGCTGTATTTATGGTTATTGTTTATTGCCCCTAATTTTTGGTCAACTGTTTCTTGATTGGCATGACAATGTCTATGTCTTCTATTTTATCTCCTAACTTCATGCCTAATGTCACAGTGATCTCGTCATTGAGTTTAAGTGCAGATTTAGGACCCATCAACATTAAATGGTAGCTGCCTGGTTCTAGTTTAAGAGAGCTGCCAGCAGGAATCGGCAGGTCATCCTGACGACGCATCTTAGCTACACCATCTACAACTATGGTGCGATGCACTTCAACCATGTTGAATTGTTTGCTTTTAACATAGGTAATAAAACTATCTTGATCGGTATTATTTTTAAGGGTGACATAGCCTGCCATCATAGATGCATTAGGTGGTGCTTCGCGCACCCAAGCATCGTTTGTAGTGAATGTGTTTTTGGAGTCTTGATTGCAGGCAGTAAGCAGAGCAATGAAAGCAAATAGTATAAATTTGTACATTGTAGTTTAAT
The DNA here is from genome assembly GCA_013001685.1 of Gammaproteobacteria bacterium. Classification (GTDB taxonomy): domain Bacteria; phylum Pseudomonadota; class Gammaproteobacteria; order UBA4575; family UBA4575; genus JABDMD01. The sequence continues at coordinate 52,831 of JABDMD010000001.1, read as the reverse complement.
ATTAATAGTTCATTTGTATTTGAATGAAACTTTCTATAATTATAATTTAAGTATTTTAAATATTAGTAAGTGTCTGAGGATTAATTATGAATGAAAGTCCTGATGATCGTATATATTCAGAAGAGCATATTTGGTTACTGTTGAAAAGCGACGAAATTGCAGCGATAGGTATAACAGAGTATGCACAATCTGAGCTAGGAGATATCGTATATGTAGAATTACCAAAAGTTGGGAATGTGTATCAGTTAGGGGAAGCTTGTGCAGTGGTGGAATCTGTAAAAGTTGCTAGTGATATTTTTGCACCAGTTGGATGCAAAATCATTGAAGTCAATGAGGAATTAGTTGATTCCCCTGAGATATTAAATGAAGGCCCATATGAGAATGGTTGGTTGTGCAAGGTAGAAATATTAGATAAATCATTAATTGACAGTCTATTGAATGCAAGCCAATATGATTCTTTAGTTTCAGTCTAGTGTTCATAAAATAAACACTATAAAAATATAAATAAGCCATGACACAAGTTATTTCGGAGAAAAAATAGTGGCAAAAATTACATTGCAAGGAAATGAGATACACACTAATGGGAACCTTCCAGAAATAGGCTCGACCGCGCCCGATTTTGTGTTGGTGAATAAAGATTTAGAAAATATATCTTTATCCTCTTTCCCTGGTAAGAAAAAACTTATAAGTATTGTTCCAAGTTTAGATACGCCAGTATGTGCAACTTCTACAAAGAAGTTTAATGACTATGCAAAAGATCATGAGGATACTGTGATATTGGTTGTCGCAGCAGATCTACCTTTTGCGATGTCGCGTTTTTGTGGGGCCGAAGGAGTGGATAACGTCGATCCACTTTCTATTATGCGCTCCAATGAGTTTTCACGTGATTATGGAGTGTTAATAGAGGACGGTCCTCTGGCGGGGATTACTGCACGGGCACTTCTTGTGCTTGATCAAGAAAATTCAATAGTGCATGCAGAACTCGTAGGCGAAATTGCTGATGAGCCTGACTACGATGCCGCAATGCAGGCCCTTGGTTGATTAAATAGTTTAATTAGGGCACTCGACAACTGATGCAATAGCTTTTCTTGCTGAAAACGCTACATCTTTTCTCATCCGGTTTTTACTTTCAATAGGTTCGCAGAATGTGACTTCTGCGAGCGTTGATTTAGCACACATAATCCGAAATGAATGGCTAATGATATTGGCTTCATCTACATAAGGTACGTGTGGGTGAGTGCCATCTTCATGCGGGTAACGAATTGCAACCGGTTGAACTAAAATACCGGTTTCTATTGCTGCTGCAAATAATCTTGGGTGAAATGTGTGTACCTCGATGCCGTGAGTAGTTTTAGCTTCAGGAAATGATGCAACACTATGTCCTGATTTAAGCTTTTTTTGCATAAGTTGAATCGCTTCTGCAGCGCCATTCTTGGAACCGCGATGAATAAATAATGTGCCGGCTTTGGCGGCGAGCGTGCCAATGACTGGCCAGCTACGTATTTCTGCTTTCGATAAGAATGAAACTGGTAACACGGAAGAGATAATTAAAATATCTAACCAAGAAATATGATTGGCTACTACAAAAGTAGGAGCGTGTGTGGGGATTCCATGAATTTGTATATCAATACCAATGATTTCTGCGCTACGATGCAACCATGTTTGTATAATTTTATGTTGCGCTACACTAAGATCGTGGCTCTGTGTACCATGCAGTTTGGTATAAGATAAAAAAAGGCCTTTGAATAAGTGTGCGATGAGATGTAAAAGTCGCAAAGTGCCGCGCAGCGAGTTCATTATTACGGTTTTTACTTGGTTCTAATTCGTTGTAGGCTGAATGCTGGTTTCTGCTAATATCTTTTGTAATTCAGCAAAAGTTTCTACCGGTGCATCACATTTTATGCCTTTGCAGACATAAGCAGTTACACCTTCTGTGCTTGAGGTCTTATGTTTCTTTTCTGCAACTGCATCGGGTAAATCTTTTTTGTCTTCGTCAATTGAAAATACCAAGCGTTGCGGTGCATAGCCGTGGTTACACTCTTCATGCCATTTCGTTAATGCTTCCTTTTCGCCGCAAAGAATAATAATTTGTGGTGGGCACAGTTGTTCTTCGAAAGCATTTAGCAAACTTGTGTGGCCTAGGGGGGATTGACTAATGGCTTGTGCTGCAAACTTAAGTACACGTTTTGCAGCTTGAATATATTTTGATTCTGCTAATAGATAACCCAAACGCGTTAAGGCGAAAGCAGCAATGCCATTGCCGGATGGTGTGGAGTCATCGCTGATGGTTTTCGGTCGTTGGATTAATTGTTCATGATCGCTAGATGTAAAATAAAAACCACCAAACTCTGGGTCTTCAAATTGTTCTAAAATTACATCTGCAATTTCACAAGCCCAATTTAAGTCTTTTGTGTTCCAGCGAGCTTGCAGTATTTCTAGCAAGGCATTTAACAAATTTGCATAGTCATCTAAATAGGCACCAAGATGAGCTTTACCGTCTTTGTAGGTTGCAAACAAGCGTTGGTTTTCCCACATCGTGTTACGAATAAAGTCCAGCGCACGATCTGCCGAATCAATATATTCTTTATTGTTGAGGGCGCGTCCTGCTATAGCCATGCCGCGAATCATCAGTGCATTCCAGCTGGTAAGGATTTTTTCATCGCGTCCCGGCTTAATTCTTTTTTCACGTAGTGCGAAAAGTTTAGATTTTGCACTATCAAGACGTTTATTAAATTCAACAGAAGAAATCGACTGATCTTCGCAAATTTGTTTTTCAGTTTTAAAAACATGTAAATGGTATTGGCCTTCAAAATTCGCTACACCATCAAAGCCAAAATGCGGAGCAAACACAGCATACTCATCAGTACTTAATATACTTTGAATTTCAGCTCGATCCCATACATAGAATTTGCCCTCCACTCCTTCCGAATCAGCATCCAGTGTTGAGTAATACCCACCTTCTGGTGATTGCATCTCGCGCATTAACCATTCGGTTGTGCCTTCGCAGGTTTTCTTAAACTGCTCTGAATAATTTAAAGAAAAGGCTTGTGCGTACAGTGCAAGTAGAGGCCCGTTGTCGTAGAGCATTTTTTCAAAATGTGGAATCATCCAATATTGATCTACAGAATAACGGCTGAAGCCACCACCTAGATGGTCATAAATTCCTCCTGCAGCCATTTTTTCCAAACTGAAAATTGCCGCATGCAAAGCTCGAGATTTTTCTATATCAGTAATCTTTGATTGAGCATAAAAACGTAATAGTCGTTCAATGTGAGAAGGGTGAGGAAACTTAGGTGCATTGCCAAAACCACCGTGCTCAGCATCAAAGGTTTGCTCTAGAAGTTGGTTACAACTATCAAGAATGTCGGGTGTTAAATTTACTTCTGTATAACTTGGCTGATAAATATTTTGCAATGCAGTATTCATCGATTCATTTTGGGTGCCAATTTCTTCACGTCGATTTTGGTAGAAGTCAGAGATGTGATGCAGCAGTTCTTTGAATGAAGGCAAACCATGACGAGGTTCATCTGGAAAATAAGTACCACCAAAGAATGGCATTTGATCTTCGGGGGTTAAAAACATGGTAAGCGGCCAACCACCGGAGCGCTGGGTAAGTAAATATTGCGCAGTCTGATAAATTTTATCGAGGTCAGGGCGTTCTTCACGATCAATTTTAATATTTATGTATAAATCATTCATTACTTTTGCTGTGGCTTCGTCTTCAAACGATTCATGTGCCATGACGTGACACCAATGACATGCGGAATAACCGATCGATAATAGAATTGGTTTATTTTCTTCTCTCGCGCGCTTGAGCGCAGCTTCTCCCCACGGATACCATTCCACTGGATTATCTGCATGTTGCAGTAAGTAAGGACTGGTCTGATCAGCAAGATGATTTTTTGTTTCAACCATAAGTGTGTTCAATTTTTATACATTATTTTGCTGGTTACTAACTAAGTCTAACTGTTGTTATAGTGTAAGTATGCTTGCTTTCCCTGAAATCGATCCAATCATTTTTTCACTTGGGCCACTTAAATTGCGTTGGTATGGGCTTATGTATGCCATTGGCTTTTTGGGCTTTTGGTTATTGGGACGGATCCATGCCAAAAAAACACATACCGTGACACAGCCTGATGATGTAGGTGACATCTTGTTTTACGGCATGCTAGGTGTGATTCTAGGTGGGCGCATTGGTTCAGTATTGTTTTATAACTTTTCTCATTTTTTAGATAACCCGCTTTATCTTTTTAAAATTTGGGAAGGCGGCATGAGTTTTCATGGCGGTTTGCTAGGTGTAATTGTTGCGCTTTGGGTTTACCAGCGCGCTAAAGGCTATGGTTTATTGCGTCTCTGCGATTTCGTGGCTCCAATGGTGCCGATTGGATTGGGCGCAGGACGAATCGGTAACTTTATTAATGGTGAACTATGGGGAAGGGTTACAGAGGCTCCATGGGGTATGGTTTTTCCACACGCAGGTGACTTGCCACGTCACCCTTCGCAGTTATATCAAGCCTTTTTAGAAGGATTAGTAATGTTTGTAATTCTTTGGTTGTTTGCACAAAAGCCACGTCCCACTGGTGCTGTGTGTGGATTTTTTATACTACTCTATGGCATTTTCCGATTCATTGTTGAGTTTGTGCGTGAGCCGGATGCGCCAACTCTAGACTGGCTAACTAGAGGGCAACTATTAACTATACCGATGATCATAGTAGGTATAGTAACCATATGGCTGGCATATAATAAATTTGGAATGGCAAAAGACAAATAGACCATGCAGCAATATCTTGAGCTTTTAAATCATGTGATGAGGCATGGTGTAGAAAAAGGCGATCGCACTGGCACCGGTACGGTTTCTATATTTGGTTATCAAATGCGTTTTGACCTGCAAAACGGTTTTCCAATGCTGACAACTAAAAAGTTACATTTAAAATCTATTATTTATGAATTACTTTGGTTTTTACGTGGCGAGACCAATGTAGATTACTTAAATAAACATGGTGTTTCCATTTGGAATGAATGGGCAGATGAAGATGGGGAACTTGGGCCGGTATATGGATCACAATGGCGAAGTTGGCAAAGTGCAGAGGGTAAAAGCATCGACCAAATTACTCAGTTGATTGAAGACTTAAAAGAAAATCCACTTTCCAGGCGTCACATAGTGAGTGCGTGGAATGTGGGTGAGCTCGATAATATGGCTTTGCCCCCATGCCATGCTTTTTTTCAATTTTATGTCGCACAAAATAAACTTTCTTGTCAGCTTTATCAGCGAAGTGCAGATGTTTTCTTAGGCGTGCCATTTAACATTGCATCTTATGCATTGTTGTTACAGATGGTTGCGCAAGTAACCGGTTACCAAGCAGGAGAGTTTGTACATACTTTTGGTGATGTGCACTTATATAACAACCATATGGATCAAGCGCAAAAGCAGCTTGATCGTACACCTTATGCATTGCCGCATATGCAAATTAATCCAGATGTGAAATCTATTTTTGATTTTAAATATGAAGACTTTGAATTGCAGAATTACCAATGCCATGAACATATTGCTGCACCCGTAGCGGTATAGATTGTTTCAGTTATGGATATCGCAATCATCGTGGCGATGACGCCGCAAGGCCTGATCGGTAAAGACAATCAAATTCCATGGCATTTGCCGGCCGATTTACAACGCTTTAAAAAGATTACCATGAGTCATCCCATAATTATGGGGCGAAAAACTTTTGAATCCTTGCCGGGATTATTGCCTGGTCGACAACATATCGTACTTACACGCAATTCAGATTATGCAGCAGAAGGCTGTATAGTCGTTACCAATTGGGCACAGATAGAAATTCTAGTTAATGGCCAAGCTTTTGTGATTGGTGGTGCGGATATTTACAAATATGCATTACCTATAGCAAAACATCTCTATACCACTATTGTGCATGCTGAGTTAGAGGGCGATACGTATTTCCCTGCCTGGAATAAAGAAGAGTGGCAGGAAGTAGAGCGTGAGTTTCGTGGCAAAGATAATAAAAATAAATTTGATGTAGATAATATTCAATATATACGTATTACTTGATTTTCTAATTTATCAAATCATCTGCCTTGGGAATGCACACATTCTTTTAATGCGATGCCGTCAGGTAGGGCTTCATGGGTAGCAAAACCATAAGTTATATCTACACCTGAAAAATATCCACGATCATCTGTAAATACTAAAAAGTCGATAACATCATCCATGTTAGTACTAAAAGCTATTTCATAGAATAATCCGCTTCCTTCTGTTAGAGGTTCAATATCCACATCACTAGAGATGTGATACTCAAATGAATTGCAGCCACATTCACATAGGCTTGAAATTGCTCCAGCTAAAACATGCTTCTTAAATAAATTTTTGTCTGGTAATTCTAAGCTATTCAAGAATTCCAACCATTTATTTGCATGGGAAAATGTATTGATCATCTATTTAATCTTGGAATTTCTTTTTTAGCTTCGCAGTCGATCTGGTAGATAGTCAATTTTTCTAGTTCGATTTTAACTGCAGTTAAGGCTCCTCCCCATAAACATCCTGTATCTGTGGCGATAATATTATGATCATGTTTATAGCCTAATGTTGACCAATGCCCGAATACGACAGTGGTGTCTTGGCTTTTGCGAGAAGCAATTTCATACCATGGCTTCATTCTTGCGCATTGTATGCCCGGTGGGCCTTTTTCAGTAAAACTCATAACCCCTTTATTGGTGCAATAACGAACACGCGTCATAAAGTTAGTAATAGTTCGTAAACGATTCCAGCTTTTTAATCGCCCATCCCATTGATTAGGTTGGTCTCCATACATATTGTAGAGAAAGTCTTTATATTTTTTAGATCGTAATACGATTTCAACTTCTTTAGCATAACGTAAAGAATCTTTAATACTCCATTGTGGTGCGAGCCCCGCATGTACCATGGCAAACTTTAACTGTTTGTTGTAGCGCATAAGCGGTTGTCGTCTTAACCATTCTACTAGTGAATCTATATCTTTAGCTTGTAAAACAGGATACAAGCTACTGGTCGTAGTGATTTCTTTTGCGCCAGCATGTGCTGCGAGTAGATGAAGGTCGTGATTGCCTAATACAGTAACAGCGGTATTACCGAGTGATTTTATCCAACGTAATGTTTCTAGTGATTTAGGGCCACGATTAACTAAGTCGCCAACAAACCATAATTGGTCTTTCTTGAGACTAAATGAAATATAGCGTGCAAGTTCTTGAAGCTCATCGAAACATCCCTGCACGTCACCGATTGCATATACCGCCATATAAAAACTACACCACTTAAATTTTTACCAAAGAGTATGGCAAGACAAGATATTAGTAAATTGTATATCAGCTTTATTAAAAATTGATAAATACTTTAAATGACTTTAACAGAACACTGATTTAATTTAGATGAGACAAAATAGAACGAGATAGCGCAATATAAATACATGAGCATTTTGAGAGGCCTTTTAACGAAGTCTCGGATTAAATCAGAGCTCCGTTAGTGTAAAACGCGAGGTGCTGCTAGCGTGAAAGCGTCAATCGGTGCATCAAATTCCGTACCATCATCCGCTAACATTTGATAACTACCCTGCATGGTACCCACAGGCGTTTCTAACATGGTGCCACTAGTGTACTGAAAGGCTTCGCCAGGACGTAGGTAAGGTTGCTCACCTACTACGCCTTCGCCTTTGACTTCCTGTGTCTTGCCATTAGAATCGGTAATTAACCAATGACGAGTAACCAGCTTTGCTGGTACATGGCCGGAGTTATGAATAGTTACTGTGTAGGCAAACACAAAGCGACTTTCGTCCTCATCAGACTGCGCTTCTATAAAAGCGGTATCTACACTAACGTCGATTTCATGATTATTTGGATCTTCCATAGCATTAATTATACCTATGTTAAAACTAAAAAACTCAGATGTAGATAACAGAAAAATACTGATTATTAATTAACCACTATTGCTTTAAGCCTATTATTATTAGGCAGCATTAGACATAAAAGATTCAATTAGTTGTTAACCCTTTTCGGCTATAAGGCTAACTGATTGGAAAGTTTTATGTATTGAGGAATAGAAATTTCTTGGGGACGCTGAGAGGTTTTAATATTTGCATTAATCAACTGTTCTTCAGTCGCTACATTAGACAGGCTGTTTTTGATTGTTTTACGGCGCTGTTGAAAAGCAGTTTCAACTAACCTGTCAAATGTATTGTGATCTTTGATTTGTACTCTATATTCGTCGCTGGGGATAAGGCGCATAAAACTGGAGTTAACTTTTGGAGGAGGAGTGAACTCATTAGAACCAATATCAAATAGGCTTTCAACTTTGTAACTAGATTGAATCATTATACTTAATCGACTGTAGTTAGAATTTCCAGCTGAAGCGGTAATACGGTCAACTACCTCTTTTTGCAGCATAAAATGCATATCGACGATCTGCTCAGAAAACTTTAATAAGTGAAAAAGTAGCGGCGTTGAGATATTGTATGGGAGGTTGCCAAATAATCTAATTGGTTTGCTTTTACTTGCAAGTTTGTTGAAATCAAAATTTAGAACATCACCTTGGTGAATAATTAGTTTGCCGATGCCTTCACATTGCCCAGTAACTTCCTTGGCAATATCACGATCAATTTCAATGGCGTGTAAGGTGCCAACGTTTTTTAGTATTGGGATAGTTATTGCACCACGTCCTGGACCAATTTCAACTAGCATGTCATTTTTTTTTGGATGAATGACTTTTACGATGCTGTTTATTGTATTTGGATTGCTTAGTAGATGCTGACCAAAGCGTTTGCGTAATGGCCTAGTCATTTAGATGCCTTAGTGTACAAAAGGGTTAGGTTTAGTTTGTAGTAGCTTCTGGCGCGTCTTCAACAGGTGCTATGTCGCTACTAGCTTCAGGTTTTTGATCTGGTACAGGTGTGAGTTGTTGGGTATCGGTTGGAGGAATTGTTGTGGGAGGTGTAACAACTTGTTGATTGTCTTCTTTCTTAGCGTATTCTTTTAATGCATAAGTGCAAATAATTTCATAATCATTGGCTTTATCAGGTCTTGCTAGAGCAAGAGTGATGGTTACATTTGGATGGTACAACAATAGTAATTCATTAGCTTTTAAAGCCTCTGAAGTATTAGAGTCAGCAATAACTCCAAAGCTAATATCTAAGCTCTCACCTATCTGTTCAGCTATAGAGCGTAGTGCAGATAATGCAGTATTATTTTCTTTTAATTTTATCTGCCCTAGATAGGCGACGCCTAATGCGGCAGCGTCATTCGTAATCTCTAGTTTGCGTGCATCTTCTGATAAAGGCTGAAATTTAAAGGTAACGGAGTTTGCCTGCACTAAGTCAAAGCGTTCATTGCTTTTGAGTGTAATGGTACGGTCTTCTATGCCTGCAGAAAATGAAGTATTCAAAATTGCTAAAGAAAAAAATACTAGCGCCGTTAAAGAGATTTTTAATTTCATAGTTTTAGATATGTTATTAAACAACTTGTTCTGCGCCGTAATAAACTTCTTCGATATTTAATACCAAAGCGCCTTTGCCGGGAAATTTAGGATCTAGCCAGCTTTTCATATCGTCATAAACTGGTCCATCAGTATAGTATTCCAGGGATCCTTTTACTTGATAAGACTCTCTCTCGGGTGCTATGTAGAGCAGTACACCTTTGCTACCGCGCTTGATATTTTCTAGAGTTTTGTAGAATGCATTGTTAGCAATGACAATTTGTTCGTCATTAATCAGTTTTGCACAGATCACCCAGATCGAATTTGCAATATTATTCGCATCGGTTGTAGTAAAAACCATTCTTTCGTCGTGTTGTTGCCATGCTTGTAGTGCTTCAGGTGTAAGTTTTGCCATGTTTAATCCTAGGTGTTTACGTTAAAGATTTTTCACACAATTTAGCAGCTAAATTCACTGCAGTAAGAAGGCTACTTTCATCGGCAATACCTTGTCCAGCGATATCTAATGCCGTGCCATGGTCTACTGAAGTGCGAATGATGGGTAGGCCGAGTGTTACATTGACAACCTTCCCAAAACCTTGGTGTTTTATTACCGGTAGGCCTTGGTCGTGGTACATAGCGACTACCGCATCTTTGCCTTTAAGTTTCTGTTGAGTAAATGCAGTATCCGCGGGCAATGGCCCTTCTAGATTCATGCCTTGCTGGCGTAATTTATCAAGCGTAGGAATTATAATTTCACTTTCTTCCTTGCCAAGATGACCACCTTCGCCAGCATGTGGATTGAGCCCACATACTGCTATGCATGGATTGGCGATACCAAAGCGTTGTACTAAACCATCATGCAATACATTTAGAACTTTGGTAATTTTTTCGGCGGAGATGTGTTTGGCTACTTCACTTACGGGTAAGTGAGTGGTTATTAGAGCTACACGTAAATAGGAGTTAGTTTTGTCATCGAGGTTTTCATTAGCGAGCAACATAACAGGGTGGCCGCCTGTTTTATCCGCAATGAATTCAGTATGGCCAGAAAAAGCGATACCTGCTTCATTGATAATACTTTTTTGCACGGGCCCTGTGGTTAATGCTTGAAGGGTGTTACTTTGTACTAAATTTACAGCTGTTTTGAGTGTTTCAATTACGTAACTTGAATTTGTAGCATCAAGTTTGCCGAACTCGAATTTATTTGGCATCACAACATTTATGACTTTTAATTGTCCTGGGTGATGAGATTCACTATCTGCGTTGATATCAAAAGGCTCTAATTTAACACCTAAGCCTAGCTGTTTGGATTGTTGTTGCAGCATTTGTATATTTGCAATGGCTACAACTTCATAGTTAAGAGTTTGCTGTGCAAGCTTAAGCGTTAATTCTGGGCCAATACCAGCAGGCTCTCCAGGCGTGATAGCGATACGAACAATGTTAGACATTAGTTTTGAACAAACTAGTAAAAGAAAATATGGAGATTTTTGATTAGTTAGAAGTATGTAATCGATTCTCTATGTAACTTTCATCTCGAAGTTGGCGTAACCACAATTCGGTTTCTTCTTCTATTTTTCTTTGTCTAATTTGCTCACGTGCTTGAGCGCGCATGGCTTCTTGAGAGTTGTCATGTTTACGTTTATCGAGAACTTCTACGATATGCCATCCGAATCTACTTTTAAAAGGTTCGCTAATCGTTTTTGGTTCGAGCTCATCGACTACTTCTTTGAATTTTGGTACAAAATTACTGCTTACTGTCCAATCCATTTTACCGCCATTTACAGCACTTCCGGTATCTTCAGAATTTGCGCGCGCTAGCTCTTCAAAATCATCACCATTTTCGATTCTTGTTTTTAGATCATTGAGTTTTCTTTCTGCTTCTTCATCTGAAAGTAAAGCATTGGTGCGAATCAAGATATGCCGAGCAAGAACTTGGTCAACCATAGTGTTTTTGATTTCTCGCCGATCAAGCACTTTAAAAATATGGTAACCGGCAGCGCTTTGTCCAATCTTGCTAACCTCGCCCGCTTGCATACTATCAATTTGCTGTAAAAACACTTCTGGTAACTGCGCTTTATTACGCCAACCTAAATCACCCCCTTGCAATGCATCTTGGGCATCGGAAGCCGCAATTGCGAGTTTCGCAAAATTATTTCCAGACTTGGCTCGGTCATGTACAAGTGATGCACGATGTTGGGATTTCTCTATTTGACCAGGTTTTGGGTTTTCAGGAACCGCAATTAGAATATGCGCAACATTGTATTCATACTCTTTCTTTAGTAAGTCTTTATCGGCTTTCGTTACTAATTCTTCAACCTCACTTTCTGATATTTCAATGCCACTGACTATCGTACGTCTGCGTAACTGATCAAGTAACATTTCATTGCGCACTTGATCGCGATAAGCGACATAGTCATGCCCTTGTTTAATTAAAGTTTCGCGAAATTGTTCTAACGTCATGCGATTCCGTTTAGCTAAATTACGCATCGTCTGGTCTAAGCTTAATTCATCAACTTGAATTCCTCTTTGTTCTGCCAATTGGAGTTGTAAGCGTTCTATAATTAAGCGTTGTAACACTTGGTCAAGCAATACATCTTGCGGTGGAAGTGCTTCTGGATTGCCTTCAAACTGTTTCACTAAAACATTCACGCGCTGGCGTAATTCGCTTTCCATGATTACATCGTTTTCTACTACTGCGACAATGCGATCTAATAATTTTGCATTAGATTTAGTCGCAAATAGAAATGTTAGTGATACAGCTATCAAAAAAAGTGCAGAGAAAAATCTGAGTTGTTTAATATTAAAATTATTCATCGTTAAAAATACTCATCATCTCTGGCATCATAACCACGAATGCCACGTTCAAGTAATTCACCAATCGGTGATCCTATTTGGCCCAATCCCTTTAATACAAGCTGAAGCTCTATAGTATTATTATAGTCTTCATCAGTGTTTTGATTATAGCGCCGTCCTGCCAGGCGTAGCTTCCAACAGCAAGTGTCGTATTCGACCCCTACTAATTGCTCTAAGTTGCGTTTTTCTTGTAAGTCATAGTTCCAGCGTGTTACAGCCCGCCAATGCTCATTGATTGGTAGCACCATAGAAATATCAGATTGTTCAAGACTAACGCGTCTGTTGGTTAGTGGGTCGATAGGCTCAATATCTCTGTTACGGTAACGATAAGACATGTTGAAGATAAAATCATTCTCACTGTGGTATTGAAAGCGTACTGAGTTTCTTTCAGTTTCGTCATCATGCGTATCATAAAGAACCGATGCAATAGCTTCCCAGCGATCATGCAGACCAATTTTGAGTTCGGCCGCAATTTCTGAAGAATCCTCATTCTCGCGGGGTTCATCAGGTAGAGTAACTTTACGGTCACGAAAATAAAAGATTCGTCCTAAGCTGGCGCGGAATTTTTCACTACCATCTTCAAGATCAAGTACACGTGTAGTAAAACCAACACTTAAACGATCGGCATCTCCAATTCGATCACTACCGCTGAAGCGATCATCACGAAATAATTGTTCAAAACCAAAATCATATTCATCAGTATCAAATATTGGAATATCTTCTTGATTACGAAATGGCGTGTGTAAGTAGTATAAACGTGGCTCTAAAGTTTGAATGTGGGCTGATTTTTTTAAATTCTTTTCAAATATTAGTCCTGCATCTAAATGTGCACTGGGCAAACTGCGCGAAGGTTTGTTATCTACACCATCTCTACGATTTAAATCATATTCAGTATGCGTAAGTCGTGCGCCAGGGCGAATAAAGAAAGCGTTACTCTCAAAGGGATGCTCAAGTTCAATACCTAAATGCAGGCGGTCGCCATCAATTTTGTCGTCGTGTTCAAACTGCACCCATTCACTTTCGGAGCTGAGATCAAATCCACTGAGCAGGTTGTAATAATTACTATCCAATTTAATTTGCGGTACACGTTTAAAAGGTTTGTCAACATTAAGTATGCTCTCATCAGTAACTTGAAAGCTTTGCGCGCGTGCCAAAAAATTCCAATGTTCAGTGTTATAATTAAGGTCACTGCGACGCTCAAGGAATGAGGTGCTGGTAATGCCTAAACCATCACCCAAGTCTTCAAAATAGTTCTCATCTGAGACTTTATTATATAACAGATCAAGTTGTAATTTAGGTGTAAATTGACTGAGATGTTTAAAATTCGTCAAATACCGATCATCTTTAAATTCGCTGTCGTCCAAGTATTCCAAGCCAAATTGACCATAACTTTTCTGATTTAAATATCGAAAATTAGATTTCAGTTGTAAGCCTCTATCAGTCAGTAATTTTGGCGCAAAAATAGCATCTTTGTTTGGTGCAATATTCCAATACCATGGTGTTTCAAGTTCAAATCCAGAATTATTTGAATTGCCGATTGTTGGGGTTAAGAATCCAGTTTTGCGTCGATCGTCAATTGGAAAACGAATCCAAGGTGTATAAAAGATCGGCACTCCTTTAAATTTTACGGTTACATCTCTTCCGATACCGTCGCCAGTATTTTTGTCTAAGTCAACTTCATCGGCAGATAATTCCCATGTGCGATCGTCTTCTTCGCATGTGCTATAGGTTGTGTTTTCAAATCGCACAAAGTCAGCTGATTTACGTTCAATACTTTTTGCTTTGCCGCTTGCATGTAGTGGCTTATAGAAGTAACTGGCGTCATTCGATTTTGCATAATCAGTTTCCAGATTAAGTTCTGCTTCTTGGCTTTTGATTATTAGTTGTTGATCTTCGGCCCGAACATTGCCACTTGCGGTAACGTGTTTATTGTTTTCGTCATATTCAAGTTTTTCTGCGTCGACTTTCTGTGTGCCACGCTTCATATGCACAGTACCTTCTAATATTGCGATTCCATTTTCATCGCGTTTTGCTTGATCTGCGGTAAACTCTGCAGGGATATTGGGGTCTATAGGTATAACTTTCTGGCTAGACTCCGTTACTGAGCTGTCACTGCATAGGCCATAAGGACTATCTGCTGCCTGGGCCCAGGTACATAAGAGTATGCATGCTAGCGTTAAAACGGATACACACAGCTTGCTTAAGGCTTTTGTCAACACGGAATATAGGTACAGTATTGGTTGCTAGTAAGGACTTTTAGTATTTATTTTTATTGGATTTAACCACTTAGCCTATCTGATAATCAGGCAATTATAGTGTAACAGTTTTAAGGTGAAGCATTGACTGATTCTGCACATCTTCAAGGCAATACCAGCACTTCTAGGCAGCTGGTTGCTAGCTTAATCGCGATAGCTACGGCTGTTGTGTTGGTGGTTGCATTGGTTTGGACAAAAAAAGGGCCTGAAGCCAAGCTAGAAGAGCTGCCGCCACTGAAGGTGGTGCTTTTAGAAGTGCAACGCCAAGACCTATCACCAACTGAATCATTAACTGGACGTTTACAGCCAGTAAGAACCGCGCAACTTAAATTTGAAGTGCAGGGGCGAGTTAAAGAGCGCTTGGTCGAGCCAGGTGTATTTGTAGAGCAAGGCAATGAATTAATAAAACTTGATGCTCAAGATTTGCAAGATCAATTCATTCAATCTCAGTCTCAATATGATATCGAGCAGGCAGGTATACGACGTGATCAACGAATGCTTAAGTTGGCTAAACAAAATTTAGAATTGCAAAAAGCCGAAGTACAACGTTATGAGCAGTTAAATAGTGATTCATTAATATCTGCATCGCAACTTGATGCAGCACGTCAACAAATGTTAACGCTAGATTCGCAAGTTTCTGATCTGCAATACAAAGTAACTACTTCAAAAGCCAGAGTAGCACTGAAGGAGTCTGAACGTGATTTAACGCAACGAAACTTAGAGCGCGCGACACTAGTTGCACCTTTTTCAGGTTACGTAAATGAAGTTAATGTTGAAGTTGGTGACTATGTCACCGCTACACAAATTGTAGCAATCGTAGTAGATACCAGTTCTTTAGATTTACAACTTGATGTTCGTGGAGAGGTAGTTGCAGCCTTAAAACTTAATCAAGAAATCAATGTACTTGTTGGCTCAAATACCATTCCGGGAAAATTGATAGCGCTTCAACCAGATCCAAATATTTCTACCAACACACATGCGATTCGCATACGTTTACCTGGCGATCAGGTGCAATCTGGAATGCTGGCGAGTGCAGATGTGCCACTAAGTCAACAAGTTGATGTGCTAACGGTGCCAGTGTCTGCAGTTTCAACTAATGCTGGCGAAAGTTTTGTATATAGCTATCAGGATGGTGTATTAGATAAACTTCCTGTTGTAGTGAGTAATAGAGTTGGTAGTAAATATATTATTGCATCTGGTGTAGAAGCAGGTGTGCAAATAGTAGCACGTGATGTTGCTGGGCTAAAAGATGGTCAGCGCGTAATCGCTGAAGCTAACTAATTTCCTTTTACTGAAAATATATAATTTTTAGTCATGGGAATCATTAATTTTTCAATCAAAAATCCTCTCGTAGTAAATCTTTTTTTAATACTCATTGTTGTCTTAGGTGTAATTTCTTGGCGCAGTATGCCGCAAGAAATGTTTCCGGTAGTTGAAATTGATAAGGTTCGTATCAGTACTGAATTTGAAGGTGCGCCTCCTGAAGAAGTTGAATCGCAAGTAACTATACCTATCGAAGAAGAGTTGGATTTATTACCAGATATTGATGTAGTCACATCAGAGAGTAATGAAGGCATTTCTAAAATTGTTATTGATCTCAAGCCAGACGCAGATGTAGATGAATTCGTTCGCGACTTGCGTGCAACAGTTGAAGCGATAACTGATCTTCCAGAAGAATCCGAACGACCAAATATCACACGCTTGAAAACGCGTTTTCCAGTCATCAGCCTAAGTGTATATGGAGATGTTTCACCTGGTACGCTGGTGCAATCAGCTAAAGATATTAAAAGTCGTTTACAGCAAATTGATGGAGTTGCCAGCGTAAGTATTGCAGGTGAGCGTGAATGGGAATTATGGGTTGAAGTTGATCCATTTATTATGTCTGCACGCAGTGTTTCATTAAACGAAGTCATCTCAGCATTGCGTAATAACCTTAGAGATTTGCCAGGTGGATCACTCAAAGCATCGGAAGGGGATATTTTGCTGCGAGGTAAGGGCGCAGCACCCAATATTGAAGCTACTAAAAGGATTGTTTTACGTAGTGATAGCGGTGGAGGTCAGCTTGTATTAGGCGAAGTTGCTGATGTGCAACTAAGGCTGGAAGAAACTAAAACGTTAGGGCGTTTCAACAACAAACCGTCTGTTAATCTGACCATCACTAAAACGGCCAAAGCTTCAACAATAGAGGTTTCAAAATTAACTCGTGACCTTGCAGCACAGTTGCAAAAGGAACTCCCAGCTGGAATAAAAGTAGGATTGTTTAGTGATTTATCTATCTATGTAAAAACTCGTTTAGAAACTTTAAAGTCTTCTGGTGCAGTGGGATTAGTGCTGGTCTTATTGTCACTATATTTATTTCTAAATTTTAGAGTTGCTGCGATTACAGCAATGGGGATACCAGTTTCGTTCTTGGTTGCCGTTATCATTATTTATTACCTTGGCTACACCATTAATATGGTTTCAATGTTTGCGTTCTTGATTGCGCTGGGAATGATCGTGGATGATGCCATCATCGTTACCGAAAATTCTTATCGTCATATGGAAAATGGTATGCAGGCAGTTGCAGCTGCACAGCGTGGTGCGAAGGAAGTATTTTGGCCAGTAATGGCTTCTACTTGTACTACGGTTGCTGCGTTCTTACCAATGTTTGGTGTATCAGGAACATTGGGTTTATTTATACAAGTGATTCCAGTTGTGGTTACAGCATCACTGGTTGGTTCATTATTAGAAGCCTTTATTGTTTTGCCTTCGCATTCGGCTGAAATGTTACGCTTAACCAAGAAAAAGAAGCACAGTAGAATTAATTGGAATAAATGGTTAGAGAAATACATTTTTGTTGTGAAATATGCGCTGCGAAATCGCTACTTTATTTCTGCAGCGACCATTGGTGTATTAAGTGTTGTGCTAGTATTTGCAAAAACACATATGCCATACAATCAATTCGGTGATGTTGAGATCGGACAGTTCCTAGTAAATATAGAAGCACCAAATACGTATAGCATTGAAGATACTACTGAACTTGCTATTGAAATTGAAAAGCGATTCGATGGAATTTTTCAAGAAAACGAACTGGATACGTTACTAACTAATGTAGGCGTGACGCTAATTGATTTCAATCGTTTAAAGCTTGGTAGTAACTATATTCAGTTTGTGGTGGATTTAAAAAAACCAAAACCAAAAGGGGTTGTCGAAAAATTTGTAAGCCCACTGGTGAATATGCGTTTTACAGCGCAAGGCGTTAGAGAGCGTAGTACAGAAACCATATTAAATGAAGTCAGAGAAAGTGTTGCGACGATACCCGGTATTCAGCGCTTTTCTATCTTGCGTCCACAAGGTGGTCCTGCAGGTTCGGACATTGAAGTAGGGATTGTTGGCAAAGAGACTGAAAAGTTACTTAGTTTGTCGGGTGAAGTGGTAACGTTTTTGCGTCGCATACCTGGTGTGAGGGATGTGCGCCAAGATTTAGAACCCGGCAAGCTTGAGTATCAATACACCATTAATGCACGTGGGCGAGAGTTGGGTCTTACGCAAACCCAAATTGCAGATGCAGTTCGTACAGGCTATTTAGGCTTAGAAGTGATGCAAGTGAATTGGGAAGCGGATCGTTACCCTGTGCGAGTAATTTATCCTGATTCGATTCGTGAAGATGGCGCAGGATTAAATCGATTACCAATTACTCTAGATAGTGGGGGAACAGTTTATTTGGGTGAGGTTGCTAATATTGAGCTAGGTCGTGGTTTGGGTGCAGTGCAACGGCGAGATTCAAAACGTTTGTCATTAATTACTGCTGAAGTAGATAAGGATGCCATTACTCCACTTGAGGTAACTGCACTTTTAGAAGAAGAATTTAAAACCTTAAGTGACGACCACTTTGGCTACTCATTGTTGTTTTTAGGCGAGAAAAAAGAAGCTCAGGATTCATTTAATGATATAGGTAAGATGTTAGTGATTGCACTAGCAGTAATCTTTTTTATCTTGGCTGCATTATTTAAATCATTGCTCGATCCATTTGTAATCATGTTCGCGATACCTTTTGCGATTGTGGGTGTGATTGTTGGCCATATTCTGTTTGGTTATAACTTGCAGTTTTTATCCATGATAGGTTTTCTTGCATTGACGGGTATCGTTGTAAACGATTCACTAATACTGATTGACTTTGCTAAAAAGAAAATGGCTGATGGAGAAGATTGTTTTGATGCGCTGGTTGAAGCAGGGCGTGTGCGCATTCGCCCGATCTTGCTTACAACAGTAACTACTTTTTTAGGAATTTCGCCGTTAATATTTTTTGCTAGTGGTCAAACTGCATTTCTTTCGCCCATGGCAGTAAGTTTGGGGTTTGGTTTGATTTTTGCGACCATGCTGATACTGGTCGTGCTGCCATGCTTTTATATGATTGCAGATGATTTGCGTAACTATACTTCTGCAAAGATTAGGTCTATGAAGGAAAGCCCTGCATAGAAACTTTTAGATTTAGATGTATTGATTTTGGTAATATATAGTACTAGCCCTTTGAGTAGTTATGTTGTTTAAAAAACCTGCTATAGTGACTATTCAATCTAAGGTGCACATTGGTCTGCATCCTTGTTCAAAGCGGTAATCGTCCCGATTCACCTCAAAAAACTAAAATAAACACAAAATAGTTTTCGCCTAGACCATTCCAAAACATATGCTTAGTGCATACCTTGGGTGGGCTGATTTCTGGAGATAGTAAATAAATGTCATTTGAATCACTCGGTTTAAGAACCGAATTGCTCCGTGCTGCGTCTGAAAAAGGCTACCGCACACCTACACCCATACAATCCCAAGCCATTCCGCCTATTTTGGATGGGCGAGATCTCATGGGTGGCGCGCAAACCGGAACGGGTAAAACCGCTGGTTTTACTTTGCCATTGTTACAACGTTTAATGTCGAGTAAACCAGAAAAGGGTCGTCGTGCAATTCGGGCTTTAGTGCTAACGCCAACCCGTGAACTGGCTGCGCAAGTCACTGAAAGTGTGCGCGTGTACGGCAAATATTTGCCGCTTCGTTCTGCCGCAGTATTCGGTGGAGTAAGCATTAATCCTCAAATTAAAAAACTTCGTGATGGTGTAGATATTCTGGTGGCAACACCAGGCAGACTGTTAGATCACGTGAGTCAAACTACAATTGATCTTTCCAGGGTAGAAATTCTGGTGCTGGATGAAGCAGATCGCATGTTAGACATGGGTTTTATTCATGATATTCGCAAAGTTATGAAGCTGTTACCGAAGAAAAAACAGACCTTGTTGTTCTCGGCTACGTTTTCGAACGATATTAAACGGCTAGCTGACAACTTACTCCATAAGCCTGATCTTATTGAAGTTGCACAACGTAATACTGCGGCTGAACGAGTCACACAAGTGGTACATCCGGTTGATAGTAAGAAAAAACGTAAATTACTTTCTCTGCTGATTGGATCTGGAAATTGGAAACAGGTTTTAGTGTTTGCACGTACAAAACGTAATTGTGATCGTCTTGCGCTAGCATTAATTAAGGATGGATTGAATGCTGCCGCTATTCATGGCGGTAAGAGCCAGGGTGCACGTACTAAAGCATTAGCAAATTTTAAATCCGGGAATGTGAGAATATTAGTTGCAACCGATATTGCAGCACGAGGTTTGGACATAAGCCAGCTTCCACACGTAGTGAATTATGAATTACCTCATGTTCCAGAAGACTATATACATCGTATTGGCCGAACTGGGCGTGCGGGTCATGAAGGTGAAGCCGTATCGTTAGTGTGTATAGACGAAGCAAAGTTATTAAAAGACATTGAACGCCTTAT
Organism: Gammaproteobacteria bacterium; assembly: GCA_013001685.1. GTDB lineage: Bacteria > Pseudomonadota > Gammaproteobacteria > UBA4575 > UBA4575 > JABDMD01. The sequence continues at coordinate 32,472 of JABDMD010000001.1, read as the reverse complement.
TAAGATTGAAATACCGAAAGTAATCATAGAAAACTTTGAGCCAGATCCGACTATAAAAGCACAACCGATTACCATGGGTCGAAATCAACAGCGGCTAGGTGTGAAAAATTCTTCAAGAAACAAACAATCTAGTTCTAGGAAAAAACAGCGGCCATCGCCATCGTCTCCATATAAGGGTCGTTCAAACAACCAAGGACGAACAGGCAATCGTTCACGCCAACATAGTTCGCATGCTTAAATAGTAAACCTATAATATCCACTTATATAAAGCGGGCATTTCCGTTCGAAATAATCAACCTAATATTAAAAAATTAAGTAAGGCACTTATTTAGTGCTTAATGTGAATAGTTTGATTATATTAAATAAATTTCTTCCTTTGTTAAGTGCGCATAAAATTGTTTTAGTGCATATAGAACTATGTATATGCTTGCTCTAATAGTTTCTGATTTATGGCACGAATCCTGCGCTATAAAACTTATCCACTCTTTATTCCTAAAATTAATAAAGGGTGATTAAAGAATAATATATAGGAGTTCAGTAGGAATGATCGAAATGTTAATTGAGTTTGATTTTAATAAAACCCTCGAAGAACAAGCTGATGTATTACACAATCGTTGGCATCCGGATATTCCATTTTCGCGAACTGTTAAACCTGGTGATGAATTTCGAGTTTTACACTCCTCCTAATAGTATCCTCAAGCCCTTTATTTTTAATGGGGCTTTTTTTAAATGTCCGAATTGGGTTGTAGGCGAAAATCTTGATTCGTTTATCGGCACTAATTTTAAATAAAAAACGCCGAATAATAATTCGGCGTTTTTGATTTACAAAACGTTAATAATTAAAGTAACGGTGCAATCACCAAACTTACAATTGCCATTACATTAATTAGAATGTTCATGGATGGGCCTGAAGTGTCTTTGAACGGGTCACCTACGGTGTCACCTACGACAACAGCAGTATGCGTATCTGAGCCTTTACCACCAAGGTTGCCTTTTTCTACATACTTTTTAGCGTTGTCCCATGCACCACCGGCGTTGGCCATCATTAAGGCCATTAACACACATACTAGTAATGCCCCCCCTAGCATGCCGCCAAGTGTTTCAGCGCCAAAACCAAAACCGACCACTACCGGCGCAATTACCGCTAACAAGCCTGGTGGGATCATGCGTTTTAGTGCGGCTGTGGTTGCGATGTCTACACAACGAACTGTATCCGGTTTTGCAGTGCCTTCTAACAGGCCAGGGATTTCTTTAAATTGACGACGAATTTCTTTAATCATGTCAAAGGCTGCATCGCCTACTGCGGTCATGGTCATTGAAGCGACTATGAACGGGAAGATGCCACCAATGAAGAGGCCGATTAAGACATTCGGATTACTTAAATCGAGAATAATTTTACCGCTACCATGAGCACTTACTTCTGCAAGGAAAGCTGTGATGATGGCAAGCGCTGCGAGTGCTGCAGCACCAATCGCAAAGCCTTTACCAATCGCTGCTGTTGTGTTGCCTACTTCATCAAGTCCATCGGTAATTTTTCTAACGTCTTCACCCAGCTCAGCCATTTCTGCAATTCCGCCTGCATTATCTGCAACTGGACCGTATGCATCGATCGCCATGGTTATTCCTACCGTAGCTAACATTCCTACTGCTGCAATCCCAACACCATAAAGATCAGCAAAATGATTCGCGAAGAAAATTATCGCAGCGATGGATAGCACTGGAACAACCACTGATTGCATGCCTGTAGCTAATCCAGAAATCATTACGGTTGCAGGACCAGTTTCGCCATCCTTAGCAATTTTTCTTACAGGAGGACCACCGGTGTAATACTCGGTTACGAGTCCAATAACAATTCCACCTACAGCGCCTGTTAGTACCGCGACCCATACGCCATTACTCACAGCAAGTGCTTGTATTACAAAATACGCAGCAATGATAAAGAGCACAGCAGCTGAGAAAGTACCGATTCGTAATGCCGTAGCGGGTGCTTTTGCAGAAAATACTTTGACTAGAATGATGCCTAGGATAGAACAAACAATTCCTACAGATGCGAGGCCTAGTGGCAAAAACATCAGAGTTTGTTTTGCACCAAGATGTTCAATGACAGCAGGGCTAAGTGTTGCTGCAATCGCGATGGTGGCAATAATTGATCCGCAATATGATTCAAAAATATCGGAACCCATTCCCGCAACATCACCGACATTATCACCAACGTTATCGGCAATTACACCCGGGTTACGTGGATCATCTTCCGGGATGCCAGCTTCAATTTTTCCTACTAAGTCTGCACCAACATCTGCACTCTTAGTGAAGATACCACCACCTACACGGGAAAATAATGCTACTGTGGATGCACCCATGCCGAAGCCGTGAATTACATTCGCAGTTGCAGGATCACGACCATACATTAAATAGAGTACGCCTAGACCGAGTAAGCCCATGGCGGCAACGGTGAGGCCCATAATTGAGCCACCAAAGAAAGCAACATTGAGTGCAGCACCAGCACCTTTTTCACTTGCTGCAGTAGTGGTGCGTACGTTTGCGCGGGTGGCGGTGTACATTCCGATATAACCCGCTCCGGATGAACACAAAGCACCAATAATAAACGCGATGGCAGTTCTAGAGCCTAGATCTGAGATCCAGATGGCTGCTACTACGAAAGCAGCGAAAGTAAACAATATAGAATATTCACGACGCATAAAGGTCATAGCACCTTTATGAATTTCTTCACCAATCTCAACGACTTTGCCGCTGCCTGCTGAATAACTCAAAATAATTCGATAGATAATAAAGGCAACTACTAAGCCTATTCCTCCGAGAATGACGGGTATCTGGTCAATGGTCATGAATCTTTCTCCCTAAAAATCGCTTGTTATTTATGTCTTAGATGAGGGCAGTCGAGCTATTATCGTTATTCTCGTCATTATCGACTGGCCGCTGATTATATAAGTAAATTGAGGTCTTTCCACTAATGAATAATCTTATGCAATCAAAAAATACAATTGGTTAAAATACACTATAAAATATACGTTAGAAATTTATTTGGCATGATTAACGTCTTATATAAGGTGTATTAGCGAATTGGCGTCACGAGATTTTCTTAAAAATCCAAAGCTGGAAGAACGTTTTTTCCGGGCGCGTGTCTATATGGTTGCTTTTTTAGTTATTTGTAGCATTTTTGTGCTAGGGGTTAGGTTATTTCATCTGCAGATAGTCAGCAATGAACACTACGCCACTTTGTCTCAAGAAAATCGAGTTCGTGTGGTACCGCTCGCACCAACACGTGGGTTAATTTTTGACCGTAATTTAAAACTACTGGCTGATAATAAATCTAGCTATCAAATAGAGATCACCCCGGTTCAAGTCGACGATCTCCAACAAATCGTAAAGCAGCTAGCTGAATATATTGAATTAGAAGAGCATCACTTAAAAAAGTTTTTTGAAGATGTAAAACGCAAGCAATCTTTTGAAGCTATACCGCTAAAATTAAATTTAAACGAAATTGAAGTTGCTAAGTTTTCTGTAAACCGTCATCGTTTCCCTGGAGTTGAAATTACAGCACGTGCAAATCGCTTTTATCCTTTTTCTGGATTGAATACTCATGCATTAGGTTATGTGGGTCGAATAAATGCAGATGAAGCGCAAAAGCTTGATAAACAAATGTACAGTGGTACTACGCATGTAGGAAAAGTGGGCGTAGAAAAATTTTACGAAAACTTATTGCATGGCGAAGTGGGTTATCAGCATATTGAAATTAATGCGCAAGGACGCAAGTTGCGGGTGCTAGAAAAAGTGCCACCCACACCTGGTGCAGATATAGTTTTATCGATTGACGCACGCTTACAAAAAATTGCGCAAGAAAGTTTAGGAGAACGTAATGGTTCGGTAGTAGCGATGGACCCAGTCACTGGAGAAATTTTAGTATTTGTAAGTACACCGACTTTTGACCCTAATCTTTTTGTAAATGGAATTAGCAGTAAGCAATACTCGTTGCTGCGCGATGATGGTGATCGTCCTTTATTTAATCGTGCACTGCGTGGCCAATATCCGCCAGGTTCAACGATTAAACCGATGATGGCATTAGCTGGATTGCATTATGGCGCAACCTGGGCGGGTGAAACTATGTATGCCGGACCTTATTATATATTACCTGGGCATAAGCGAAAATACCGTGATTGGAAAAAAGGCGGCCACGGTAAAGTTGATATGTATAAAGCTATTATTCAATCGTGTGATGTGTATTTTTACACGCTGGCGACAGAGCTTGGTATCGACAAAATTTCAGAATTTTTAAGCCAATTTAATTTAGGTTCTCGAACTGAATTAGATACATGGGGAGAAGCAAAAGGTTTGATGCCGTCTGTGCAATGGAAGAAAGCCGTTTATGGTCAGCCTTGGTATCCAGGTGAAACGGTAATTACCGGTATTGGTCAAGGTTATATGTTGGCAACGCCTTTACAACTTGCTGTTGCAACGAGTGCGATTGCAATGCGTGGTCAGGGTGTACGTCCAAGGTTTTTACGTGCAACACGTAGACAAGCTCAAGCAGAAGAGCCTGCGAGTGCAACTGCCATGCCTACTGTAAATGTTGAGAGTGATTTGTATTGGGATCAAGTGATATCTGCGATGGTTGATGTTGCGCATAAACCTAACGGTACAGCCTTTAGAATTGGTAAAGATGCAAAATATAAAATTGCAGGAAAAACAGGTACAGCGCAAGTATTTGGTTTGGCAGAAGATGAAGAATATGAAGAAGAAAATGTGGCTGAAAAATTACGTGATCATGGATTATTTATAGCCTTTGCTCCGGCTGATGATCCAAGAATTGCGATTGCAGTGATTGTTGAAAATGGTGGAAGTGGCAGTAAATCCGCGGCGCCTGTGGCAAGAGTTGTGATGGATCATTTTTTGTTGAGTAAAGAAGAACTTACTGCAACATATGGTCCTAAAAATAAAGCGCAGAAAAATAAAGACTCAAATTCACTAGCAAATTCATCGGCCAATATATCGATAAACAACGCGGTTAATTAGCACATGGCAAGCAGTTACTCCATTAGAGACTCATTAGTTAATTCTCCAATTAGGGAGGAGAGGAATTTATTCAATATTGATCCAACTTTATTTATTTCTCTAGTACTACTTTGTACTATCGGTTTGGCAGTATTATATAGCGCAACCAGTGGTGAAATGGCAGCTATCACAAGGCAATCGATTCGCTTTGCTTTAGGCTTTGCTGTACTGATATTTTTAGCGCAGATACCGGCAAAAGAATTAGCGCGTTGGTCACCGTGGCTATATTTATTAGGTATAGCGTTATTGCTGGTGGTGATGATGATTGGCTATAGTGGCAAAGGTGCACAGCGTTGGATCGATCTAGGTGTTGTGCGTTTTCAGCCATCAGAATTATTAAAAATTTTCTTGCCGATGATGGTGGCCTGGTACTTCAGCGAAAAACCCATGCCGCCGACTATTCCGCAAATCTTTATTGCGCTGATAATTATCGCTATACCTGCCGGATTAGTGTTGACCCAGCCTGATTTAGGTACTGCCTTATTGATTGCTTTTGCTGGAATTTGTGTAATATTTCTTGCAGGGATCACCTGGCGACTGCTGGCTGTATTTGGTGGTATCGCACTGGCATCTATGCCAGTGTTTTGGTTTTACCTGCATGATTATCAACGCCAACGCATACTTACGATGTTAAATCCTGAAAGTGATCCACTTGGAACTGGTTACCACATAATACAGTCTAAGATTGCAATAGGTTCTGGCGGTGTTTATGGAAAAGGTTGGTTGAATGGAACCCAGTCTCAACTAGACTTTATTCCGGAAAGATCTACTGACTTCATATTTGCAGTTTTTAGCGAAGAATTTGGTTTTCTTGGTGTGGTCTTATTATTATGTGCTTATGGTTTTATTGTTATGCGTGGTTTGACAATTGCAGCACGCGCAAAAAATACCTACTCTAGATTATTAGCAGGAAGTTTAAGCTTGTCGTTTTTTGCTTACTTTTTAGTAAATATCGGAATGGTAAGTGGTTTGCTTCCAGTGGTGGGGGTTCCGTTACCATTAATTAGCTATGGTGGAACTTCGGCCGTTACACTATTAGCTGCATTTGGAATTTTAATGTCCATTCATTCACATCGTAAATTTTTATCTTACTAATTTTATGTATAAGTATTCATTTTTACTTACAGCTTTATTTTTTTCTTGTGGTACCCAAAGTTTCGCTAACAACGATTATCTTAGCAGGGTGGAGGTGCAGAAATTTATTGATGAATTTTCAGTTAAAAATAAGTATTCCAAAGAGTCTTTGGACATACTGTTTAAAAAGGTCACCAGGCAAACACAAGTTTTAGAGGCCATACAACGACCGGCTGAAAAGGAAAAAAATTGGGAAGAATATCAAAAGATTTTCATCACAGATAAACGCATTAAGGAAGGCATGGCATTCTGGACTGAAAATGCTTCTATACTTGCCGCGGCGGAGCGAGAATATGGGGTGCCACCAGAAATTGTTGTCGCCATAGTTGGTGTGGAAACTTTTTATGGCCGTTATAAGGGAAAGTATCCAGTACTTGATTCACTGGTAACCTTAGGTTTTGATTACCCGCCTCGGCAGAAATTTTTTCGTAGTGAACTAGCGGAATTTTTATTACTTGCGCAGGAAGAAAATTTAGACCCTTTAGCAATTAAAGGTTCTTATGCGGGAGCGATGGGTAAAAGTCAGTTTATATCTAGCAGTTACCGACGCTATGCAGTCGATTTTGATGAAAATGGCAGACGAGATCTTTGGGAAAGTAATGAAGATGTAATTGGTAGTGTGGCAAATTATTTTAAGCGTCACGGTTGGAAGGCAAACGAGATAATTACAGTGCCAGCAAAAGTACAAGGCAAGCGTTATAAAGCACTATTAGAAAAAGGTCTTAAACCGGTTGCATCCATTTCTGAGTTGCCTCAATATGATGTCGATGCTGAACATAATGCTGATGCAAAGCAAGCTGTCGCACTTCTTGAGTTTAAGAATAATGACTCAGATGAATATTGGCTAGGATTTAATAATTTTTACGTCATTACTCGCTATAATCATAGTCATATGTATGCCATGGCAGTTTATCAATTGAGCCAGCAAATCAAACAAGACATTAAAGATTACGTTGTTCAAAATTAATTCCATTCAGCATAGCCATCATCTAGCTCTATGGATTTTGGTTTTGTTCGCTTTCACTGCGTGTTCATCATTACGTAAGGAGCCACAAGATGGTCCGCCATCTGTGGTGGATCGCCCCGAGCGGTCGTTACCTGCAGATCAAGTTCCAAGAATTGAACCGCTAAGTAAATATGGAAATCCGAGTTCATATGTTGTGTTCGGAAAAACCTATCACACATTGCCAAGTAGCCAAGGGTTTGTGCAACGAGGAATCGCTTCTTGGTACGGAAAAAAATTTCATGGAAGACTAACCTCGAGTAGAGAACCCTACGATATGTATGCTATGACTGCTGCACATACACAATTACCTCTGCCGACATACGTGCAAGTCACTAATTTAAAAAACGGTAAACAAGTAGTCCTACGTGTGAATGACCGTGGGCCATTTCATGGCAATAGGGTGATTGATTTGTCATACACAGCTGCAATGAAGTTGGATATTGTTAAAGAAGGTACAGGTTTGGTAGAAGTGCGTGCACTAGATCCGCGTAACTATCGGCTCGCGCAAAACCGAATGGTTAATTCAAGTGGCAACGCAAGTGTTAAAGCTGAGTCAGCCACCACAGTTGCAGAGCCAGAATCCAAAGTGATTGCTGAGCAACAGGCAACTTATGTTGATGATTCAGCAATTACAATATCCGCTAGAGGCCCACAAGTTTATGTGCAAGTAGGTGCATTCGGAGAGCGTGAGAATGCAAATCAATTAAAGAACCAACTTAGCGGTTTAAACTTGGGAGAAGTGACTATTTCTTCAGTTGTTAAAAATGCAAAACAACTACACCGTGTTCGAATTGGCCCATTAGCTACGGTGCGATCTGCGGATGATACGGTTGCTGAGTTAACTGCAATGGGTATGAGTGATCACCGTGTAGTGATTGAATAATAATTAAGGAGCAGGTTTTGGAGATATTGGTGAAATTTAAAGCTAAAAGCTTATTGCTAACGACTTTTCTTGCGTCGATGCTTTTAGCAAGTACTGTTATAAATGCGGAATCATTACCCATTCCCGCGCCACCAAGTTTTGATGCTAGTAGTTATGTATTGATGGACTTCGGAAGTGGTGCAGTTTTAGCAGATCACAATTCCAATGAGCGTGTCGACCCTGCAAGTATTACTAAAATTATGACTGCCTATGTAGTGTATAAATCTCTAGAGGCAGGAGATATCACGTTAGAAGATCAAGTAGAAATTAGTGAATACGCATGGCGCAGCATTGGTTCGAGGATGTTTGTTGAGGTTGGCGATAAAATTAAATTAGAGCATTTGATGCTAGGACTCATTATTCAATCCGGAAATGATGCAAGTATTGCGTTGGCGGAGCATGTAGCTGGAACTGAGCAAGCGTTTGCTGATGTAATGAATGCGCAAGCAAAACGTATCGGTATGAAAGACTCGCATTTTGTTAATGCAACCGGTTTGCCTGATACGGATCATTACACAACAGCATATGATATTGCATTGTTATCTCGCGCAATGATTAGTGAGTTTCCTGAAGAATATAAACGTTATGCTCAAAAAGAATATACCTTCAATGGGATTAAACAATTTAATCGTAATCGCTTGCTGTGGCGTGACAGTGCGGTAGATGGTATTAAAACCGGGCACACTGAGGCTGCGGGTTATTGTTTAGCTGCATCTGCGATAAAAAATGATATGCGTTTGATATCCGCAGTGATGGGTACTGATAGCGACAAGGCACGCACAGTGAACAGCCAGGCATTGCTGAACTATGGTTTTAGATATTATGAGTCACATAAATTATATAAAGCTGGAGAAGTTTTAGCTCAGCAACGTATGTGGAAAGGTGAATCAAAATCCATTCAGCTTGGCTTAGATAAAGATTTATTTGTAACCATTCCCAGAGGAAGGTATGAGGACTTGAAAGCAGATATGGATATAAATGCTGAAATTGTTGCGCCCATTCAACAAGGTGATCAGGTTGGTGTGGTTAAAGTTACCCTCAAGGGAGAAAATTATTTAGAGCAGTCACTGGTTGCTTTGCAATCTAATCCAGAAGGTGGATTATGGCGACGTATTGTCGATTTCTTTGTGAAGTTATTATTTTAAGCTAAACACCCAGTGGCATCTATCCCTGCATTTTTAAATGGTGAATATCTGCCATTAGATGAATGCCGTGTTTCTGTTTTAGATCGCGGTTTTATTTATGGTGATGGTGTCTACGAGCTATTACCTGTCTATAAAAATAATGCATTTTATTTAACACAACATTTAGAGCGCTTACAGCGCAGTATGGGTGAAATTAAAGTTGACAGTCCATACGATAATTCGGAGTGGCAAGCATTAATTAATAATTTAATTCAGCAGTCAGAACATGATGATCTGGCTATCTATATTCAAATTACACGTGGTGTTGCACCTAGAGACCATGTGTTTCCATCAGCTACACAAGCCACAGTGTTTGCGATGGCTAATCCACTGCCAATAATACCAAGTGAATATTTGGAAAATGGTGTTGAGCTTATAACTAGTAATGATATTCGCTGGCAGCGTTGTGATATTAAAGCAATAAGTTTATTGGCTAATATTCTTGCTAAACAAGAAGCAGCAGAAGCTTCTGCAGTCGAAGCCATTATGATTCGTGATGATTATGCGCTAGAAGGTTCTGCAAGTAACTTATTTTTAGTGCGCGATGAAGTTGTTTATACTCATCCTAAAGATAATTTAATTCTGCCAGGTATAACAAGAGATTTTGTTTTAGAGTTATTAGAAGAACTTGGTATTGAATGTAAACAACAACGAATCCCAAAAGAATGGCTATACTCTGCAGATGAACTATGGATTACAAGCTCAAGTAAAGAGGTGTTAGCGGCGACGAAAATAGATCAAAAAATAGTTGCTGATGGCAAGCCGGGAGAAGTTTGGAGAAAAACCTATAATTTATATCAACAACGAAAGATGTAAAGCACACTACATTTCAATATTATCTATGTCTGACGAAGAATCGCTTTTAGTTTTTCCATGTGAGTTCCCAATTAAGATTATGGGCAAGAATCATCACGGCTTTCATCAAGCAGTAATTGAGATACTCAAGAAACACCTTAATGATTTTGAAGATACTAAGATCAGTGAGGTGGAGAGTAAGCAAAAGAATTATTGCAGTATCACGGTAGTGGTAAATGCTACTAGTAAAGACCAATTGGATGGAATTTACTATGAGCTTACTGCATGTGAATGGGTCATCATGGCGCTATAATGTATGAGCTGCATATACGAAACCTAGGGATGCAAGAATACAGCTCTGTATTCAATAAAATGCGTGAATTTACTACGCAACGAACTTTAACAACAGTAGATGAGTTTTGGTGTTTACAGCATCCTGCAGTATTCACTTTGGGTGCCAATGCAGATCAGCAGCATATTCTTAAACAAACCGATATCCCAATTGTACAATCAGATCGTGGCGGACAAGTGACTTATCATGGTCCTGGACAAGTGATTATCTATTTATTAATTGATTTAAGACGTAAATCAATTGGTGTGAAACGCTTGGTTGGGCTTATAGAGCAGTCTATAGTTGAATTGCTAGATGATTATAATATAGTTTCTCACGCTCGCGCTAATGCACATGGTGTATATGTCGATGAGGCAAAAATTGCATCACTTGGTTTACGCGTGCATAGTGGTTGTAGTTATCACGGTGTTGCACTAAATGTTAATATGAATATAAGTCCGTTTTCGTTGATTAATCCATGCGGCTTCCCAGGTTTAGCGATCACTCAACTTAAAGATCATGGAGTAACTGAAAGTTTAGAAATGGTTTCTGAAAAATTAACCTTTAAGCTTTGTAAATATCTAGAATATAATTGCAGCAAAATTAATAATTATGACATCTAAAACTCCAAACACTACACAGCCAAAATCACATGTAGCTAAGCTTGGTGTTAAACAGAGAGGTCATGAAAAAGTGACTAAGATTCCGGTAGCTTTCAAATTCATGAATGAAATTACTGGTTCACGAATCTCTAAACCTAAATGGCTGCGCGTTAAAGCACCTACCACTGCTAAAGTTAGAGAGTTAAAGAATTTATTGCGCGAACAAAAATTACATACTGTTTGTGAAGAAGCATCTTGTCCAAATTTAGCCGAGTGTTTTAGCAGTGGCACTGCCACCTTTATGATCATGGGTGATGTTTGTACCCGCCGTTGTTCATTTTGCGATGTTGCTCATGGCAGGCCTTTACCTCTGGATGAAAATGAACCTGCTAACTTGGCAGAAACAGTATTAAAACTTGGTTTGCGTTATGTTGTTATAACTTCAGTAGATCGTGATGATTTAAAAGATGGTGGCGCAAACCACTTTGTTGATTGTATTCAGGAAATTAGACAGCAAAATAGTGATATCAAAATTGAGATTCTAGTGCCTGATTTTCGAGGTCGGATTGATAAGGCTCTAAATATATTTAGCCAAGTACCGGCAGACGTATTTAATCATAATTTAGAAACTGTGCCGCGACTTTACCCGGCTGCGCGACCTGGAGCAGATTACCTACACTCGTTAAAGCTATTAAAGAAACACAAACTGAATATAAAACATGTGCCAACTAAGTCTGGCTTAATGTTGGGTTTGGGTGAAGAAATCAATGAGGTGGTAGAGGTGATGAAAGATTTGCGTGCACATGATGTTGATATGCTCACTTTAGGACAATATTTGCAACCTAGTGCTCATCATCTAGCTGTACAACGCTATCTTGACCCTAAAGAGTTTGTAGCTTTGAAAAATATTGGTAAAGAGCTAGGTTTTGAACATGTCGCCAGCGGTCCATTGGTGCGTTCTTCTTATCATGCAGACCTTCAAGCACAGGGTGCATTGGGTTAATCTTAAGCAATGAATTCTGAAACATTACGCACCATTTGCGATATTTTATTACCTCCTTCTGGATTTATTATCCTATTAGCCATAGGTTTGTTTTTTTGGTTAATACGTCTACGTAAAACGGCTGCGTTTTGTATATTGTTTGCTTCGGCGTTGCTTTATTTCGCTAGCACACCATTTATAGCTCATAAACTATTAGACCCTCTGCAATACCAATATGAAGTTCTAAGAGAAGTGCCAGAGGGTACGCAAGCCATTGTTGTTCTGTCTGGTGGACGCATTCCTATAGCGCGTGAATACACAAATCTGGATACTGTAAATGCTACTAGTTTAGAACGTTTGCGATATGCTTCCAGGCTTTCAAAAGTTCATCAGCTTCCAATCATGGTAGCGGGTGGAAGTGTTAATGATGAAAGGCAATCTGATGCTTCATTAATGAAAAAAGTGTTGGAGACAGATTTTGGTGTACAAGTAGAATGGCTTGAAGAAAAAAGTAAAACTACTTTTGAAAACGCAATGTTTACTAAGAAAACCTTAAAAGAAAATTCTGTCAGTAAGGTTTTATTAGTGACTCATGCCTATCATATGCCTAGAGCAGTGTGGTGTTTTGAAGATGTAGGTTTAACACCAATTCCAGCGCCAACTATTTTTTATAAACGTAATACTTCTGCATCAGAGCTGTATGAATATATACCTAATGCTCGTGCACTAAAGCAAACAAGAATCGCAATGCATGAATATTTAGGTAAGTTTTGGTATAAGTATGTTGGTTATTAGAAACTATAATTTATTTACAAGAGTTTAATGTATTTTTGAGACATAGTTTTCAGCTTCTGCCAATCGAACATGGGTACCTATATCAAACCACTTACCGGTGAAATATTCTGCACTGACAAGTTCTTGATCGATCGCATTACGTAAGATAGGCGCCAAAGCACGCTTTCCTTTTGTAAATTCTTTAAAAAACTTAGGATGGTATATGCCTATGCCACTGAAGGTAAGGAAGTTTTCTCCTGTGTTATAAACTTTCCCAAATTCATACGCGAAGTCACCGTTTGGATTGTGTGCGGGATTATCAACAAGCACGATGTGAGCGAGCTTATCTAAAGACAAGTTTGCAAAGGAAAGTGAGTGATCGCACCAGATATCAGCATTGAGAACTAAAAATGGTGTATTTCCTAGCAACGGCAGAGCATGGATTATCCCACCTGCAGTTTCCAGCGGTTCTACGCCTTCTTGAGAGTATTCTATTTCTAGATCAAATTGAGAACCATCACCGAGATGTTTTTGTATCATTTCGCCTAGATGTGAGAGATTAACAACTACTTCTTTAAAGCCAGCAGATTTTAAATTTTCTAGATGATACTCAATTAGAGGTTTGCCGGCGATTTCGACTAAAGGTTTGGGCATCTTGTCTGTAATGGGACGTAGGCGTTCACCTAGACCAGCAGCAAGTAACATGCATTTCATTTCAGTATTAAATATTTACTTTATTATTTATGATTTCAGACAACTTATTCGTTTCTGGATAATTTTTCGTAACCGATTTTATATAACTTAAGGTTCGCGGTATATCTTGTAAATAGTTAGGCTTGTTATCGCGGATATTTAAGCGCGAAAAAATGCCTATAGCTTTAAGGTGCCGTTGTATGCCCATCAAGTCAAACCATTTTATAAATGTTTTTTCTTCAATATTTTCAATTGTTCCACAGTCTATAATTTTTTTATAAAAGCTTAGTGCAAATTCGATTACTTTTTCGTTAGGCCATTTAATATAACAATCACGTAATAAAGAAACCAGGTCATAGGTGATAGGGCCAAGTACTGCATCTTGATGGTCAATTATTCCAGGATATTTGCCTTTTATGTGCATGAGATTGCGAGAGTGAAAATCTCGATGTACAAATACTTGTGGCTGTTGTAATGCATTATTTGCAAGGTTTTTAAATGTATCGCTTAAAATTTGATTTTCATTGTTAGTAAGTTGTTGAGAAAGGTATTTAGTTAAAAACCATTCTCTAAACAGTTCCATTTCTTGTAGTAACAGTTGCTCATCATACAAAGGTAAACTTGTCGCTGGTGTTTGTTGAATAATACTAAGAGCATTAAGTGCTTTGATGTATAACTCATCGACATTATTTTCATTCAGTATGTTTAACAATAGCTCATCACCTAAATCACTAAGTAGAAAAAAACCAAAATCTAGAGAACTATAGTGGATATGAGGAACAGGTAGGCCTTCTGCTTCAAGTAAATGAGTTACATTTACAAATTCCTCATTTTTTTCTTTTTTAGGAGGGGAATCTACTGCGATATACAGATAGTCTTTGCTTGCTAGTCGAAAATAGCGTCGAAAACTGGCGTCACCAGAAACTGCAGTCAGTGAATATTTAATATTGCCTAGGGTTTCTTTTATCCACTCGTGCAGTTGAGTGAGGCGAGGGTCTGGGTTCATGCTTATTATTCGGTAGATTGCTTGATTAGTTATTTTGGCTACCAGCCGCCACCGCCGCCACCGCCACCGCCACCGCCAGAGGAACCACCTCCGCCACCAAAACCGCTACTGCCAGAAGATGAGCCAGGTGCTTTAGAGGATGATGAGATAGCAGAGTTAAGTGAGTTGCCTACAGAATTTGTGAAAGAGTTTAAATTATTGTTATTCCAATTACTGCCACTATACCATGAAGGTTGATATTCGTTATGTTCACCTCGTGAATTAAATAAATTGGTGAATTGCTCGGCCCATTGATTTTCTACTCCTAGTGCGAGTGCATACGGGAGATAAGTTTCAAATAGTTCAGGTGTTTTTTGAGGCGGGTATTTAAGATTTAAATCTTCTTGCTCAGCAACTTCTAGGTACTTTTTGAAACCTTCAGTTTTATCTAATAGTTTTCTTCCTTCCAGTGTTGGTTTTTTAAGTAAATAATAAAAAATGGTATTAATGATGAATAAAGAAATTAATACCAAGCCGTTCGCAACTCCTATTATTGAGCACAATCCTACTATGGCACCTAGCTCAGCAGTAGTCCAAGCTCCGGCAAATATGGTAGCTACGGGCAGTTCAACAACTTTTCCAATAGTGAATCGTGTTTTAAAAAGGCTCAGCCAGCCTAGCACTAAGAAAGCAGTTATTGGTGTCCAGATAGATAGCCAAAACATGAGGAATAGTGCGGCTCCTTTGTCTTCACCGTTTTTTAAACCAAAGAGAATAAATGCGGCAATAATGACTGAGATAAGAATGCCAATATAAAGAATTTTTCGGTTATAGATAAAGTAACTTTGACTGTATTCATTTTTTATAGCACTTTTGTGCTTAGATATAGCAGCAGAGATTTTTGCATGGTTACTATTTTTTAACTCAATGTAATGTCCAGCATTTCCAAATAAGCTAGAGTGAATAGCTTTTTCTCCAGGTGGTAATCTTAGATCAGTATTTTTTAATTTTTGTAATTTATAAGTCTTACCAACTTCTTCAATCTTCAGATATCCTTTTACAGCAAGATTAAGTAGAGCTGCGGTAAAAGATTTTTTATCGTGTCCCATTTCATTTATGTAGCGCAGTCCACCGGGAGGAAAACCTTTAGGTGGTTGGTAATGAGGTATGATGACACCGGGCTCAGGGTCTTTGCCTAGTTTCCACCATGCACTTAAGTAAAAAAAGAATAAACCAAAGAAACCAAGTAAGTTTATTGGATTATCAACGTTAGCTTGCCACCACCAAGTGGCTTTTTGCATGAAACTTGGTTGGCTTACATGCCCTTTAGGCCAAGTAACTACGATGGTTAAGCCTTCGTTGCTTGCAAGAGTACGATTAGCTGAAAATAAATAATTTCCAGAATAGCTAATATCTGTGTAATAACTTTGGCCTTTGCTTCCCATAACTCCTGTATAGGCTTCCAATTTTACCTCGTTTGATTTAATTGAATCCGGCAGCATTACACTGGCTTTAGCATTAAGGATTGGAAAGTCCCAACCATTCCCGGTTACATTCCAGTAAAGCTCATCATGGCGATCAAAGTAACCAAGTTGTTGGTTTGTTTTATATTTAATGGTGTAAGTATGCTCGCCCAGATTCACATATCTATTTTTGTCTCCTACATAGATACGTATTCCATTGCTCATTTTTTTCGTGTGAAAAGGCTCAGAATTGCCATTTCTTAGTACTTCAACAATTTCAAATCCCACTTTGATCTTGTTGCCAAGTTTGCCTTCATATTTAGTAGGGAAGTCCCGATATATGCCACGGTTTATTTTATTGTTTTCTGCACGAACTGTAATATTTTCAGTTACAGACATTGATGAGTCTTCATGTATATGAATATGACTATCAAAAGATAAGATTTCTTCAGCAGAGAATGCATGCTCAGCTAAGCAGTGGTGGCTAATTACTAAGACTAAGCATATATAGGTATATTTTGAGAGTGATTTAATCATCTAATTGAAAGTATTCGTGATATTTGTAGTTTAAAAATCGAGCAATAACTAAATCAGGGAATGAATCGATGCGTGTATTTATGTTTCGTACTGCGCCGTTGTAATAACGTCGTGCGTATTGAATATCATTTTCTACATTTGAAATATCTTTCTGTAGTTCAAGAAAATTTTGGTTTGCTTTGAGCTCAGGATAATCTTCGGCTACTGCGATGAGTTTATGTACTTGAGTTTGTAATTCGCGTTCTACATTTTCTCGTTCTGATATTTTTTTAATAGCTTTAGCTTGAGAGCGTAATGAAGTTACTGATTCTAGTAGGCTGCTTTCATAACTTGCGTACTGTTTAACAGCATCGATGAGCTTGGGAATCAAATCATGTCTGCGTTTAAGTTGAACGTCGATATCACTCCAAGCCGCAAGCGAGGTATTTCTATCATGTACGAGTTTGTTATAAATCAGTACACCCCAGACCAGTGCAATGGTAACGATAAAGAAAATTACTATTGATGTCATAAGGAGTTATCAAGTGTTATGATTTTCGTAACTCAGTATTATCTTTTTATAATTAAGAACTGCTTTGAAAAAGACGTACATTGAAAATCCTGCAAGCAGTAAACCACATAGACTAGTTATTATTGGGCCAAATTTGGTAACACCCAAGGCTAGTAAACCAACTATAAATGCTATGAGTAACCCACCGACTACATAAAGACCTGCAGTGCAAATTCCGACAATTAAAGCAAGAGCCTGCGGGGATAATTCGGAGAAAAATTCACCGATAGACTCAATGATGGAATTATTATTTAACTGATGCATATATATCAGTAAGACTGAGCTACTTTGCTGGCAGGCTAGTCTAAAAGTGTTGGGCTGTAACCTAATTCTACTAAAGACTGGTTAATTGTATTGATATCATAGCCATATACTACCTTTGGACCGATAACTGACACTGGAACGCCTCTGGCGCGTAGCGCCCAGAAGCCCGCAATACCTGATATGGACTTTTCAATGTCATGTTCTGTATATGGAATGTTATAGGTGTCTAAGTGTATTCGTAAGCTATTGCAGTAAGGACACCAATCTGTTGTGTAAAGAACAATGTCTGTTGAATCAGGTTTGGGTTTATGAAAGTAAGCAGCACTACGGTCTATGGCAAGTAATATTATTGCAGTAATTAAAATTGTAAACAGTATCCTATTTTTCATTTGTTAGTTAATGCTTGATAAGCAACATAAGCAATATACAAAAAGACGATAAGATTCAAAACAAAAAATCCTTGTGTTGCATAGCCAGTTTCAACCATGCGCCAAGCGCCAATTGGCACCACAATGGCTAGTCCTAAGGAGATTACAGCAATACGTTGAGTGTGTGAGTCACTAAAAATGCTGAGGAGGAAAAGTATATGTGCAACGATAATGGTTTTAACTAAAAATTGATTATAGAAATAGAATTGTAAAGCTACTGCAACGATTAAAATTACAGCAACTACTCTTAATGAAATTGTAAGAGGCATCTTAAGCTAGCTTCTTAACAATTGCATGGCGAAAACAACCAACCGAATGATCACTAACCATGCCAATGGCTTGCATATAGGCATAACAGATTGTAGTACCAACAAACTTGAAAGCTCTTTTCATTAAATCTTTGCTCATTGCATCAGATTCAGTAGTGCTGGCTGGTACTTGTGGTGCATTTTTCCAAGAGTTTTGAATCGGTTTGTCGTTTACAAATTGCCAAATATAGTTATTAAAACTACCGAATTCTTGTTGTGTTTTCAAAAAGGCTTTTGCATTGGTAACTGCTGCATTAACTTTAAGTTTATTACGTACAATAGCCGGATTTAAGAGTAGCTTGTCAATTTTCTTTACGGAGTAACTTGATACTTTTTGAACATCAAAGTTATTAAAGGCTTTTCGGTATCCGTCTCGCTTATTTAAAATCGTTGACCAACTCAATCTAGCTTGTGCCCCTTCTAAAATTAAAAATTCAAATAGCAATTGATCATCATGTAGCGGTATGCCCCATTCCTCATCGTGATATTTTTTTCCCGCAGGGCTTGTTTTAGCCCAAGTGCAACGTTTCATCGATATTAGTTATAAATGCGATGTACCCAGTCTAATTTATCCTCATATTCACTGATAGTGCTATGTAAGGGCTCTGGAAATTTTTCTGGCCACTCAATGCCATAGTTTTTAACTTTGCATAGCGGTGCTAATAAGGAAGCTACCGCAAGATCTGCGCGGGTGAAAGAATTACCTACGAAAAATTCTTTATCTTTGATATGTGTGTGAGCCTTTTCAATTGCCTGCGAAAGTCTTTGGTTGATTTGTATAACCGTTGTATCGTCAAGCTTCATTAATTTTCGCATGGTATGTGATAATTTTGGAAAAGTAACTTTCATATAGAGCTTTCCATACCAGGGGCCATTTTCTGTAAAGTAAGGAGTGATGATATCTGGATGATTTAATAAGGTGTTATAGCAAACACGACGTACATCAGAACCAAGTTCCTCGTCAGCAAACTGCTCCCATTGCATAGCCTCTTGTTTTAAATTCTGATCATCTGGAGTAAGAGAGTTTTCGGGAAAAGCTTGATCCAAATAACTAATAATTTCACTAGATTCGTTAATTACTTTTTTATCATGAACGAGAATGGGTAAGGAGAAGTTAGAGGTAAGTTTATTTGCTTTTTTGGCGTGAAGTCCCGGTAGTAAATTAACCTTTTTATATTCAATATTTTTATATTCAAGCGCCCAACGTATTTTCTCGCAATAGTGAGAAATAGGAAATTGATATAGCGTTAACATCTTGGTTAATTATTGTGCTTTGCAGATTACTTATAATTGCTATTAGTAATTTGTATGCCTTGTATCAGAGATAAGCCAATAGTTGGCAATTTTAAAATGTATAATTGCATGTCGAGATAATAAAATAAAACAAACTTACATACCGATATCCACAAAATAATTATATAGGAGGGGCTCATGTCACAAGCCACGGTAAAAACAGCTGTCGATAGCTTGGCTGCTGCAATAACTGATAATCCAAAATCTGCACGATTAAAATATCGTGCCGAAGTAAACTGGGATGGAGATGTGCATTGCACTTCCCAAGTACGTGATTTACCGCCCGTTCCAGTAGATGAGCCAGAAGCATTTGGCGGTGGCGATGCTGCGCAAAGCCCGGGTGATTTAATACTCACAGCCTTAGGTACCTGTCAAGGAATCATGTATGCTGCACTGGCATCTGCTATGGGCATTGAATTAACTTCGTACAAAGTGAAGCTTGAAGGTAACTTAGATTTGCACGGTTTATTTGGCATGGGAACTGATAAAGGTATTCCACCAGGCTTTCAAGACCTATCATATGAATCAATAATCGAAAGCCCAGCTAGCGAAGAAGTGATTAGGCAGTTAGTAGATGCCGTAGAAGCGCAGTGTCCGATCTTAGATACTTTGCAAAGACCCATTAAGGTAACCGGTACCGCAACCATTAATGGTAAGCCGGGTTATATCTCAGCAAAAGCTGCTTAAAGTCCTTAAAAGTAGGAGAGCAGGAGATCTCTGTTCTTCTACTTAATTGTTTTTATTGTGAAGCTGAATCTGCCGCTTCAGATGAGGTAGATGAACTTGCACTTGATGCGTTTTCAGAAGAGCTTTGTGTGTTTGATGAATTTTTTTGTGCTGCAAGTTCGTTTGCACACTTAGATGGTCCCATCATGGTTAGTTGCATTACATTTACTTTCTGGTTTGGATCTAAGGCGGCATGCCCTTTGTTTACTTTTTCTTGATCTTTTGCAGCTATTGCGTAAAAAAATCAAACTCTTCTTCTGTCAAATTTTTGCTTTTGTTACCCATACATTTGCATAATTCAGGCCCCATCTTGTTGCCTTGATTGTCGGTGCAAACTTTTACATACTCTTCTACAGACGCTGCATGTAAACATTGTGAAAATAACACCGCAATCGTAAAAAATACTCTGATTGGTGTGAACATTCCTTTCTCCTGCTTATGATATTAGTGACTGAATATTGTTATTGAACTATACAAAAAAAATCAAGAATTATGCATCCTGTTCTAGTCTACGCAGTCTTATTTTTTACCATAACGATAGGGTTATTATTTGTTTTCGAGCGATATCAACTTGGTTCGGTTTACCTATTGCTGATAATTTCATCAGTTATCACAGCGCTTATAGGTAAAATCTTGATCAGGATGTTTCCATCTGAAGATCCCATGCAAAAAGAAATAGAAAAAGATGATCTTAAAGTGCGCGCAAATCAATACCGACGTGAAATCCAATTTATTTTTAATATTGTGCAGCCCGATCCAAAGCTTCAGCCGAATCCAAAAAGACTAGGAGAGAGTTTGGATGAATGTTTTGACATAGATGCTGAGGTGATGATGGTACGATTAAAACAATATTTTGGTGATTCTTTTAATATTGCAACTAATCAGTCTTTGCCAGATATGGTTGAGGAAATGAAGAAAAACTATAAAACCTGGTCTGAATAAATTTTAACTAACTAGATTTATCAGTATTGTCTTGTAAGTATTTAAATACACCATAAACAACTTGGCTCATTTTTTCGTAATTTAATTTATCATACGTATCTTCAGGCGTGTGGTAGTTCTTGTTGCGATAAAACGCAGTGTCTGTGATCATTACCGCAGGATAGCTATTACTCCAATAGCTCATGTGATCTGAAAAATCGACACCAGGTATAGATTTAGGCGCATTGATGGAATATGCAGGTAAATCTGTATAAGTATTAATGGCTTGTTTAATTGAGTGCGCGTTATTGGTAAACATCTGGTCAACGACAGCAATATAGTTACCTCGATCTGGATAAAGCAAACGCATAATAGGATTAGGAAATTCCTGGGTGCCTTCAACTTCAGAAAAATAACCAATCATTTCCAGTGAAATCATCAATTTAACCTTTACTTTATTAGAAATTAAAGATTGAGCATGCACAGCACTACCCATATTCTCTGTTCTAAAATAGGGTGGTTCTTCTAATGTATACGCCACTAAAATGATTTGAGATTCTAAAGATGCTTTGCTAAGTAGTTTCCCAAGTTCGATTAAGCCCGCTACTCCACTTGCATTATCATCAGCACCTGGAAAATCCATGAATGCATCATAATGGGCGCCAACTATGAACACTTCATCTGATTCGGGGCCATAGAAACCAATCACGTTTTTATATTCATAGTTATTTGCAACATAAGTTTGTAATTCCACCTGGTCTGCACTCTGAGAAAATGCATTTTCAATATAGTTTGCAGCCTTGTTTAGGTTCAGAGTATTTTCATGGTCCCGAGGTAAGCATGTTTCACTTAAGAACTGCACATGCGCACTTAGTGCTTCAGGGGAAACTGTATGTTCAGGATTGTAAGAGCTGTATGTTGTCAGACTTGGTCTAGTAATAGCTACGCAGCCTAATAGAATGCATAATGCTAAAAAAACTAGAATATGAATTATTATTTTCATAATACACTTAGATTGAGAAGCACGAAATCTACAAAGCGGATTATACGGCAGTTACAATCTCACGTCGTATTTTTTGCGTGGTAAAAAAAGGTGGAGAGGAGTGTAATAAACCAGATTTTGCTGTTACAAGAATATCTATATCGTCGTTACAATGAAACAGCACTTGATCTTCTGCGACAGGTTCATGTCCTTCAAGTAGAATAGTGGAATAAATATGACCGATATGTTTTTTGCATAACACAGTTAAGTCATTTGATAATAATATGAATTCTTGTGATTCTTCATAGGGGCAATTCCATGAAGTTACAATTAAATATAAATCTTTGTAGGCATATTGTGCGCCGATCACAAAGCCAGGTGCATACTTTCCTGTGCGTTTTCCATCCATAATTAACTCAGAACATAAGCTCCATGTTTCATATGGGCCAGGTTGTGGTTTAAATGAGAATGATGATATTTCTTTCATTTTTGTCTCCTGAATAATTTATATAGATGATTTCTGGGTTTTCCAGAAAGTAATTGTTGCAATAGCAACGATTGTGAGCTCAACTAAAGCAGTCCAATGTAACAAGTAATTCAAACCCAATATCGATTAGCTTGTGATGGGATAAAGAAAATATTGATGTAGGAGTTTTCGAACGGGTAAAGCCACTTGATACCGCCGCCTGCAAAGGTGTCTAGTGATAAGTGCAACAAAAAGCAACCAACAAATACCGTTGCAGCAGCAACTAGATATCGCGACCTAACGATTGCCGCAATCATATAGCTAAGTCCCAACACGGTAATCCAGTAAAACGGTATATGTGTCCAATAACTGTGATGACCATGCTGTCGGTTATCCATCAAATAAAAATAGTACATATCCATGTCTGGAAATACACTTCCTAATAAACCCAGGAGCAGTAACCATTTTGTTTTTGATGGTTCTAACCGATATTGTGAAAGCAGGAATCTACTTGCTAAATAACCGGCAGGCATATGCGCCAAAAACATTTGAGGCTCCTAGTAGATAGTGAGCCTCAAATTAAACAGACTAATTATGGCGGGAAAATGGCGTGCTTATAGCAATGCGATGGAAATTTTATTATTCGGATGAAGAAGAGAATTTAGCAAAAACTTCTTTCCCTGTTATGTTTTTAGTTTTGTTAGGAAATCATAATATTTAGGTTTATCATCGATAAAAACTTGGTGATCAAATTCAATGTCATCAAGTTTCTCGAAAAGGCCAACCGGCATAATATTTTGGTTGTTTTCTTTTAATCGATAAAAAAGATGGCTTGCGCATGGTCCACAAAATCCTCGTTCTGCCAATTTGAAGAGCTTTAAACTTTAATATACTTTTCCCCCTGAAAAAGAAACCTCAGTTACGCAATCAACAGCCAATAATGGCCCGCCCGTCCACTTTCTGCACATGCCACAGTGGCATGCTCCCGCATGTATGCTCATTGCCTTTGAGGATATTTGTACTTTTCCACATAGGCAGGAACCACGTGGCTTCACGTTTATCAGACATATTTTTCTCCTATCTAAGGATTTAAAAAATAATTATATCTTGGAATATACGTTCTAGTTGCCGTTTAAATTTTAACTAATTTCTTAACAAGCGAGACCACAAATAATAACCATGGAGTGCCGTGTAAAAAGAAATCAAACCAATCTAAAGGTTTCATTCCTTGTGCGCCTGCAAAAATCCATTTTAGTTTTTCCCAGACATGGGGTTCGGGAGTGTAGGGCATTAACCCCAGTGTTAAGGCAAAAATTAGCCAAAACACTGGGTTAAAAATGTAGCTAGATTTTTGTTCCACTAAAGCGGGCTGACATTCTCCGCTTGTAGGCCTTTGTCACCATCGACAATGTCCATTAAAACTTTTTGACCTTCGCGAAGTGATTTTCGACCTGTGCCAATGATTGAGCGGTGGTGAACAAATACATCTTCACCATTTTCTTGTTCGATAAAACCAAAACCTTTTTTGTAGTTGAACCACTTAACGGTGCCTTGCATTTGATTAGAACCAGCTTTACTGGTGGGGGTAGATGTAGGTTTGGTTTTTTTCGGTCTACTTGCAGATCTTCTAGCAAGATTTTTGATTAAAGTTAAAACGATCGCTAATGCCAATAAACCGCCAGCAATCATAAGAGCGGTGTTGATAGGTTGAACAAACATTGTAAGGATGACGCCTAAAAGGATACCTAGGCTAATTAATATCGTTGAATCGATCTTCATGATTCTCTTCTCTCTCCCTGGTGTAAATAATTTTTCTGTAACAGCACTAATTATAGTCTCTTAGCGCTTTGGCGAAAGCCCCTCTGCCTGGCTATACCGCTTTGCTATAGGCCTTAGAATTTCGCTGATAGTTGTATATAGCCCTCTTTTTCATCGGTAGAGACTCTATTTTGGTGGTTTTGAAGCCGTGCTCGCGAAACCAGTGAGAGGTTTGCGTGGTAAGCACAAAAAGCAGGTTGAGCTCTGCATCTGCAGATTTCTTTTCTAGGTGTGAGAGCATTTTGCTACCCCTGCCATTCGATTGGTATTCAGGATGCACGGCAAGACAGGCAACTTCGGCTGCATGCTCTTCTGCAAATATATGTAGAGCTCCACAGGCGAGAACCATGCCATCTCGTTCTATGACATCAAAACTCTCAATTTCCAACTCAAGCTGCTCGCGTGTACGCGGAACTAGAGCGCCTTTATCTATGAGTGGCTGGATGAGCTCGGTTATCCCACCAATATCATTTATCGTAGCAGGTCGGATTTCGTCATAAGTTTCAGCGGTAACTAATGTTGCAACTCCATCTAGTGTGTAAAGTTCTTCTAGCAATGCGCCTGGTTTAGATGCATCGAGTAAATGCACTCGTTTTACATTTTCTAAACAAGCTTGCACAGCAACATCAAGGTAACCTTTAACTTGCTGTTTGCTTTTCGGTAAATTCTTAACCAGCTCTTTTGCTTCATTAACGTTGTAATGATTATCGCTTTGCTTCTTCTTGCCAGGTGCGATAAATTTGTCCAGCATAAGAATTAGCTTTTCGCTTTGTAATGCGCAAGCGGCATGCTTAGCTACTTCCAAACTGGTTAAATTGAAAATATCTCCAGTTTTGGAATAGCCTAAGGGCAACATCAATACAATATTGTTTGCATCCAATTGCTTCTGAATTTCATCGGCGGCAATACTGCGTACTTCCCCCGTATGTTGGTAGTCGACTCCACTGCGTACACCCACAGGTTTGGCGCGTACATAATTACCACTGACAACATTTAGCTTCATGCCCGACATCGGAGTGTTGATCAAGCCTATAGAAAAAAGTGCTTCTATATTGGTTTTAACACTGCCGGCAATTTCTTTAATTGCATTCAGAGTTTTTGCATCGGTAATGCGCCAATCGTTTTTAAATGCGCTAGCCGGTTGTTTGCCAAGTTTTTTATCTATAAATGTGCGTAGACCAAGAACTAAAACTAGCTTAACTCCTAAAGTATGAACCAGTGCTAGATCATGTATGAGTGAGGCAGTGCTTTCTTTTGCTAATAAAGCATCATTTATATATAGCACAAACGTCTTGCCACGATGCGCATAGATATAAGGCGTAGCTTGTCGAAAGCTCTCTAATTGAAATATTGTATCTTTTGGCACGGCTAAAATGGCTAGAACTATTTTTAATTAATTTGTAATGTGCTTGTTAAGTCTATGAATTAGCATAGATTATCCACAATAATCTTCTGCTATCTTAGACCTCATAAGGGCCTTATAATAGGTGCAGAGGATTTGTTTACGCTAGCGGAATTTCACTAGCCGGTTGAATTTTATACACCTAATCAGATACATGGAACCAAGAATGCAAAAAATACGGCTAATTAATGCTGGCTTATGTATAGCGATGATGCTTTTCATCAGTTCAGCCAGTTTTGCGGGAGGCGAGACCATTAAGTCGCCGATTCTGGATAGAGTAAAAGTACTACATAAGATTCCTGAGAATCTAAGTAGCCTAAGCCTTGAGCAATTACATTCTGAGCGAGAAACACGCCAAAGAGATCTCACCGTAATCCGCCAGGCCAGTGATGAGCCTGAAGTAGCAAAACAGCAGCTACTGAAAACAATAATGGCTCATGACGATATGCGCTTAAAAATTGTCGATGTTATTCCAGTGATGATTGAGGATTATGAAATCGAAGGTAAGTTTCGTGATTCATTGTTGGGTTATAGCAATACCTTTGATGTTGATATTCGTAATGCACGTGAGGATGTACACACGATTGAAGACTATAAGTCGTATGATTTTCGTTTTTCAGCGGTTTATATGTCTATGATGTTTAAGTTTAATGAAAATCCAGAATTTCATAAGAAACTGGTGGCTGATCTTCAAGATCCAGACACACCAATTGGCATGTATCGAAAAGAGTTAGATGAATCTTATGCTAAGGTGGAGCATGATAAATATCTAATTCAAAATATTTATTCTGTTAACGAGTTGGAGCAAGCAATCACTGCGATAGACGAAGAAATTTCAAAGCGAAAACAGGCAGAATTATAAAACTTAATATAATTTTATGGTTAAGCAATTAAGCTTAATCTTTTTATACTTAGGAGTTGGGTATGATTAGATTAAAGTACAGATACTTATTGTTCGCGTCATTAATGATGGCATGGGCTCTATTGTTTATTGGAAGTGCAAGTGCAGAAGAAACTTCTGAGGCACAGCCACCGCCAGAAATCGTCATCGATGCGCCGCCTCCAACACAATCCCCAGTTAAACAAGATGCGAGTAGTTCCGAATTAGAAACGGTAACTATATATGAATCTAAAGTATTGCCCGGGTTTCGTCCATGCACGACAGAAGATTATCGTAATCAAGATACTAACCCCATTGCATGCCAAGACGAAGAAGCCGCTCGTGTTATTTCTACACGCGAGAAAAACAATAGCTCTGAAGACTTGATTGTGGAAGATGATGCAGTTCCACAAGGTAATATCTATAAACTGAAGTTTGAGCGATTTAAGAAAAAGAAAACTAAATAAACGTTGAAATGCTATGCCTTCAAGCTTTTATCTAAATGGGTGTTAGCCTATGAGTAAATTTTCATAATTAGCAATTGTTTATATCTGTGTATTTGCGCTTGTTTTTACCAACACTATGCCTGCTTATGCGGGAATAGTTGGAACAAATGAAATATTGCAACTGCAATATACCGATCTGAAAAGAGCGAATTTATATAAAATATTTGATCGAGCTGACGCACGTAACCTATTAGAGCAACATGTCTTACTGCTGAACAAGCGCATGAACGTATAAATTCATTGACCGATGAAGAAGTCAGAATGCTTGCACAAAAATTTGAGGATTTGCCCGCAGCAGGGAGTATTAGTGGTGCAGCTGCTATTTTGATATTAGTGTTGCTTATAATTATTTTGGTGCTCCGCTAATAAAACGTTATTCTTTGTGAAATTTGCTTGCAAACCAAAGCAGGCTTTCGCATCAAAAATTTGAATGAGTAAATTTCTAAAGATTTGTATCTATTTTTAATAATAGCTTTGCTAGTAATTAATTCAGCAATTTATTTATATATTTTTAGTGAGCAAGAAATAGATTTAGGTTTAATACCAAGTGAGTTTACTTACTGTGGCATACAAATAAATAGAAGCAATCCTAGCTATAGCGAAATAGTAGCTTGGTTGAAAGAAAATAAAGAAGGTTGGATTTCGTCACTTGTAACCTTTTCACCAAAGCAAACTTATCGGGCAAATGCTTTTTAGGTCTATGTCTTGGAAAATCTAGTAGTGGTTTCTTACAAATCTGATTATGGATATTCTCAATTCATTAAAAAAGGTGAGCACCATCTTAGTAAGCAATGTCAATAATATTAGTTTTAGAATATATTCCAGACGTTTGCTAACGACCCAAAGCGGACATTTAAGCAAATTAAAAAATAGCTAGCAGGACATGACTTTGATCCGCGAAGCAACAAATCTAGATATTGAGCATATTCGCGAAGTACACATGCACGCCTTTGATAAAAACGAAGCAAAGAGCGTTGCAACGCTCGCATCCAATCTTCTTAACGAAGAAGCGAGTCCTAAAACTTTGACGAAGGTAGCCGTGATAGATGGCACAGTGGTAGGCCACATAGCATTTAGTCCTGTAACTATTAATTCGAGTAAGAAATGGAAAGGCTATATCCTAGCGCCACTTGGTGTAATGCCTGAGTACCAGAAGCGCCGAATCGGATCGAAACTCATTGAAAATGGTATAGAGCTGCTATCAAGAGAAGGAGTCAACGTATTATTCGTTTATGGTGATCCGAACTACTACAGTAAATTCGGGTTCAATGAGAAGACTGCTGCGAGATACTTGCCACCTTACAAGTTGCAGTATCCTTTTGGGTGGTTAGCACTCGCTCTTGACAAAGAAGGTTCTGCTGAACATACAGTAAAGGTATCGTGCGTGACTTCGTTGTGCGATCCAACACTATGGTAATTATGTTTCTTGCCAGTCACTAGTGTCAGCAATTGGCCGAAAGGAGACATTTGATTGGAATTCTTCGTTTTAAATTTGTTCAATGATTGCTTCCGTCCTAAAGTGAACATTCGTTCCTTCCATGCAACAATATTCTGGTTTGGACCCATTGTATTAATTTTCCTTGTTATTAAATAAAAGATGCGTGAATTTATATTGATGAAGATTTTAAATAGTTTGTTATTGCTTATGAGAATGACTAATCAAACGTTTTTTGATCTACCGCGGCGATTACATCAAAGATTAAAAGCTTGTTATTTTGAATTCTCAAGATATTTCTTAGAGAAAATCTATAAAGATTGGAGGGATCAATGGAAGATCTAAGGCTGCACGATGCTGTCGTGTTTCTTGCAGCAGCAGGCCTGGTGATTCCTTTTGCGAAGCGACTAAAAATAAGCCCAGTTCTAGGATTTATGCTAATCGGTTTGGCTGTAGGGCCGTATGGTCTTGCAAGATTTGCTGAGCAGTACATTTGGTTGCGTCATTTATTAATTACAGATGTGTCAGGTGTTCGTGCGTTGGCAGAACTCGGTGTAGTTTTCCTGCTGTTTATGATTGGACTAGAGGTGTCAATCGAGCGCCTTTGGAGAATGCGTTATTTAGTATTTGGTTTAGGCTCGACGCAGATCATAGTTACGGGAATAATCATAGGTGGCATCGCCTGGGCTTTTGGCAACTCTGTTGAAGCATCAGTCATACTTGGTAGCTGTCTTGCGCTATCCTCCACCGCGATCGTGGTGCAGTTACTGATAGAACACAGTCGCTTTGGTAGTACAGTTGGTCATGGCAGCTTTGCTGTCCTTCTTGCACAAGATCTTGCTGTAGTTCCCATCCTCTTTGTGGTCAGCACATTCGGAGCCCACGTAAGTGATTCTTTGATTTGGCCTATAAGCTTGGCATTTGGTGAGGCCTTCATTGCCGTTTTGATTATCCTTGTTATTGGCCGATTGTTGATTAGACCACTTTTTCGATTTGTAGGTATAGCAGATAGTCCAGAACTCTTTATGGCAGTGACCCTGTTGACGATCATTGCAACAGCTGTTGCCACTTATACTGTTGGGCTATCCGCTGCACTTGGAGCATTCCTTGCTGGGCTCTTACTGGCTGAAACCGAGTTTCGTCACGAAATTGAAATTAACATTGAACCATTCAAAGGATTGTTACTCGGTTTGTTTTTTATGTCTGTTGCAATGGGCATTAACCTATCTGAAATATTGGCTGAACCCGTATGGATTTTTCTATCTGTCATAGGTTTATTTGTCATTAAGTCACTAGTAACAACAGGACTCGCACGTATGTACGGGTTTAGTTGGGCTCAGGCAACTGAGATGGGACTGCTTCTTGGCCAAGGTGGTGAATTCGCTTTCGTGGTTGTTGGTATGGCGCTAAGTCTCGATATTCTGCCTGAATCCACGGCACAATTTATGCTTATTGTCGTTGGAGTGACAATGTTTCTTACACCATTGATAGCACGTCTCGCACATAGTGTAGGAGCTAAAATTGAAGCGCGTGCGCAATCAACGTGTGCACAAGAAGAAATCATTCCACACTTAGCTAATCATGTAATCATTGTGGGTTATGGGCGCACAGGTCAACTATTAGCAGCGCTGTGTGAGCAACAGAAAATTGAGCACATTGCACTAGACCTCGATGCGACACGTGTTGCTGAATTACGAGCGCAGGGTGCTCCAGTTTATCTAGGTGATGCGAGTCGCATCGCCATGTTACAGAAGATGGGTCTAAGCCATGCGGCAGTCCTTGCAGTTTGTACCGATGACCCTAATGCAACGGAACAAGTATTGCGAGCTGCACGTCGACTATCACCCAAAGTATCCATTGTCGTGCGAGTTCATGATAGTGCACATGCATCAAGTCTACTGAACCAAGGTGCCACAGAGGTTGTTCCCGAAGTATTGGAGTCGGGTCTTCAGCTTGGTCACGTGATGCTTGAAGAGATTGGTCTCTCGACTAATGTGGCACGCGATATTATTGATGCGCAACGTGTTGAGACTATGCGTGCATTATTACACAAAAACGTCCCCGGGTTAAATCAATAAGATTATTCGGGTTTAATAAAGAGGTGCACTGTCTGAATCAAACAACGGCTTTTGGCTGAAAGTGGGTATAGCAAGTAAAAATTTAAATGTAATTAGCTGAATGACTGTTATTGACCGAAAGCGGACATTCGTTTAAGTAAGAAATTAATCTGATCAAATCATCCATGATTTGGCTCTTATTCGCACGGTCGCTACCGACATCCAGATCTTTTTCAAACTTAAATCAAAATACCAATCTGCAATTAGTTGCTTATCCCACCCACTGCACTTGTGCATCCTGCATGTCGTCCATGTGTTCGTTATTTAACGCAAACCTCGTGGATAACATTTTGCAATAAATCGATTGTTGGATTGATCGAGTCTAAGGATAAGAATTCATTTTGCTGGTGAGCTTGATCGATAGAGCCTGGCCCTAGCACCACTGTTTCCATGCCCATTAAATTAAAATAGGGACCTTCAGTTCCAAAAGCAACGGTTGCAGGATTTTTGTTGCTTAATTGTTTGGTGAGTTGAACTATTTTTGAGTTTTCATCTGTCTCAAAAGCAGGTGTTCCATCAAATAAAGATTTGAAATCGGTTTTTAATCCTAGCGGCTCAATTATTTTTGCAATTCGTTCGTGCAACTCATCACGTAAGGTTTCAATTTTCATTCCAGGTAATGGGCGTAGATCAATATGCAATTCACAATCACCGCATATGCGATTTGGGTTATCCCCACCGTGAATATGCCCAAAGTTTAAGGTCGGAATGGGTACCACGAAATCATGATTGATGTATTTATTGGCTAGTTCTTGTTTGAATTGTTCTAGCTCATTTAACACTAGACGCATTCCATCAAGTGCATTATTGCCTAAGCTGGGGTCGCTTGAGTGTCCTGGTTGGCCAATTATTTTTATTGCTTCCATCATCACACCTTTGTGTTGGTGTATGGGGGTTAAGCTTGTTGGTTCGCCAATAATGCAATATTTTCCAAGTTTTTTGCCTTTTGCATCTAATGTTTTAACTAACGTTTTCGCGCCTTGCATGGTGGATTCTTCATCGGCAGTCGCAATAATAGTTAAACGTTGTTTTAATTTTTTATTGTTAAATTCTTTAGCAGCTTCAATAGCAATAGCTAGAAATGATTTCATATCGGCTGTACCTAAACCGTACATTTTGTTATCTAGTTGTGTGGCTTTAAAAGGATCTGTATTCCAGCCGGTTTGGTCAAAGTTCACTGTATCAGTATGTCCGGATAACACTAAGCCATCATTGCCTTCGCCAATGGTGGCGATTAAATTTGATTTATTATTAGAAGAGCCATTTAGATTCGGAACAACTTCTGTTTCAAAACCTAGGTCATTTAGCCAATTTGCGAGACTGTTGATGACAGGTTGATTGCTGGTATCGATTTCAGCTTGTGTGCTACTAATTGAGGGAAGGGCAATCAACTGTTCGATCATTTCGAGCAGTTTAGGTAAAGCCTTCATGAGAAATTTAGCTTAAGCCATACCCTGGGCTATTTTGTAGATCGATTCGGCATCTAAGGCGATATCGTTAGATTCAAATAATTTAGCAATGCAAGCTCGGTGTAGTTTAAGTTTTAATGCGCCTATGCCGATCCCTCCGAATACTCGTTTGCCGTGACGTTCAGTATCTTTATCCATTACATCGATACCTTCAAAGCCTAATACCTGTGAAGTACCCACATCAGCAATGAGCTCAAGGGTTGGATGATCTTGCCATTGCCTTGCGCTCAATAGTTGAATACCCGCCTTTGCAGCACCAAATACAACATGAGCGCCATCCATTGCTGCTTCTATCGATTCATCATCACTTGCATGCATAGGCGTCATCTCTACACCAAAGCGTTCATGCATTTCATCACATGCTTCAACGGAGCGCGATTGTTTGCGAGAAGTAAGTCTTACATTAGCGCCACTGATAGCCAGTAACAC
>JABDMD010000190.1 GCA_013001685.1 Gammaproteobacteria bacterium | reverse complement strand
GTCTAGGTCCCATGAGAGCTCTTCGTACATCGCAGAAAGTGCTGTGCTCTGTCCGTTACCCCAATCTTGGATCCAACGACCGGCTACACGCCATGCATCATCATCAGAATCAGTACAAGTACCAGTTCCTAAAGAGGCTCCAGGCTCAGATACATCTGATAGACCTGGTCCAAGATTATCAAAACCTTGGTTCTGGTTGTTAGATGCAGCAACCCACTCATCATGCTCTTCATAGGTTAATGCTAACCATAGGTTATTATTACCAATGTCAGTGGTGTACGTCACACCTGTAGAGATGATTTGTGGATCAAGGTCGCCATTTGATTCATCACGGTTACCCGCTGTGATTGCAAAGCGCGCATTGAAACCATTCCAGTTTGGGCTCCACCAGTGAAGCAAGTTTTCTTGACGACGGTTAAAGCCTGTCTCATAAATGGTGTAGTTTGAATAATCAAAGTCACCACCAAGAACAGAATCATCAAAAGTTCCACCGTTGAAGAAGTTACTGGTTAAACCATGAGTACCCATAATTGAAGTATGAGAGTCAAGGCCTGCGTCATAGAATGGGTCAACCCATCCTGCGACCATCTCATTGAAAGGTAGTAACCAGATAGCAACACCGATTTCACCCCAAACGCCTGCAAGACTTAATTTAGAGTTACGGTTACACCAGCCAGAACCACCAGCGAGTTGGTTGTAAAAAGTAAACTGTTCACATTGAACTTTTGCTTGTACAGCCTGCCCACCAACGGATACTCCAGTGTCGATGCTTGCTGCAAAACCAATGTTAGCCGCGTTAGCATCAATACGATCGAAGTCACGGTCTTCACCAACATCTCGATCAATATCAATGAAGTTATACGAATAGTTTTGCCATCCGTAAATCGTCCAGTTTGAATTAGCGTTACCACCGCCAACTCCACCTGCGAACGATGCCAATGGCATTGCTGCTAGGCCAAGTGCAATAGCTGCGCCTAATAGTTTAGTTTTCATGAAGATACTCCTCTTCGTTAACTAAGGTTTAAAGATAAAAGAAAAATACTCGAGTAATTTTCCTAAGAGACTGTTCACACTTTTTGGTAACAACCTCAATCTTTTAAACAAAAGAAATAAGGTGCTTCCCTCCCTCTGCATGAATCCTCTCTGTCATATATGAATCGCTGCATCCATACAACAAATCACACAGACCAAATACAACAACGTTGTATTTGTACGACAGATTGCCTTTTGATGTGAAGCAAGTCAACTAAAATATGTTGTAATATTGCAACATTTAGCGATAAAAGTGGCTGGGTTTAAGGATTAATATTTAGTGATCAATTATATTGTAAAGAATATGAGGGTATCAAAGGAGGTCCAAAATGTTGTATTAATACAACGAAATGGGATACCAGAAGCTAACTAGTTGATATTTATGAAATAATTATATCGGCTACTAGTCTTAGGTCTCTCTTTTCTAAGGCTCGACTTAATCCAACCTAATTTTTTGCGATGCTATAGATAACTTATCTAAATTTATAGCCTGCTAATCATAGTTAAGTTTCATCGGCATTATTTGTAAACTGATCCGGTACGTTTTCTACAGTCATTCATATCTATATATAGTTCAATCAGGATCAACTACGTATGTGGACATAGGATGTCTGTGAATTTACTCATTGCATTATTTATACTGATTGCGGGTGCAGCAGTATTGATTTGGAACTAGTTTCTATATTGTTCTAGCGTTTTATATAGAACACTGACTTCTTTTAATTAATTTTTAGATTATCGAGATTTTCACGAGGTATAAAGTTTAGCTTTTCTTCAGGCTGGTACTCACGATCAAAAATCAGTTCGATAGATACATCTCCATCTTTTTCCAAAGCCTTAATTTGCTTTAGGTCCGGTAAAGCATGTGCAATATATGCACAACTTGCCGCAGCTAGTACTTCTTCATCGTTTAATACTGCTGATATAAGATTTGCTGCAACAAATTCTACACGTTGTTCAAGACTAGGGTTGGAAACTTGTTTGTTACCAAGCGATAGACCCTGATTTAGTTTTTCATCCATAAGTATTAAGGATTGTTGTTGAGCAGAGGAGAGCGTTTTTTCACGATCATACTCAAGCATAGGGGTGCCGTTAACTTGAACGATTAATAGCATGGAAGAATTATTATTCATCTAAAGATAATTTATTTTTGACCGAGTGTTTTTGTGAGGCAGTTGCCTTTATTTTACAAATCTTTCTTTAGCTCTCGTATTTGCTCAATGCGTTGAGTTATTTGCACATTTCCTGGCTCAATAGAGAGTGCTTGGCCATATAAAAACAGCGCTATATTATAATTTTTACTTTGAATTTGCAGTTCTGCCCAGTCAGCATAGTATTTTGTTAACGAAGATAAGCCTTGGATGGCTTGTTGATTTTGTGGTTGAGATCTTAGTACATCTTGATAAGTTGTTTGTGCCTCTTGGTAAATCTT
This sequence comes from Gammaproteobacteria bacterium, assembly GCA_013001685.1. Lineage (GTDB taxonomy): Bacteria > Pseudomonadota > Gammaproteobacteria > UBA4575 > UBA4575 > JABDMD01. Next base: position 967 of record JABDMD010000190.1, on the reverse strand, counting down.
ATAGTTTCGATTATTAGTACTTGCTTCGCTTTCTATCTGTTGCATTTTCTTATCTGCAATAACGAGTAAATTTTGAATTACTTTAGATGGTGTGGCACTTTGTAATTCAACAAGATTTGGAGTGCTAGTTGTTTTAGTATTTTCAACAGCTTGTTGTTGAGCAATGTTTTGCAAGTTTGCTATTGCAACAGAATTGTTTGGGTCAATGCGTAAAGCTTTGTTATAAAAATCTTTTGCACGTTTAGTATCGTTATGTTTTAAATAATAAGTTGCCCAGTTTATATATTTATCATGTACTTTTTTAACACCATTAACTGCTGCTTTGTTGCTAGGATATTTAGCGAGTATTTTCTGATAGGTTTCTAGAGCATTGTCTCCGCTTGGGGTAGATAATTGCTTGTTTTCAAATTGATATTCAGCTAGCACTAATAATTTATTAATTTCCGCATCGGTGGCGACAGAAGATTTTTTTTCTGCAGGAGAAGACTGATTCTTTATATTCTCTGTTTTTTGAGCTTTTAATTGTTTTTCGTAGTCTTGTTCATTCTGAGCAAGTTCTTCGTCTAGAATCTTATTTTGTTCTTTAGATTTTTGACTGGCAATGATTCCAGTTTGCTCATCGTTACTAATATTTTTCTCAGCTATTGGTACAGGATTTTGTATTTGTGTGTCTATTTTGACTGCGTTTTTGGTATCGCTGGCCACTATCTTCGTCTGTGGCCCAGTTAATGGTTTGGGAGCTACCTCTGGAGTTTCATTTTTTTCAACTTCCTGATTTACTAAATCAATGCTAACAGTATCTTCGGTAGACGCAGTTTCTGGAATAAGTTTTGGATCTTCAGTAATAGCCTCTTGTGTTTCATCTAAAACCGCTTGCTGTTTGGTAGATTCACTAACATTTGGATCTGATCCAATTCGAAATGCAATAAAGGTAATAAAACCTAGAAGCAGAAGTGATAAAAGTCCA
>JABDMD010000161.1 GCA_013001685.1 Gammaproteobacteria bacterium | reverse complement strand
CGTTGCCAGAAAATATCATACTGTAAATATCATCTTTGGAATGTCATGGGTTATATAACTATTTATTTTCTTATGCTGAGTATTTTACTAAGATGCAGAGCAAATGCCTAACCCTAAAATTTATTTAAAGAATCATATTCCAATACAAGGTAACAAACATGTCCGAAATTACTCTAGAGCAAGCCAATACAATCATTGAAGCTGCACACACAGAAGGTAAAAACGTAAGTTAGCACCTCTAACTGTCGTAGTACTCGACGCGGGTGGCCACATAAAAGCACTTTCAAGAGCAGCTGCAGCAAGCTTATGCGTCCTCAAGTTGCAATGGCAAAATCTTGGGGAGCCATAGGGCTTGGAGTGTCTTCTCGCAAATCAGGAGAAATGGGTGAAGAAAGACCTATGTTTATGACTGCATTGATCAACATTGCAGATCAAAAATTGTTACCTGTACCAGGTGGAGTATTAGTACAAGATAATAATAATCAGGCCATAGGCTCGGTAGGCATCACCGGAGATTTATCTGATGAAGATGAACATTGTGCAGTAACCGGCATTCAAGCCGCCGGGCTAGTTGCAGATACGAATAAAAATAGCGAGCCTATTCTCGTACAATTTATTCCGTTGAATTAACGCACTTCCTGAACATATTCTGAGATATCGTCTATATCGATATCTTGGTTGCGTCGATCATCCTTTGTGCGTCGCTCTTCAGTAACAACATTTCCGTTGCTATCTTTAAGTGGAAACTCTTTTGCCTCTACATGCCGACGATCAATACCTGTGCGCGTATCTTCGGTTGTAGGGATGTTTTCAAATTCTTCTACGACTTCATGAATCGCACTGTCAAAGTAGTCTTCCATTTCACTTTGTCCTTCTATAATCATGGCAAGAATAATCGCATAAGTTGAGGCTAAAAATTGAGCAATAGGTCCACAAAAATCTATAAAACTACTATAAATACCCTATACAAATGGAAATATAGTTGTTTTATGCAACTAAATTAAACTTAATCAATAAATACTAAATACAGACTAAAACAAGACAGCTAATAGGACTATTAAGAGATTCGACTAGCTAGCACATAGATTTCATACTGTAATTTACCAACAACAGAATAATATATGCGTGCATCGCGCAAAATAATTCACAAATATCGTTCAGATAATCTTGGGAGAGAACAATGATCAAGCCGCACGGATCGGATACCTTAACGCCTTTATATGTTGAAAATGAAGCCACTCGCAAACAGTTAGAAAAAGAAGCTGAAAGTTTACCTTCTATAATTGTGAACTCTGCAGCTGCTTCAAATGCTGTGATGTTAGGTGCTGGTTATTTCACCCCTTTAAAAGGCTTCATGACTGCAGCAGATGCAATTTCCGTTGCCGATAAAATGCAAACGAGCAATGGTTTGTTTTGGCCTACCCCTGTGCTGAATTTAGTGCCAGACGCAAGTGTGATTGGCGATGCAAAAAGAATTGCACTACGCGACCCCAATGTTGAAGGTAATCCAGTGCTTGCGATTCAAGATATTGAATCAATTGAGGAGCTAAGTGATACACAAGTCGCGAATATTACTGATAAAGTTTACCGCACCACTGATCCAGATCACATTGGCGCATCAACGTTTATGTCTTTAGGCAAATTTGCGATCTCTGGACCCATTCAAGTACTAAACTACAGTTACTTTAGTGAAGAATTCAAAGGTACGTTCAAAACTGCTGGCGAAATTCGTGATGAAATTGCAGAGCGTGGCTGGAATACAGTAGTAGGCTTCCAAACTCGTAACCCTATGCACCGTGCACATGAAGAGCTTTGCAAAATGGCACAAGAAGCCGTTAATGCTGACGGTATATTAATTCACATGTTGCTTGGTAAATTAAAAAAAGGTGATATACCTGCCCCAGTGCGCGATGCTGCAATTCGTAAAATGGTCGAAGTATATTTTCCACCAAACAGTGTGATGGTTACTGGTTATGGTTTTGACATGTTATATGCTGGACCACGCGAAGGCGTTCTACATGCGTTGTTTAGACAAAACTGTGGTTGCACACATTTCATTATAGGTCGCGACCATGCTGGTGTAGGTGATTACTACGGTGCATTTGATGCGCAAAATATCTTTGACGACGAAGTACCAGCTGGTGCAATAGATATTGAAATCTTCCGTGCAGACCACACAGCTTACTCGAAGAAACTCAACAAAGTGGTGATGATGCGTGATGCACCAGATCATACCAAAGAAGACTTTGTATTGCTTTCAGGCACCAAAGTTCGTGAAATGCTTGCTGCGGGAGAAGATTTACCTAAAGAATTTGCACGCCCTGAAGTAGCTAAGATTCTAATGGAATATTATCAAAGCATTAACTAAGCATTAATAACTTAATTTTAGTTATTAAAACACAAATATGAGCAAGCGCTTTCTGCTTGCTTATATTCAAATTATATTTTAATTTCCATTGAATTCATTACACGATCTTCCATCGACTTTAATGAATTAAGATCTTCTGAAACTATTGCAAAACTACCCTTCTGTGCACCAACCAAAATCCCATTAAATTTATCATTCTTAAATGTGGTACGTTTAGTTGAGTCTTTCCAAGGAATATACATCACACTTACTGGTTTACCTTGGTTATCTGTAACTACTAAATGGGCAACCATCTTGTCTTCAATAGGACAGTTCGATACGTGTCGAATATAACCAATACTCTCATTAGCTAGTAATCCATGGTCCTGTAAAAAATTGTTTAACGAGGCTAGTTTTATATTATCGTCTTTTTCTAATTCATTAGGATGGCTATCGATGTGTGCAAGCACTTCATTTCCTACGCCGTGAGATTCACCCAACTTGAACATTCCAAGTGACAAACCAACCGCTAGCACTAATGCAGCCGCCAACGACATCCATTTAAAATCACGATTACTTCTATCTTTTTTAATCGGGATTACATTTGATAGCGTACTCCCTGAATTGTTATCCATACGCTGCGCAAGGATAATTCTCGACTCCAAACCCTCAGGCACTTCAACATTAAATGCCGATTTTAATTTATCGTCGAACTGTTTAAGTTTTTGAAAGTATTCTGAGCATTGTTCACAGTCAGAGAGGTGCTGCATCATCTCCGAATTTCTACTATTCGGATCTGTTGTAAGCTCTCGTCGTGTTTCTAAACAAATGGTGTCCATACTCATAATCCTTGAAGATTAAATTTCAACAATATTATCTTGCCCATCTATATCAATTTCTGAACCATCATCTTCCAAAATTGCACGTAACTTTTTACGTGCACGAAATAGACGCGTCATTACAGCACCGGACTTAATATCTAAAATTTCTCCGATCTCGTCACAGCTGTAACCACCTAAAACTTGCAGCAAAAGCGGATCTAAATATTCTGCCGGCAATTCTTTCAAACTTTTGCGTAAGGCAATAACTTCTGTTTTCGCAAAACTGTCTTCAACCTGTGCAAATTGATCAACATTAATATCGTCAATTGGCGTGGTCTCCGGTCTCACCTTTTCAAAACGACGTGCGTTTTCACGTCGATAAATGGTAAATAACCAACTTTTCACAGCCTTAGGATCTTTAAGTTGATCCATGGCACGCCACGCTCTCAAAAAGGTCTCTTGCACCAGATCTTCTGAAATTTGCGCATCCTTAGTCAGCCACAATCCGTACCTATACAAGTCCTTCGAATAGGCATTTACCATTGCTTCAAACTGCGAAGTTCTAGGCCCTTCATTATCAAGACCTGAAGTACTCATCTTTCCTTACATTCTCTATGCATTTATATTTGCTCTTATAATTTTCTTAATATTTATATTAGAATAATACCTTATCTAACTGTTATTACTCATTATTATCAGGCAGTTCATCCATTAGCAAACCAGGATCAATGCGTTGCCCATGCCAGTTCATGCGCCAATCTAAATGCGCACCAGTAACTCTACCGGTTGCACCGACAAGTGCAATTTTTTCTCCTTGTTCAACCCGCTGACCTACCTGTACTAAAACCTTGTCAAGATGCAAAAAAGACGAGGATAAACGATGCCCATGGTCTAACACCAAAGTACCTCCTGAGAAATACATATCACCCACATAGCTCACCACACCCGCTGCTGGAGCTACTACAGGCGTCCCCACGGGTGCTGCAACATCGATACCGTAATGTGGTTGTCGAGGCTCTCCGTTGAGTATGCGTTGACTGCCAAATACACCCGTAACCGGTCCATTTGTTGGCCAAATAAACCCGGCTTTAAAATCCATGCGTTCTTCATCCTTTCTGCGCGCTTGAGAAATTATTTTATTTTCTTGTTTAATTCGCGCTAAAGTTTTTTCATCTGGGCTAACTTGTGCCTTGGGTAAACCATTAATATGTTGAATTTTGTATTCGCGCTGTGTAATTTTCAGCGCATGTTGATGCTCGCCACCATCTTGTCCCAACACTGTTAATGTCGCATTCGCAGGATAATCACGTCCAAAGCCAATAATAAATTCCCCATCTGCAGAAACACGCACCATATGCTCATTAATCTTTATTCTAGAACTAGGAGTTACTTTGCCAACGACTAAACCCCCTTGAATAAAGTTTCCTGATAATTCAAGTGCGTCCTCCTCGGCTAACAGGCTATGACTTATAAAATATGTGCAGGAAATTAGTATAAATAAATGCAGTAAACGCATATTAAGAAAGTAGTTATCTAGAGGAATACCAATCTTGCCATAAAGCAAAAGACTTATAAAAACTAAGACCTCAGTTTGTTATTTGAAGTTCGACAGATGTTTTTTATATGAAATACATTACCAAACAGAATGGCAATATTAGAGACTGAGGACCAAAGAAATATATTTAGGATATGAAGTTAGCTACAAAGAATAGTAGCCATGCGTAAGGTTAATAAAAACCTTAACTATTGTTCATTTTAGCAAGCTTATCAGCGATCCGATTACGTAGAATTCCAGTATCAATTCTTGGATCTTTTTCTAATGTAGGTTTTTTAGCATCCAGATCTTCTTTCATCCATAGATGATCAATCTCACCTGTAACTTCCTGGATATCAGATTCTGCTTTAATTGGTTGAGGCAAGACTACTTCCGGTGCTTTTTTACCTGTAATTTTATCTAAAAAAGACTTCTTTCCCATGCTCATCGCTCCAAGTTTAGATAACTGATTTTGCTTTAAATTTACAATAATTAAAGGCTCTCAATCACATATTCAATGGCCGATAACCATGAATTTCAAGTGAATAGCTGGTTTAACGAACCAAAGGCTACAAATTTAGGATGAACGGAAATGGTATTTTTAGAGCATCAAGCTATAGGAGGGATCTTCTGTCTCAAAATTAAGTCTTGATTTACTCATTGCTAAACTCCTACAGTAGGCATTATATTGAATAACGTATCAATTATTAGAGGCTTATTAGAGTCCAACTTAAAGATTAAAAGGAGAAGTTCAAATGACAGAAAATGTTGGCGAAACTGATCGCATGATAAGAATTTTAGTAGGCTTATTGTTAATCGGTCTAGCACTCGCTTTTGGTGGTGTATGGTGGTTTGGCATGATTGGAATTATTCCAGTTTTTACTGGCATAACAGGATGGTGCCCTGCTTATCTTCCATTTGGAATTTCAACCTGTAATTAACAACACTTAGTCATCTAGAACAGCAATTAGCTCTAAAAATGCCTGAAAATTGACTCTTCAGGCCGGTCACCTCTGGCCAGAATATTCTTAATTAACTAATGCTTACAAATGGCACTAAACACTGAAAAATTTCGCGATTATCTTGAGGGTGAGTACCCCATCGATGTGATGGGCATTTTTATAAATCGTTCAGGTATTCGTATTCAGTATCGAGAACAGTTGGGTGATGAACAAATTGATCGACAACTTCGTAAAGCACATTTGCATGAATCGGCCGAGTCTTTTATCAAAAAAGCGGCATACATGGATGCTCATTTAGATCGCAATAGCGAGATGATGATGCAATTAGGCATTGGCAATGTAGATATAGCAGTACAAAGAGTAAAAAGCACACCACAAACAAATACAAACATCGAGTATCGCCTACGGCAAGACACCGTAAGAAACTCCGATAGCCAATATTTGTTTGCTACCAAGTATTACCCCTTGAGCTGTAAAGATGAGGCAGATATCACCGCACAAACCCTTAGAGAACATGTTTGCGCAGAAGATGAAAAAAAATACGTATTAGAAGTGCAATTACTTGGCGCCTCTGAGCATTATTCTTCTATGGCTAGATTCCACACAACCGAATCTTACGCAGCCATTATGGGGTTAGAAACTCTCGGTTAAAGTTATAAATATTAACTTTTAGCCGTTTGCAGCAAATAGATTGCGTATCTTTGGCACAACCACTTTAAACTGTGAAGATTCAAAGAACTCTAAAATAGGTTCAGGGCGTCCCGCATGGAAGCCTTGAGCAAAATCAACTCCAATTTCTTTTAGAATCTTAAGAATATCTTCATTCTCTACATATTCAGCAATTGTCTGTTTACCCAACACGTGTCCCATTTCATTAATGGCTTTAACCATCGCACGACTTACGTTGTCATGATGAATATCTTTTACAAACATGCCATCTATTTTTAAGAAATCCACGGGTAGAGTTTTCAAATATGCAAATGATGACAAACCTGAACCAAAATCATCCAAGGCAAAATAACAACCGAGGTCTTTCAAGCTTTGTACGAAAGATGTTGCTTGATCTAAGTTAGCTATGGCTGCAGTTTCTGTAATCTCAAAACATATTTTGCTAGGTTCAATCTCATATTCTTTTAATTTCGCCATTGTAAATGGCAAGAATCCTTCAGATACTAGAGATTGACCTGATAGATTAATCGAGCATTTATCAATCTGCGCTAATACACTTCTATTTTCTGCTAGAAGCATTAAAACTTTATCCAATATCCATCTATCAAGCTTAGGGGCACGGTTATAGCGCTCTACAGCAGGCAGGAATGCATTTGGAGGTACCAAGCGCCCATTATCATCTTGCATGCGAATCAAAATCTCAAAGCCATTTTTATCTACTTGAACATTTTTATTTGCTTTAATATTAATAATAGATTGAGCTGTAACTACCAGACGCCCCTCATTTAAAGCCTTATCAAATCGCTGTAACCAACGTTCTTGTCCGCGGCGACGGTTAATATTTTCATCACCTTCTCTAAATACTCGTACACAATTCCTGCCAGCCTCTTTAGCTAGATAACAGGCACTGTCTACAGCCGATAACACATAAGACAAGTCAAAACATTTCTGATTAATTTCTGCCACACCAATACTGGCTTCAACATTGAAGCTTTTCTGTTCCCAAATAAATTTATATTCTTGTATAGATTGTAAGATTTCATGCGCCTTCTCTTCTGCCTCTTCCAAGGAACAACCTGAAAGCAATAGTGCGAACTCGTCTCCACCAAGACGCGCAAGAATGTCTGAGCCTCTAAGTTTACTTTTAACTAAATTACTAAACTGAATTAACAACTCATCGCCTGCAGCATGACCATACAAATCATTTACCATCTTGAATCGATCAAGATCCAAGTAAATCAACGAGCTCTTTTTTTGTTTAGTTTTTGCAACAAGAATTGCTTTTCGAACATTACGTTCAAATTCTGACCGATTAATCAAACTCGTCAAGGAATCATGGCTAGCCTGGTAGCGTAAACGTCTAGCTAACAGACGCAAATTGGTAACATCGTTCATTACGGTTACTGCACCATAAAGCTTGCCTGTTTGCGAAATCAACGGCGTCACCATCAACTGTACGGTATACTTTGTACCGGCTTTAGTAACGATATCTGCATTTAATTTTTGATTCTTCTTTTGACTACCTGACAAACAAGAAAGAATTGGGTTTTCAATTTTTTGTTCTGACTCTTCTTCATATAGGTCAATAATTTTTTCTATATGTTTTCCTTTTGCTTGTTCTTCAGCACAATTTAGGAAACGCGAAGCGGCTTGATTTATATATTGCACCTCGCCTCGTTCATTTGTGGTTATTACTGCGTCCACAATTGAGCGCAAAGTGGCTACAACTTTATCTTTCTCATCCGCCAACTGCACTTGCGCTTGTTTTTGCAGATGAATATCACTAATTGAGCCTACAACTTTTTTTGCATTACACATAAAGTCATAATCTGCTGTGCCACGAATTACAAACCACCTATAACCTTGTTTCTTAACTGCAATACGTGTTTCAAGTAATAAGTGCTTGCCTTTCTCAGTAATTAATTTAGCCCAGGCATTGGCAAATAGATCACGATCATCAGGATGTATTAATCTCTGTAATTGAGATAGCCCTATTTCACATTCATCCACTTTCAAGCCTAATAACTCATACATTGGTTGCGACCACCACTCCGAACCTTCCAAACCTGCCTGCCATTCCCAAATACCTTCCTGTGCACCTTGAATCACATTTTGGAATTTATTCTCGCTCTCTATAAGTGCTGCTTCTGTTTGTGATCCTGAGGTATTATCAGTAAACGTCCAGATCAGGAATGAACCTTCTACTTTTCGAATTAACTTAATATTAACTTGCAACCACTTTTCATGATTATCCCAACGACTGCTGCTTTTACCAAAAGTTGAGACTCTTAAGTCTCTAACAAAGCCCTGCTCTATTAGTAATTCGTTTATCTTCTTTATTGACTTTGCATCAGTAAAGACATCTCTTAATCTAGTTTGATTTTCAGTACCAGGAGCAATGTTTAGTATCCTTAGTGCAAGTTGATTTATAAATTTAACTTCATCGCTATTATTTTCTGTTACACATACCGCTACAGGAATTGAATCAATTAGATTCGACCAATTCTCGCCACTTATAGAAGTTATATTCTCACCATCTTGATTAAGATTATTTTCTTTATATTTAATACTTTCAATTCGAATTACTTTATTTCTTTGGTCTAGAAAGTACTTCCACTCAAAGTCATATCCATAGTTTCGATTCGCTGAGACAATTACATCACCGCTATGCAAAGCACGACTAACGAGTTCAAAGTGATCATCAGGTAGAAGGCGATTAATCTTTAGAGCTGTTAGTGTTTTAGCTAATGTGCGCGCAACTTGATTTGCTTCAATAATTCGCCCGTCAAATCTACACATAAGTTCAATAGGCGCAGAATTACCCATACCGGACAACAATCCAGAAGTAAGCTTTTTAAAACTTCCTAATTTTGAACTAGATTTATTAGGCATAGCAATAAACACAGAACTATGCTGAAAGACTCATCCATTGAGCAGCTAAGCCCACAGACAATAATCTGCCACGCTTAAGTCCTTTTCTCCAACTCCAATGTATTGATTAAGAGTAGAATTTTAGCGTCTAATTAGAAAAAAACAGTGACCGAGTAGAACGAGTGAAGCATTTAGCATGTTGGCCGCAAATATACTGAAATCACAAAAAGATCTAGAAATTATAACAACCCACAATTAAACAATAAGTTACAGAAGCAATCCTATTATGAGTGCATTTTCCAAAGATTTGACATAAGGGTCGTTAACTTAGGAGTTTATTTAGGCCAACATAGCCGAAGAAAATACATTAAAAACAACCTAAACTCTCATTTTAAGCATGACTATGGAGGTAGTTTTCAACTACCTATTCATACCTGAATTGTACATTATTAATTTATTACTGAGATTGTTCAGTAGATTTTTTTAATTTAAATACTTTTACATCACACTAGTGATAACTAGTAGCTTGCATAACCAAACCCAAATAAATTAAAGCTATAAGAAGAAATAGTATAAGAAAGAGAATATGTACAGTACGCAAGGCTGCCCAATAA
>JABDMD010000156.1 GCA_013001685.1 Gammaproteobacteria bacterium | reverse complement strand
AAAATCAGAAATCAGTACTTCAACCTCTGCTATAAAATTTTCATGTCTCAGTTGTCGAGGTGAAATATTTATCGCTATTTTTGGAAGCGAGTGGTTCTCTAGCTGCCATTCTTTACATTGTTTAAGTACAGTACGCATTGCCCATATACCAAGTGGAATTATAAAACCGCTGTCTTCGGCGTAAGATATAAATAGGTCCGGGCGAATGTTTCCTTTTGTGCTATGTGTCCAACGCATAAGTGTTTCAGCGCCAGAGATTTCACCAGTCGCGATGTCTATTTGTGGTTGATAAACCATGTGTATTTCTTGCTTCTCTAAGGCATGAAAAAGATCTGCTTCTAGTGCAGCTTTCTCTTGAATGTCTGCTTGCATGGTATCGGAAAAGTATAAATATCTACTACGACCTCTTTGTTTAGCCTTATACATAGCAATGTCAGCTTTTTGTAATACTTCATTCCAGCTATTACCATCTTGTGGAGAAAATGCAATTCCAATACTTGCGCCGATATACTGTTCGTAGCTATCAATGGCAAACAGATTGGAAAGCTGATTAATTATCTTTTTAGAAATATCAGTTATGAAACTAGAATCAATGTCAATTGGCAATAAAATTACAAATTCATCACCGCCATATCGTGCAACAAATCCCTTATTTTCTATACAAGTAAGGATACGATTAGAAGCCTCTATCAATAATTTATCGCCAATGGCGTGTCCTTGTGAGTCATTAATTATTTTGAATCTATCTAAATCAATAAATAAAACAGCTACTTTTTGATAACCATTTTGTTGAGTAGATATTGTATTAAACGTATCAATTAGATTCTGACGATTAGGCAACCCTGTTAGATCGTCAAAATTAGCTTGTTTAAGCAATCTCTCTTCACGTTCAATAGCATTCAAAGCAACATTAATTCTATCGGTATAATTATCTAATTGTTCCATGTTTTCTTTATTAAACTGAGGCAAGTTCTGGTGGCCAATTATAATTAGTGCAATAGTATTTCGCTTTTGTTTGATGGCAATCGTAGTAATGTAGTTAGAATGGACACTATCTAGCCAGTCAAATGTTTTTAATTTGTTACGTTCTAGCGTGCACACATATGACTCAGTATGGTCAAGTAATATATTGATATCTTCCTTTTGAATATTCACTGGAAATTTTAAAAGTATCTTACTGTCTGTTTTGTTATATTTGTATATATTTCCAGCTGATTCAGATTGATTATCTAAAATTATTACTGAAGCATAGCTATACTCAAGATATTCTTTTAAGTTTTTAAAGATAGTATCAACCACTTTGTCTATATTCATAGTAGTAAGGATAGCCCTATCTAGATTTGACATAGCTGTCATTAAGGTAAATTGTCTAGATAGTTGTGATGACATAAAGTTAAATGATTCACCTAACTGTTGAAATTCATCACCACTCTTGAATTTTACAATTTCACTAAAGTCGCGTTTAGCTATCTTTCTTGTCAATAAAGAAAGTTTTTCTAGAGGTATTAAGATTTTTGAAATTTGATTGATACTAATTAGTGTGACTAAAAGTATTGAAAGTATTAATAGAGGAATTAGGATGTTGCCAAAGGATCTTATAGATTCAAAAAGTATGTTGCTAGGAATCATATAATAAACGTACCAACTTTCAGTCTTGTAACTGCCGTTCAAAAATAATTCCCATGAAGCAATGACATAATTGTTGCCGTTTATTTGAACAATATTGGTATCGCTCTGGCTGTTAAAGTATTTGTTAAAACTTGGTAAAGAAATTTTATTCAGAGAATTATTTGAGCAATTTAATAAACCGATGCCATGTGCAACAACACATGCATCATCATCACCTGCAAATATATCCATATCGCCGAAGATGTATTTTGTATCAACATCTGCAGATAATAAAAACGTTGAATCAATTGTATTCAGTAATCTACTGAAGGAAATGGATAGATTTTCGTTTTCATTGTTTACCGTTATTATCGTTTTTCCATCTAATAGATGTCTATAGTCAGAATCATTAAGCTTTGGGTCACTCGTATAAATTTTAATGTTACTAAAGAGAGGTACATTGTATGAATCAATTTCTTGAGATGTTTTATTTATACCAACATGTATGCTGTTTGAATGGGTTAAACTTTCGCCTAAACCCACAAGCTGGCTCTCAGCAACTAAAATTCGATCAAAGATCGCCATTCCATATGATTTACTCTCAATAGTTAAATGCTTATGTGTTTGTTCTATAAGTAGATTGACTACGTAATTATAAGAAACAACGCCAATTATTGCTACAGGTATAATGGCTGCGATAACAAAAAGAATGAATATTCTTTTTGCTACTTTGCTCTTGATGAACGCGAATTTAATTTGCATGAATTATGAGTATTAGTATTCTTCAGCAATACCAACGAAGCCGCCATCACGACCGCGAATGATATCGTCTTTACTAGCATTGGCTGTTAGTGGTGGCGCACTTGCACCATCTTCGCCTTTGCTATAGAGATCATAATCACTATTAATTGGAACTAATGAGTGGTCCTTTCTTCTAGCTCCTGGTGGAATGACATCATGATTTGCGTAAACATA
>JABDMD010000130.1 GCA_013001685.1 Gammaproteobacteria bacterium | reverse complement strand
AAATCAATAAATTTGTAAGTGTCTTTGCCCAGGTCTCCAAAAGTTAATCTATGAGATATTGAAGTAATATGACAGAGAACTCCTGCACGTCGTTTAGGAATGGTTAGATTGGAGCTCAATTCCGTTAGCCGCTTTTGCGCATAGAGCCACCACCTTCTGGTGCACCATTGCCAAACGTAAAGCTGGATGCAAGATATTCGGGTGGAGTAATATCTAAAAGTTCATATAAGTTAGATAAGTGATACCGATAGAGTTTTTCAAAATCACTGACTGTTTCGGTTGAGTTGTAGTCGCCAAACCACCAAAACCAGTCCGAGCCTTCACAGATCGCTAATTGATGCATCGCTCTGTTAAGCAAATCTGCTGATAAATCTCCAGAATTTACTACATCGTCATAACATTGTTTTGCCTCACATAACATTTCCCAGCCACGATTTTTATCTTCACTACCAATCCAAGTTGAAAAGTTGCCATATACCCAACTGCCTGCTACGAGTTTTGGTAAGACCTGAATTTGTGTATTTTTATCTGCTAAATAATCTGAATAGGTAGTTAGTTCAATATCTGGATGGTTGGCTAAGTTCTTATATAAAGCATTTAAAAAGTAGTAGCCATTTTCTGGATAATGCTCCCATGCATTCTCGCCATCTAATATGATTGACAAAATAGTATTTGGATGCTTTGAATCTTCGTTGGCGACTTCTTTCAAGTTATGAATCAAGTTCGCAATAGCATCGTCTGCATGCCAACTTGAGTATTCAAAGCCAATTAAGTCTGACAATCTGTCATCTCTAAAAAAACAAACAATGTCTTGGTTAGGCAATCGGTTGGGTAGATGCTCAAAAAGATTTTGATTGGATTCTTTGCTGGAGTGATTATTTTCGACACTATTCGAATACACTCCTGCACCACTTGCAATCCACTTAAATCCATATTCTTGAAATAATTGACAAGCAGCCGTACTGATGCCGCCTTCAGAAGGCCAGCACCCATCTGGAGCAAATCCGAAATGATGTGTAAACATTTCAATACTTTTTTCTATATGCCATCTCGCACGTGCTTCGCCACCTGGGTATTTATTATGTTCAGGCATCGGTACATCTGGCGTAGCTTCTAAGGCGCAATTTAAATCTACCAGTAAAGGGATCATGGGGTGTGCGTAGGGAGTGGTGGAGAGCTCGATTTGCTTAGACTCTGTCAATACACGGTAACGTGGAATGGTAGAAGTTAATAACTCACCAATTACTGTTATCAATTCATATCGATCGTGATCATCATATGAGTGTTCTTTTTTTAATAGACGCTTAATACGTAAATCACTACGCCGCACATGCTCGGCCAACCAACCTAAGTGATACCAGACAAGTAAGTCAGAAATGTATTGATCAGTGAGATAAGCAACGACCTGAGGATTCTCTCCAAGTTCTTCGCTAATTTTAATTAAACGATGATATGCAGGAAATCGTTGTATTACATGTTTTTCATGCGCTCTTGAACACCAATTGATAATTTTTATGCGTTGCGAATAATCTGTAGAGATAGTTGGGTATGCGAGTGCAGAAAGTAATGGGTCTCGCATGGGAGTTTCGTTGCTTAAATAATTAATAACCTGATTGGCATAGTCTTCTATTTGTTCTAATAATATAGGAGTGAAGTTCACGACTACTCGAGCTTGTGGATGTGCCTCTAAATGCATCGCCATATCGATATAGTCTTTTATCGTATGTAAATAAGTCCAAGGTTGTTGATAGACGCCGGTGAGTAAATCACGATATTCAGGTTGATGCATATGCCAATACAGCACGACCTTCAATTTTTCATCGTTAGGTTTATTAGCGAGCATGATGTACTTCTTGGCCAAGCATTTCAGGAGTTATCAAAATGCGGCCCATAGGGCTGACATAATATTTTTTACTATCATTTTCTAAATCATAGCCAATAGCAGTTCCATCAGGAATCACACAGCTTTTGTCTATAATTGCATTTTTGATTTTGCAATTTTTGCCAATGCGAACATTTGGTAGAATGACACTTTCTTTTATTGTGCTAAACTTTTCAACAACGACATCAGAAAAAAGTAGCGAGTGTTGTATCATAGCTCCTGAAATGATACAGCCACCAGAGACCGTCGAATCGATTGCCATACCACGACAATTTTCATCATTAAAAATAAATTTAGCTGGTGGATATTGTTCTGCATATGTCCATATAGGCCATTTCTTATCGTATAAATCAAGTTCTGGTGTCACATCAATTAACTCGATGTTTGCTTCGTAATAAGAGTCAATTGTTCCCACATCTCGCCAGAAAATGGGCTTATTCGTTTTTTCATCGCGAAACGGAAAGGCTGAAACACTGTAGTTATGCTGCACGGCATAAGGAATTAGATCTTTCCCAAAATCATGACTGGATGAAGACGTATCAGCGTCACGAATAAGTTGCTCAATTAAAAAATTTGTATTGAAGATATAAATGCCCATTGAAGCAAGTGATATATTTTCATTTCCTGGTATAGCTATAGGGTTTTCTGGCTTTTCATTGAAATCGGTTATGCGTGTGTCTGTATCTATTGTTATCACTCCAAAAGCGCTAGCTTGTTCTCTTGGCACTTCAATGCAGCCTACCGTTAAATCAGCATCATGGGTTAAATGATGTGCAAGCATGGTTCCATAATCCATTTTGTAAATATGATCGCCTGCCAAGATCAAGATATAATCGGGATTGAAGGTACGTATAATATCCAGATTTTGATAAACTGCATCCGCAGTACCTGCATACCAGGATGTTTCAAGCCTTTGTTGTGCAGGTAATAATTCTACGAACTCCCCAAATTCGCCACGCAGAAATGACCAGCCTCTTTGAATATGGCGTATTAAGGAATGTGCTTTATACTGAGTCAAGACTGCTATTTGTCTAATGTCTGAATTCACACAGTTAGATAGTGGAAAATCGATAATGCGAAATTTACCACCAAAAGGCACAGCCGGTTTGGCACGCCATTCTGTTAGATTGAGTAAGCGAGAGCCACGACCGCCCGCTAAAATTAAAGCTAATGTTTTTCGCGTTAGCCGACTAACATAACGTTGTGATTGGTCAAGTTTCATTTATTTTATTCGTTCATACTTAACGTATATGTCATCCACGCAAACAATTTCTTCGCATTCAATTCATGCAGATTTGCAGAGAGTTATCAATGCTCAACACCACAATCCTTTTTCAGTGCTAGGGCGCTGTAACAATAACACTCAATCAGTTATACGCGCATATATTCCTAATTGTAAAATAGTGCATATCGATGCGAATGGTGCAGAAATGACGCGCATACTCGATACGGATATCTTTGAATATACAGGCTCTCAAGATAATATTCTCGAACATTACAAGCTCTGTTGGCAAACGAGCGAGGGCGATAAATTTTCTGAGTATGACCCGTATACATTTGCACCAAATATACCCGAATATGATTTACAGCTATTTGATCAA
>JABDMD010000147.1 GCA_013001685.1 Gammaproteobacteria bacterium | reverse complement strand
GAATTACCCATTTGGCCTGGTGGCAGACCTACTGCCTCACCCGAAGCTTCTAATACGGTATGCGAATAATTAGAAAAATATTCATCTATCTTGGGTGTATTAGCTTGCAACACAGCATTATTTGATTTACTAGGGTTTGTGCCAAAACCATCAAGAATAAGCAGCATGGCGCGATTTCGAATGGTTACTTTTTTTTCCATGGTTTAAATGGTTTTTTATTATTAATTATTAGGAAATTTATAGTTAATCAAAATGAATTTGATTCATTTTGATCATTTAACTTCGGGAGGTTCATCTAATAACTCATTATCATCTATTTCAATCGCATGATCTTCATCAGTTAGAGTTCTAAAGCGAGGTTCCTGACGTTCAGAAACTTCTACTTCACTTGAACTCTTATTATTAATCATTAGACGAGACATTAATAAACCTAGTTCGAATAGTAGCCATACCGGTATAGCTAATAGAAATTGCGAAATTATGTCTGGTGGAGTAAGTAACATCCCAACAACAAATGCACCTACAATCACATAAGGACGCTTAGCGGCTAATTGGTCCGATGTAGTCATGCCTAATTTAACTAATACAAACGTTATAATCGGCACTTCAAAAGCCACACCAAAGGCGATAAATATTTTCAGTACAAAGTCCAGGTAACGCCCGATATCAGTCATCACCGCCACTCCTTCTGGAGCAACGCGGGTAAAAAAAGCAAACATCAATGGAAACACAACAAAATAAGCAAACGCCATGCCGATATAAAAAAGAATCCAGCTTGAAATAATAATTGGAAAAGCTAAGCGTTTTTCATGGCTATAGAGTCCTGGTGCGATAAACCCCCAAACATGAAAAAGAATAATGGGTATAGCCAATACAATGCTGAGTACAAAAACTAATTTAAAGGGTGTTAAAAAGGGTGAGGCGACATCTATTGCAACCATAGAACTGCCCTCTGGCATGTGTGCCATCAATGGACCTGCTAAATACCCGTATAGATCGTTTGCGAAATAAAACAAGCATAAAAAAACTAACATTACACTGCCGACAATCCACAATAGTCTGCTCCGCAATTCGTAAAGGTGCGTTAAAAGCGTTTCGTGTTTTTGATTACTACTTGATGTATCGTTAGTCGTCATCATGCTTTTGTGAGTTTGCGCTTTTTTCTGAACTTAATGACAACTCTTGTTGCTTGGTCGATTCAATATGGTTTTCTACGGCACGAATTAATTCGCTATCACCTTGATTCTCGTCCTCAAAATCCAATTCTTTTTCAATTTCATTTTTAGTGCCTTTGAGCATTTCTTTCAGTTCACCAATTTCACCCTGCTGTTTTTCTAGAATTTCTTTTAGTTCAGCAGCCTTAATTTCTGATTCTATATCAGACCGAACACTTGCAATCATTCGTTTGGCTTTGCCCACCCATTTACCAATCTGACCTGCTAATGCAGGTAAGCGTTCTGGGCCAACAACTAGTAAAGCAACCACCATTACAATAGCGACCTCCCAAAATCCAAAATCAAACATGCGTATCTATGATTCTAGGGATTTAATCTTTAGGCGTTGTATCGTCCGTTTCAGACTGCTCTGAATCGCCTTTGCCTTTATCATCCTCATCCTTCATGGATTTTTTGAAGTTTTTAACCGCGCCGCCTATATCACCACCCATATTGCGTAATTTTTTTGTACCAAAAATTAACACAACAATGACTAGTACTATCAGTAATTGCCAAGGGCTAATTCCCATAATCTAAACTCCTATATAAACTTTAATATGTATCTAATTTCTAATTCGTAAAATTTCTAATTACCGTTGAGCTTTTTCAACCAGTCCTGAAATTCCAAAACGCTGATTTAATTCTTCAAGTACGTTTTCGTGGCTTAAATTTTGCTGTGCTAATAGCACCATGCAATGAAACCACAAATCAGCAACTTCATGTATTAAATGCTCAGTGTCTGCTTCTCTTGCAGCTTCAATTGTTTCACTCGCCTCTTCATTGATCTTAGCGAGTATTTTTTCTAGGCCAGACTCATATAAGCTGGCTACATAAGATTCATCTGCTTTAGCATTTTTACGCTGTTCAAGAATCTCAGCTAATTTATGCAAGGTATCATTGTTGTTCATATTTAACTTCTTACCACAATCCCTTGCTGCGCCATATAGCTTTTTGCCTCTTGTATAGTGTATTCACCAAAGTGAAATATGCTGGCGGCCAATACAGCATCTGCTTTACCTATTTTTACGCCATCCGCCAAATGAGCCAATGTACCTACACCCCCAGAGGCGATAACAGGAATACCAACGGCCTCACTAATTGCGCGTGTTAACTCTAGGTCAAATCCTACCTTAGTGCCATCCCTGTCCATGCTAGTTAACAAAATCTCGCCAGCACCATAATCTTGCATCTCCTGTGCCCATTCTAACGCATCCAACCCGGTAGGCTTACGTCCACCGTGAGTAAAAATCTCCCACTTTAATGGTTCGCCTGCTTTACTTACTTGCTTTGCATCGATAGCAACCACTATGCATTGTGAACCGACTTTATCACTAGCTTGCTTTACAAATTCTGGGTTAAAAACTGCAGCGGTATTAATACCCACTTTATCAGCACCCGCATTTAAAAGTGTGCGTATATCTTCTACCTTGCGTATTCCGCCACCTACGGTTAATGGAATAAATACTTGGGCTGCAACCTGCTCAACTACATGAACCATCGTGTCACGATTATCTGAGCTTGCGGTTATGTCTAAAAAAGTAATTTCGTCTGCGCCTTCTCGATCATAACGCTTAGCAACTTCAACTGGATCGCCCGCATCGCGGATATCAACAAATTTAACGCCTTTGACAACGCGCCCTGCATCCACATCTAGACAAGGAATAATTCGTTTCGCGAGTGGCATGTTTATTACTTCTTGAAATTTTATTTGCAGAAACAGAAATAATTTCCGTTGCTCGCCAAATATTTATTTAGAGATGATTATGACTGATATGAATCAGCAAGTTTTTGTGCATGCTCGAATTCAATAGTGCCCTCATAAAGTGCTCGGCCAACAATCACACCAATAATGCCTTCTTCATCACACTCACATAAGCGTTTGATATCATTTTCATCCGTCACGCCGCCAGAAGCAATCACAGGAATATGGATAGCAGCGGATAGCTCAGCAGTAGACTCAACATTTAAGCCTTGCATCATGCCATCTCGACTGATGTCAGTGAATACAATTGCAGCTACGCCATCAGCCTCAAAGTGTTGAGCCATATCAACAACATCATGATGAGATAACTTTGACCAGCCATCGATGGCCACTTTACCGTCTTTAGCATCTAAACCAACAATGATATGTCCTGGGAATTCTAAGCAAAGATCGTTGACAAAATGCGGTGCACTAACAGCCTTAGTGCCAATAATCACATACTGTACACCAACGTCTAAATAGGCTTGCACGGTATCTTCGTCTCGTATGCCGCCACCAACTTGGATCTCTAAATCAGGATGATTCTCAGCTATGCTATGAATAATTTCGCGGTTCACGGGTCCGCCTAATGTTGCACCATCCAAATCAACAATGTGCAAACGCTTTGCACCTGCCTCTACCCATTGATCTGCGATTGCTACTGGGTCCTCAGAGAATACAGTGACTTCATCCATTCCACCCTGTCGCAAGCGAACACATTTTCCATCTTTCAAGTCAATTGCAGGTATAACGATCATGATTTAATTAACGGTGTTACTGCCGTCCCAGTGTATGAAGTTTTTAAGTAGTTGCAAACCAACCTGGGAACTTTTTTCAGGATGGCATTGCATCGCAAACACGTTGTCTTGTGCGATAACCGAAGCAAATGTTGGACCATAGTTTGTTGTTCCAGCGATTAAACTTTCGTTTTCAGTTGCCACGAAGTAACTATGCACAAAATAAAAATAACTCGATTCTGAAATATCCTTCCATAAAGGGTGGCTTTGCTGCTGCTCAATACAATTCCAACCCATATGTGGAACTTTATAGCTATTATCTCCAGAGCCTATCGTTAAATGGTTACCGAAGTATTTCACACTGCCTTTATACACCCCTAAGCAATCTACACCATTATTTTCTTCGCTCATTTGCATTAAAACTTGCATGCCCATACAGATACCTAAAAAAGGTTTTTGATTTGCTGCATCAATTATTGTGGATTGAAGATCATATTGCTGCAGAGCAGACATACAATCTTTAGCAGCACCCTGACCAGGGAAAATTACTTTGTCACTGGCTGCAATTTCATCAGCATTAGATGTAACTATAATTGTGTCTTTTGACCCAGCAACATATTCAACTGCCTTGGCAACGGAATATAAATTTCCCATACCGTAGTCAATGATTGCGATGTTACTCATACTTAATTAAGCTCTGAATTGATCTGATCGTTACAAACTACCTTTAGTTGAGGGAATGATTCCTTGCATGCGTTCATCAGGTGCAGCTGCCATACGCAGCGCACGGCCGAAAGCTTTAAAAATGGTCTCAGCAATATGATGGGAATTAACTCCCGATAAACTATCAATATGCAGGGTTACATTTGAATGATTCACGAAGCCTTGAAAAAATTCGTGAGTTAGATCTACATCAAAATCACCTACACGTGCGCGAGGGAACTGCACTCGAAATTCTAAACCTGGTCGGCCAGAAAAATCGATCACTACTCGAGAAAGCGCCTCATCTAACGGTACATAAGCATGGCCGTAGCGGGCAACACCTTTTTTATCGCCTATAGCTTGGCTAAATGCCTGCCCTAGGGTAATACCAACATCTTCAACTGTGTGATGCGCATCGATCTCTAAGTCGCCTTTGGCATCAATGTTTAAATCCAACATGCCGTGGCGAGCGATTTGATCAATCATATGCTCAAAAAAAGGCAAACCCGTCTTTAGAGAGGACTGGCCAGTTCCATCAAGGTTTAGTTGAACTGAAATTTGAGTTTCATTGGTATTGCGTTCAACGCTGGCAGTACGTGCAGTCACAGAGAATGTAAATATTTATTGTTAATTAAGTAGATCGTTATAGTTCTAACCAGAAAGTTACTGGTCCATCATTCACCAAATAGACTTGCATATCTACAGCAAACTTTCCTGATGAAACTCTAGCATATTCCGCTTTTAATTTGTTTAAAAAATAGTCAAATAACCGCTTACCGTGATCAGAGGTAGCAGCAGAGGAAAAGTTCGGCCTTAAGCCTTTATTAGTATTTGCGGCAAGTGTGAATTGCGGTACAACCAGAATATCTCCATTTATTTCGCTGATATTTTTATTCATTTTATTATCATCATCAGCAAACATTCTATACGCCAAAATTCGCTGCTGCATCTGTTCAGCTGTACGCTCCGTATCATGCTTCTGTACTGCAAGAAAAACCAGTACTCCAGCATTAGCATTGGCGATTGTTATATCATCGACAACTACGCTAGCACTGGTTACGCGTTGCAACAAAGCAATCATGACAGTAATTTTGCAAACTTTTGTGTGGCGCGTACTAAAGCATCAACATTTTGTTCTTCGGTAGCGGAATGCCCAGATCTTGAAGTAACTATTAATTCAGCACTTTGCCAAACTTGGTGTAATGCAAAAGCTTGCTCAACTGGACAAATCACATCATAACGACCATGTACAATCACACCAGGTATATTTTGTAGTATATGGGCATCCTCAAGTAATTGGTTTTCGCGCAAAAATGAGTTATTAACAAAAAAGTGGCATTCAATACGCGCCAGACTCAACGCAATGTGCTCATCAGCAAAATGGTTTAATACATTAGTCTTGGCAATTAAATTAGATGTACTGCCTTCCCAAATTGACCAAGCACGTGCAGCTTTAAGTTGTAAATCTCTGTTATTGGAAGTTAAACGTTTATAATATGCAGTAACTAAATCGTTACGCTCATCTTCCGCGATTACACTAAGATAGTCTTGCCAAAGATCAGGGAAGATATAACTCGCACCATCTTGATAAAACCACTGAATATCGCGTGGTCGACAAAGAAAAACCCCCCTTAAAATCAATCCTGTTACACACTCCACATATGCTTCAGCATAAGCGAGCGCTAGGGTTGAACCCCAAGATCCACCAAACACCAACCATTTTTCAATTTTTAAATACTCGCGTATGGTTTCTATATCAGTGACTAATTTTTCGGTGGTATTTTCAGTTAGCTCTGCATGGGGTGTTGAACGACCACAACCACGTTGATCGAATAAAATAATTCGATATTTTTCTGGGTCAAAAAACCTGCGCTGAAACGGTTCGCACGCAGCACCGGGCCCACCATGCAAAAAAACTACTGGTATTCCATGTGGATTGCCACACTCTTCAATCCACAATGTATGCAATCCAGTAACCTTAAGCTGGAATTCGTGATACGGCTTAATTTCAGGGTATAAGGTTAGTAACTCCATTACAGTATCTCTTGTTTATTTTTTTAGCTCACCTCTTTTGAGCTACTAAAATTGCGATATCACGCAACCCTTTTTTAACATCCCCTACAGTTCCATGTTCTTGATATGCCAAAACATGCAGTGGTGAGAATGATTCCAACAGTTCATTGGGCTGTAATCGATACTCTGGATTACTAGGCCCTGCATCAGAAACTTTTTCAGCTATAAACGTTTGATAAAACAATAAACCATTTGGTTTTAATGCAGCGATAATATCTTTTACCAT
>JABDMD010000121.1 GCA_013001685.1 Gammaproteobacteria bacterium | reverse complement strand
ACTAGCTTGTCAAGTAATAACATGCCGTAGTCCCATGCAATATGGGTATCGAACTTGCTATCACCACTTTTTCGTGATCTAAACTCATAGGCTAGTTCTTTGAATTTTAGGGGTTGGGGTGATGATGCGAATAAGTCGAGGAGTATTTTGAAACCAATGCCGGATAAGTCTCTCACACTGTTCATGAACGCTTCACGACGTATCATGAAAAATCCGCTCATGGAGTCTGATAGAGTTGATTTAGTCACAAAATTGCTTAGCTTGTTGGCGAAGCGACTAATGTTCACGCGAGAACGGTCCCAATCACCAACACCTCCACCCGATATATATCTACTACCAACTACAATATCAACATCCTCACTTTTAAGTGTGGTTAGCATTGGCCGCAGTAATGATTCATCGTGTTGTAAATCTCCATCAATCACAGCAAAAAAAGATGCGGAACTTGACAGCATCCCCTCTATGCAAGCTGTAGAAAGACCGCGGCGGCCAATACGCTGAATGCAGCGAACGCGGTGATCATTTTGTGCAATTTCTCGCACATAACTTGCAGTACCATCAGGAGAATCATCGTCTACAAAAATAGCTTCCCAATTTATATCATTAAGAACATTATTTATTCGAGATAACAATTCGTCAACATTCTCACGTTCATTGAATGTGGGTATTATTATCGACACTTCTGGCCCATTTTGTATCTGGAGTTTGGCTTTTTCAGATTGGCGGATATTCATTTTCTTTGCATTAATATTAAATTATTTTAAGTACATTATTAGCAATAACATTTTAAATATATAATGTTATTTAATTTCGCAACGTTTATTTTAACATTAGGAAATGTTCAGATTATTTGCACTTACTGATAGAAATCGTTCATTTTGCTAATGACCGTATTTCCAATTAGTAAGTTTTCTCCCAAGAATCTCCTCTAGCTCTATATGTTCTGGTAAATACGCTGCACGAAGAAATTCAATGTCTTTTTTACTTATCGCAAAAGAAGCAAGTAAATCATATTTATCTAAAACTTTGCCATATTTGCTACGAATAAATTTACCAAAAACTGGTTTGGTATAATAATTAAACAAAATACGAGTCCAGCTCCAGCTTTTATTCGGTACAGTATCGGCTTCTGGTGGCTTAAAATTTTTATCTAAACCCAAGAACTCATATACTTTTGATATAGTATGCATCTTTGCTTCAGCAATATCTTTTTCGTATGTAAGAATCAACATTTTCTCAGGAGGTATAAACTGCATCCAAAGTCGTAAGTAACGGGCATAATATCCATATTCCAGAGTTCGAAATTTTGGATAGTGAGTCGCAAAATTTTTTAAGCCTACTTTTACTGCAATATTATTTCTATTTGCTTTTCTCATATTGTGCTTATAGGCAGAAATAGCTCTAGAAACAGGGTCTCTTAGTATTACAATTATTTTTACATTTGGTATTTCATTAGTAATGAGTTCTGGAATAGTTGGAAGAGAATGGCTTACTTCGATTAAATTAGATGAATTATTCCAATAAGGGATATGATCATATAAATAGCTTGTCGATGCCTCTCCTGTTAGTTTAGTTTGATCCAAGTTTTTAAAATGGTTGTAATACCATTCTTTCCCCTTTTTATAGTTTTCTACACCTCCAAAAAAGTGTATTTCTTTTTTGCCTGGTAAATCTGTACCAGGGTGAGAATCTAATACGTCCCATAGCCAGGTTGTTGCAGATTTTTGTGCCCCTATGATCAGAAAATCTGGTTTTCGAAATGTTTCCTCCATGATGGTAAGGGTGCTAATTAGCTCTTATGTATGGCTGAGAAAATTTATATTTAAGTTTATATAAATCTAACTATTAAAGTATATACACAAAAATAAAATGGCTATCGATTCACAATAAATTTACATGTAGATAATCCATCTTTTAGATAATCCATCTTTTTAGTTTTGATAAAATTAAATACTTAGGAGTAGCTGCAATTTGTTAATTGCCATAAGCAATAATATAGCAATCTGCAATTATTAATACTGTGATCTGTTCGTCTATAGAGAAGACATAGCTAGAGTATTAGAATCCGCATCGGCATTATTTATTGTTGATTAACTGAATGGGGAATGTTTAAGGGTCATTAGTCAATCAAGTATTTCTGTTTCAAGGATTTACTTAGCATTAGCTAAACCTGTAGTTATCGTAAGGTTAAATGGTTTTAACTTTCATCCTTTGGGGTATTTATATGGCATTAGCAAATGTGAAACAGTTCAAGAAACGAAAGTAGTATTAGTTATTTCTCCTTAGAACTAACATATACTACCTTTTGTCAGGCAACCTTTTAAAAGAAGAGGAAATGTAATGAGCTTTCAATGGAGTTGGAGAAGATCACGTATAGGATTTACGCTGGTCAAATACTTAATTACTTTAGTATCACTATCCGTGATTCTGATCGGTTGTTCTGGCGGCGGTGGTGGTGGCGGGGCTGCGGTTAATCCTGCGCCTGTCATAACAGCAGGATGTTCGACCACATTCGAAGCCGGTGATTATGATCCTGGTGGTTTTTTTATCGGTGTACATACCGGCACTTTAACAGCAACCGATTCTGATCCTATATCTTTTAGCCTTGATGTAGCGAACCCAATGGTTGCAGGCCCAATGCCAACTGCCAACGGTGGATCCGTAATGTTGACGGATGTTACTACAGGCGCATTTACCTATACCCCTCCAGCAGGCGGTCCACGAGGTACGGATTCTTTCCCATTTCGTGTGGATGATCCTACCTCATTCAGCACTGATACGCAGACGGTGATTGTCAATCCTAAAATTATGCCACTAGGGGATTCCATTACCCAAGGTGTTGATGGGTTCCCTCCGGTCGTTCAAGCAGATCGAATTGCTTACCGTTTGGAGTTGTTAAATCAGCTAAATACAGCGGGATTTTTTATTCAATATGTGGGTGAGCTGACAAGTGGAATTAACTTTCTAACTGCTGCTCAGTTTCTTCATAACGGCTATGGTGCATGTGAAGACCAGCATATTGCGTTTGGTGGCTGTAATGCATCAGCGGACGGTATGCTTTTAGATGGCATATTTGCTGAGTTAGACGCAAACCCTGCCGATATCGTGTTGCTACATATTGGTACCAATCCTGCCATGGTAGATACATCTGCAGCTGATACTAGAACTATTCTTACAGAAATTGGAAGGTGGGAAGATAGTATGAATGGCAATCCTGTTACAGTGTTGGTTGCTCGGATCATCGATCGTCTGCCGGCAGATCCTGCAGTAGCAACACGTAATGCCAACGTAGATGCAATGATTGCTGCCGGCCCTATGATGGGGGAGCCATGGCCTGACCAAGTTATCTTCGGTGCTGATGTGGATATGTTTAATGCTCTGTATTCTGGCGGAATGCCAGATCCTGCTTTATATCCAATGGTTGTAGGTACAGCGATTCACCCTAATCAAGATGGCCACGATGTAATGGGAGGAGTTTGGGCGACTGCCTTAACGGGTCCAAGCAAGCCTGCAATATTACAGGCCTGCCCTTAAAATTATTATTCGTTTCAGATGAATGGCGGGAAGATTTTACTATATTAGTTAGTACCTAGTTAACTAATATAGTAAAATC
>JABDMD010000118.1 GCA_013001685.1 Gammaproteobacteria bacterium | reverse complement strand
CCCGATAACGAAGGAACCTATTTGTCTAAGGTAGTTGGCTTGGGGCACCGCCGCCTATCTATTATTGATTTGTCTGCCAATGCGAATCAGCCAATGCAAGATAGCAATACAAAGCTAACTATCGTATTCAATGGCACTATCTATAATTACCCACAGTTACGCGAACAACTTATTCAAAAAGGCCATTCCTTTGTTTCAACCGGCGATACAGAAGTAATTCTTAAGGCCTATGCGCAATGGGGCAAGGAGTGTGTTGCAAAGCTGGTTGGAATGTTTGCTTTTGCAATTTGGGATGACTCAAAGCAGGAGCTATTTTTAGCACGTGATCGATTAGGTATTAAGCCTCTTTACTACAGTCAAACGGCAAAACATTTTCGTTTTGCATCGAATTCACAAGCCTTGCTTGCAGTGGGGGACTTAAATCCCAAGTTTGATGCAATGGGCTTGCATTATCATTTAACGTTGCATGCTGTAGTGCCTGCACCCACTACTATACTTAAAGGACTGCGCAAAGTGCCGCCAGGCCATTACATGTTAGTTAATCAGCAAGGCAAAGTAATTACCGAGCGCTATTGGAAACTGCGTGCAGATAATATAGATAAGTGTCGCAGTGAGCAGGAATGGTTGCATGATATTCACGCTGCGTTGAGTTTAGCGGTTGAGCGCCGGCTTAATATTGCGGATGTGCCAGTGGGGGTGTTGCTTTCAGGTGGTTTGGATTCCAGTTTGTTAGTCGGTTTGTTGGCTGAATCGGGTGTATCCAATATACAAACTTATTCGGTTGGATTTGAAGATCAACCAGAGGAGGCGGGTAATGAATTTGAATATTCAGATGCTGTGGTTGATAGATATTCTACTCAACATCATAAGTTCTATATTCAAAATGATGAAGTGCTACAAAGACTTCCACAAGCTATTGGTCACATGGCAGAGCCTATGGTGGGGCAGGATGCTGTAGCGTTTTATTTACTTGCTGAACAAGTCAGTCAACATATTTCAGTTGTGCAATCTGGTCAAGGTGCGGATGAAGTATTTGGTGGTTATTTTTGGTATCCATTAATGCAAGCCGAAAAAAATTTTTCTGTAGAAAGTTTTGCTAAACATTATTTTGATCGTAGTCATACAGAAATGGCTGAAACACTACATCCAGATTTCATAGAAGAAGATTTTACATCTAGAAAGGTGATGCAATTATTAGAAGATGCGAATACAAAAAACTTTTTAGATGCAGTGTTGCATATGGATGTGACGACATTAATTGTAGATGATCCCGTTAAACGTGTAGACAACATGACCATGGCTTATGGTTTGGAAGCACGTGTGCCTTTTTTGGATCACGAGTTAGTTGAGCTAGCGATGCGTGTTCCAACAAAATATAAAACTAAAGATGGCGGTAAGTTCTTGCTTAAAAAAATAGCGCGCGGATTATTGCCGGAAAAAGTTATTGATCGTAAAAAAGGCTATTTCCCTGTACCGGCACTTAAATATGTGCGAGGAGAATTTCTTGAATTTATGCAGGGAATATTAAGATCGGATGCTTGCAGGCAACGCGGCCTGTACCAAGCTGTATATGTAGATAAATTATTGAAGAAACCTGAAGAATTTATGACCCCATTGCGAGGTAGCAAGCTATGGCATTTAGCCTTATTAGAGCTGTGGTTACAGCGCAATGTGGATACAGCTATTGCCAGCTAAATTTAGCACAGTAAAATAATATTCAGACTATTCAAACAATTCTGGAGCTAGGTGAAATGGACATATTAGAGCGCATCAAAGAACAAGTGGAATCAAACTCGGTAGTTCTTTACATGAAAGGTACCCCGCAAATACCACAATGTGGTTTTTCAAGCCGCACTGCAGAAGCACTTAAGTCATGCGGTCATGAGTTTGCGTATGTAAATGTATTGATGGATCCAGAAGTTTTTGAAAACTTACCAAAGTTTGCCGATTGGCCAACCTTTCCTCAGTTGTATATTAATGGTGAGCTTGTGGGTGGATGTGACATCACGCTTGAACTGCATGAAAAAGGTGAGTTGCAAAAAATGGTTAGCGAGGCAGTGGCCCAACAAAGTTAACTATTAATACTAACTATTTTTTATAGTTTGTAACTGATTGCGCATATTCATAATTTTACAAAATACATCAGCAGTTTTCTCAGCATCATAAACTGCCGAATGCGCACTATTGTTGTCCCATTCAATTTCAGCGGCTTCCACAATTCTGGATAATACGGTTTGCCCATAGGCCAATGCGCCAAGGCTTACGGTATCTAAACAACTAAAAGGATGGAAAGGACTATTTTTGATGCCGGTGCGTGTAGCTGCAGCATTGAGAAATCCTAGATCAAAAAATGCATTGTGACCGACGAGTATTGCGCGTGTGCATTTATTTTCTTTTACATGTTTGCGCACCGGTTTAAAAATCTCCGGTAAAGCTTGTTTCTCATCTAAAGCAAGTCGCAGGGGATGGTCTGGGTCGATACCATTAACTTCTAAAGATGCCGGTTCTAAGTTTGCGCCTGCAAATGGTTTTACGTGGGTGGAAAGAGTTTCTTTTCTAACCAATTCACCATCTTGATTGATACTTATTAATACTGCAGCAATTTCTAGTAATGCATCGGTGGTGGAATTGAAGCCTCCGGTTTCAAC
>JABDMD010000125.1 GCA_013001685.1 Gammaproteobacteria bacterium | reverse complement strand
CAATCAATGTCTAGTGTAGCGCAAATTGCTAAGCTAGCAACAACTTAGGAAAACAAAAATAAAGAATACTTAGTGAATTCAGAAATTAACCCAAAATTTAACTTAGCGAAGTTCGATTATCACCTTCCAGAAGAGTTGATAGCACAAGCGCCACTAGCAGAACGCACTGCAAGTCGTATGTTGCATTTTAGAGCTAATGCAAAAACATTCGATGATTTGCAATTCACTGATGTGTTGCAATTGCTGCAACCAGAAGATCTTATAGTATTAAACAACACAAAAGTTATTCCAGCACGCATGTTTGGAAAAAAAGCGTCAGGTGGCAAAGTAGAATTCTTGCTGGAAAGAATAGTGGACGCACATACAGTGTTAGCGCAGCTCAAGGCGAGTAAAAGCCCAAAGACTGGTACTGAAATTATTTTTGCTGAAAATGTGAAAGCAGTTGTGCAAGGCCGACAAGAAGACTTTTTTATTCTAGCGTTTGGTGAAAGCACTGATGTTGCAAATTTGTTAGAAGATCATGGTCGTATGCCGTTGCCGCCCTATATTCAGCGTGCACCTGACAAAAACGATAGCGAGCGTTACCAAACTGTATTTGCGAAACATAAAGGTGCGGTGGCTGCCCCAACTGCAGGATTACATTTCGATAATAATATTTTAGCTGCGTTGCAGGTTAAAGGGATAGAATTTGCAACGATTACATTGCACGTAGGTGCAGGAACATTCCAGCCTGTGCGCGAAGATAATATAGAGGCACATAAAATTCATGCCGAAAAAGTGATTGTACCTAAAAAGGTGTGCGATCAAATTGTTGCATGTAAAAAGCGAGGTGGGCGTGTTGTTGCTGTAGGAACAACTGTAGCCAGGGCATTAGAATCTGCAGCACAAAATGGAAATTTAGAGCCTTGCGAAATGGATACCAACCTATTTATTTATCCCGGATTCAAATTTAACGTGATCGATGCATTAGTCACGAACTTTCACCTGCCTAAATCAACCTTGTTAATGTTAGTCAGTGCATTCGCGGGGTACGAAACCGTAATGTCGGCATATCAACACGCGGTTACAGCGAAATACCGTTTTTATAGTTATGGTGATGCAATGTTCATCGAGAATGGTAAACAGAACTAACTATGGAATTTAAAGTATCAGCAACGGATGGAGATGCTCGTGTTGGGCAATTGTCATTTGTGCGCGGCAATGTGGATACGCCTGCATTTATGCCTGTCGGAACTTATGGAACGGTAAAAGCCATGACGCCTGAGGAGTTACAGGGTTTAGGTGCGCAGATGATTCTGGGCAACACGTTTCACCTTATGTTGCGACCAGGTATGGAGGTAATAGAACAGTTTCAGGGTTTGCATGATTTTATGCATTGGCAGGGGCCAATCTTGACCGATTCTGGTGGTTTCCAAGTGTTTAGTTTGGCAGCTATGCGTAAAATGACTGAAGAGGGCGTTACTTTCCAGTCGCCGGTTGATGGAGCCAAGGTATTTCTTAGCCCAGAGTCATCAATACGGGTTCAGCAAACGTTAAATTCAGATGTAATCATGGTGTTTGATGAGTGTACAGTGCATCCGGCAACCCATGAGCAAGCAAAAACTTCAATGGAGCTCTCAATGCGTTGGGCGCAGCGTTGCAAAAATGAGCATAGCGATCATCCAAGTGCTTTATTTGGCATCGTTCAAGGGGGCATGCATACTGATTTGCGTGAAGTATCTGCAACGCAGCTTATAGGCATTGGCTTTGATGGTTATGCGGTCGGTGGTCTTGCTGTCGGAGAGGGGGCTGTTGAGCGACTAGCCATGTTGAATGTCACATTGCCATTTTTACCTAGCGATAAGCCACGTTATCTCATGGGTGTGGGCAAACCCGAAGATATTGTTGAAGCAGTGCGACGTGGGGTGGACATGTTTGATTGCGTCATTCCAACACGTAATGCACGTACTGGATTTCTATATACCCGCAAAGGGGTTCTGAAGATCAGAAACAGTCGATTCCATGATGATATGAGACCTATTGATGAGACCTGTGGGTGTTATACCTGTCAACACTATTCGCGTTCATATCTACGTCATTTAGACAAATGTGGAGAAATTTTGGGGCTTAGGCTGAATACAATTCATAATCTGCATTACTACCAGATTCTGATGCGCGAGCTACGCAAAGCTATTTCGGAGGGTAGTTTGCAAGCTTATATAGAAGAGTTTTATCGTTTACAGTCCCACAACGCAGAGACTGTGGCATAATACGCCGCTTCGAATTTGAGTCAGTACTTATACTATGTTTTTAATATCAGACGCTATGGCTGAAGGAACGGCAGGACCTGCTGGCGGCGGCTATGAAATGTTCATCATGATCGGCATCTTTTTTGCCATTATGTATTTCATGATTATTCGTCCACAACAAAAGCGAGCTAAAGAGCACAAGAACTTGATTGGTTCACTTTCTAAAGGCGATGAAGTGGAAACTTCTGGCGGCATGCTTGGTAAAATTGCAAAAGTTGGAGATAACTCGCTGCAAATAGAAGTTGCAGAGGGCGTTACTATTAAGCTGCAAAAAAATTCAATCTCAAAAGTGTTACCTAAAGGTTCGCTAAAGCAAGACTAAACGACACGCTTAATTTTCTACTAATAACTTACAATTAAAAGGCTGAGTAAAAGACCGTGATTCCAATGAATCATTATCCACTGTGGAAGTACCTACTGATTTTATTAGTAGTACTCGGGGCTGCGCTGTATGCATTGCCAAATTTATATCCAAATGTACCAGCAGTACAAATATCTCATGAGTCTGGAGAATTAAGCGATACAACATTAGATGTCGTAAAAGAAGCGCTTAATAAGAAAGGTGTTGAGATCCGGGGCGAAGAACAACAAGACGGCCGCATCTTGTTACGTTTTGCAGATACTGGGAAACAACTCCAAGCTTCAGAGATTACAAAAGATGCTTTGGATGGTCAGCATATAGTTGCATTAAATTTAGCTCCCGCAACTCCTAATTGGTTAAGAGCTTTAGGCGCATCGCCAATGAATCTTGGTTTAGATTTGCGTGGCGGAGTGCATTTTCTTTTGCAGGTCGATATGGAAGCGGCAAAAGCAAAAGCCATTAATAACTATGTTTCATCTTTTAGAACATCATTGCGTGAAGCAAAGCAAAAACGATTTTCTGTATCGCAAAATAAAGACCAAGTAAGCATTAAGTTTAGAGATGCAGATAGTAAAATCGCGGGCTTAGAAGCCTTGCGTAAAGAATACGCTAATGAGCTTATATTTAGTGAAAGTAGTGAAGGAGGTAATTTCTTCGTCACTGCAAAGATTAGTGAAGACTCAGCAAAAGAAATTCAAATCTTAGCAATCCAGCAAAATATTCAAACCCTACGTAATCGTGTTAACGAATTAGGTGTGGCGGAACCACTTATTCAGCAACAGGGTGCAGAACGAATTGTGGTGCAGTTGCCGGGTGTCCAAGATACTGCTCAAGCTAAAGAAATTTTGGGTGCTACTGCAACGGTTGAATTCCGCATGGTTGATGAGCAAAACGATCCATTTGCCGCAGCTGAAACAGGTCGAGTACCTGTGGGTTCTGTTTTGTATTATGAGCGCGATAGTAAAAATCCCATTTTACTGAAACGCAACGTGATGTTAACGGGTGATCGTATCGTTAATGCTAATTCCGGTTTTGATGAAAATGGATCCCCTGCAGCAATTATTACACTCGATAGTCAAGGCGCAAGTCGATTTGCAAAAGTTACAGGCGAGAACATTAAAAAGCTCATGGCAGTTGTCTTTATAGATAATAAAACTATCACTGTTGAGAAAGATGGCGAGAAAATTCGAAAATCTATTAGGAGTGAAGAGGTAATTAATGTTGCTCGCATACAAGAGCAATTAAGTAAGCGTTTCCAAATTGAAGGCTTAGATTCAACACATGAGGCGCTTAAGCTTTCTTTGTTACTTCGTGCAGGTGCACTTGCAGCACCAGTTGAAATTGTTGAAGAACGTACTGTTGGTCCAAGCTTAGGAAAGCAAAATATTGAGTTGGGTAAAAAATCAATTTTAATTGGTTTGGTATTAGTAATGATTTTTATGCTGCTTTATTACAAGGCATTTGGCTTTGCAGCTAATATCGCTTTAGCAGCTAACTTGGTTTTGATTATTGGCATTATGTCTTTAATTCCGGGTGCAACGCTTACGCTGCCCGGTATTGCCGGCATAGTGTTAACCGTGGGTATGGCAGTAGATGCCAATGTTCTAATCTTTGAGCGTATACGTGAAGAGTTGCGTAATGGGAACTCACCGCAAGCAAGTATTCACTCTGGTTATGCAAAAGCGTTGTCAACTATTGCCGATGCAAATATCACCACATTAATTGCAGCAGTGGTTCTATTCATTTTTGGTACCGGGCCGATTAAGGGTTTCGCAGTAACCCTATCGATTGGAATTGTATGCTCAATGTTTACTGCCATTATGGGAACACGTGCTTTAGTGAATTTATATTACGGCAATAAGAAAACCCCTTCTCTGGCGATTTAAGTTATGCAACTGTTAAAAGATAATCTAAATTTTGATTTTATGGGCAAGCGCAAGCTTGCGTTAATACTGTCTTTAATATTAATCATTATTTCCATCATTGCGATGGTAACCCGCGGATTAAATTTAGGTATCGATTTTACCGGCGGCACATTGGTTGAAGTTGGTTACGCAGAGTCAGTGGAGCTTGAGCCGGTGCGCCAAGCGTTAACTTCTAGTGGTTTTGATGATGCTATTGTGCAACATTTTGGTACTGCCAAGGATGTGCTGATTCGTTTACCGGTAACTGATAAAGATGCAGATAAAGCTGCATTAAGTAATCAGGTGTTAGAGTCGCTGGTTTCTACCGGTGCACCTGAAATGCGACGTGTTGAATTTGTCGGCCCACAAGTTGGTGATGAATTACGCGATAAAGGTGGTTTGGCTATGCTTTATGCCTTAATCGGCATACTGATATATGTAGCTTTGCGCTTTGAGTGGCGGTTTTCATTGGGCTCAGTTGCGGCATTGATTCATGACGTAATTTTAGTAGTTGGATTTTTTGCCATCACGCAAATTGAATTTGATCTTACCGTGCTTGCAGCATTGCTTGCGGTAATAGGTTACTCGCTTAATGACACGATTGTGGTGTTTGATCGCATACGTGAAAATTTTCGACGTCTTCGTAAAGAGACATCAAAAGGTGTGCTTAATTTTTCAATCAACCAAACTTTGTCACGCACCTTAATGACATCGATTACCACCTTGTTGGTACTAATTGCATTATTTGTATTTGGTGGCGAAGTGATACATTCGTTTTCAATCGCCTTAATCGTAGGTGTGATTGTAGGAACTTATTCTTCTATTTATGTAGCTAGTTCTGCATTGCTTGCGCTTGATGTAAGTAAAGAAGATCTAATGCAAGCGGAAGTGGAGAACCCTAACGAGGATGGTAGTCAGGTATAATTTTTAGTTGGCTTTATTTAAACTTTGTAAGATTTGTTTAAAAATCTTCGCATTTGCAGCGACAATATTTCCACTTTCTAGATGGCTGTTTCCACCTTTCGGGTCACCTACTAGCCCCCCAGCTTCTTGAACGATTAAACAGCCTGCTGCGAGATCCCAAGTATTTAAGCCAAACTCCCAAAAACCGTCTACACGTCCGGCGCCCACATAGGCAAGATCCAGTGCTGCAGAACCTGCACGTCGAATACCGGAGGTTTGTAACATGATGTCTTTGAGTGAAGCGAGATAAGTATCGATGTTTTGATTTTCTTTATACGGGAACCCAGTTGCCAATAATGCGCCATCAAAGCTTGGTAATTTAGAGACTCTGATTTTTCTATCATTGAGAGACGCACCATTACCGCGACCTGCGCAAAATAGTTCATCTTTAAATGGATCGTAAATTACCGCTACTTCAAGTCGGTCTATATGTTTAAGTGCAATTGAAACTGAATAATGTGGAAAGCCACGTAAAAAATTAGTCGTGCCGTCGAGCGGGTCGATAATCCATTGGTACTCGTCATTATTACCGCTATTTTTAGAGCCGCTTTCTTCGGCTAGAATTCCATGCTGAGGGTAGACCCGATGAATAACATTAATAATTTCCTGTTCTGCTTGTAGGTCAACTTCACTCACAAAATCATTTTTTTCTTTGGTTTTAATGTTAAGTGAATGAACGCGCGACATGTTGCGGAAAATTATTTTTCCAGCTTCACGGGCTGCTTCAATTGCAATATTTAATGTGGCTTGCATGATTTGGTATGACTTGTATGCGAGAAAATTTAACGCAGCATAGCACTGACCCATAAATTACGTATACTCCACTAAAAAAATATCTCTTTTCATCGTTTCGAATATTAATAATCAAAGTGAATAAGCCTAATCAAATCAAAGTCGTTTTGGTCGAACCTTCTCATCCTGGGAATATTGGTGCTGTTGCACGCGCTGCTAAAACCATGTGTATTGAAAATTTGGTATTGGTTAATCCAGAAGAGTTTCCAAGTGGGCAAGCAAGGGCGCGAGCAACAGGAGCAGTAGATGTGCTTGAGCGAGCTGTTGTGTGTCATTCACTTAAAGAAGCGATTGCTGATTGTACTTTTGTCGTGGGTGCAAGTGCGCGCGAGCGAGGACTACAATGCCCAGAAATCACACCTGATAATGTGGGCGCAAGAGTATGGCAAGAACTTGAGCAAGGTAACGTGGCAATCGTTTTTGGACGCGAGAGCAGTGGCCTATCAAATGAAGAATTAGATCAATGTCATTATTTAACGACTATTCCTGCAAATTGGGAATTTAGTTCATTAAATCTAGCATCTGCTGTGCAGGTAATTTGTTATGAGATTTATAGCGCATATTTAAAAAAATCTTCTACTGATAAAGTTGTGAATAATGATCTTTTGTCCCATACCAATGCCGATCCTTTGGCAACCATAGAGCAATTAGAAAATTTATTTGAACATATGCAGCAAGTGTTGCAGGAAATTGAGTTTTTTGATCCCAAGCAGCCCAAGCTGCTAATGCGTCGCCTACGCCATCTTTATAGTCGAGCACGGCTAACTTTGGTGGAAACCAATATTTTGCGCGGCATCCTTAGTGCAACCCAAAAGGCTATGCGCCAAACGAATACGCTAGATAAATAAATCATATAGATAATTTCTAATACCTTATTTTTAAAAAGGTATTTTCCATTGTCTTATTGCCCACTACCTTGGGGATAGTGTCGTCTATAGCTCACCTCCCTATAATACCTGAGTGGACTACTGGGTTATTTGCTATACTAAAATCCTAGGAATTAGGCTAACCATTATGAGGGCAGCGAACCATGAAATTGAGCACTAAAGGGCGATACGCGGTTACAGCGATGTTTGATATCGCATTGCATCACCAATCAGGTCCGGTTTCGTTGTCAGATATTGCAGATCGGCAAGGCATATCGTTGTCGTATTTAGAGCAATTATTTACGCGCTTACGACAACAAGGTTTGGTGAAAAGTACGCGTGGACCAGGTGGTGGTTATTCGCTAGCGGTAGATTCAGAGCAAATTGCGATTTCAGATGTAATTGACGCAGTAGATGAAAACGTCGATGCCACCCGTTGTGGTGGTAAAGCGGATTGCCAAAATCATCAGCGTTGTTTGACGCATGATTTATGGGAAAATTTAAGTGGTGAAATAAGAAGCTACCTTTCTAACATCAGTCTTGCGCAAGCAGTGAGTGATTTAAGTGTGCGCGAAGTAGCGAGTCGACAAGATCATAAAGTGCATAGAGTTGAATTTAGTTAACAGAATTTTTAAAGCCAGGTTATTTTAAGGAAACAAAAGTGACAGACGTACAAGTACCAATTTATTTAGACTACAGTGCGACCACGCCAGTAGATGAGCGTGTTGCACAAGCGATGATGGATTGTTTAACCAAAGAGGGTAATTTTGGAAATCCTGCTTCACGTAGTCATGTTTTTGGATGGGATGCAGATAAAGCAGTTGAAGAAGCGCGCAAAAATGTTGCGGCATTAATTAATGCAAATCCAAAAGAAATTGTTTGGACGAGTGGTGCTACTGAATCAAATAATCTAGCTATTAAGGGTGCTGCACATTTCTATCAAAAGAATGGCAAGCACATTATCACTTGTAAAACTGAACATAAGGCTGTGTTAGATACGTGCCGCCAGCTTGAGCGTGAAGGCTTTGAGGTTACTTATTTAGAGCCGCGTGATAACGGTTTGGTTGACCTAGACGTTTTAAAAGCAGCAATTCGTGACGACACCATTTTAATTTCTATTATGCATGTCAATAATGAGATTGGTGTAATTCAAG
Organism: Gammaproteobacteria bacterium; assembly: GCA_013001685.1. Classification (GTDB taxonomy): domain Bacteria; phylum Pseudomonadota; class Gammaproteobacteria; order UBA4575; family UBA4575; genus JABDMD01. The sequence goes on along the minus strand of JABDMD010000125.1, from coordinate 2,950 downwards.
ACATTAAAGCGATTGGTGAAATTACCCGTGAACGTAAAATAATTTTTCATGTGGATGCAGCGCAGAGTCCAGGCAAAGTGCCTGTTGATGTTGAAGATATGAAGGTGGACTTAATGAGTTTGTCTGCGCATAAAGTATACGGACCAAAAGGCATTGGTGCTTTGTATGTGCGCAGAAAGCCAAGAATACGCATTGAAGCGCAAATGCATGGTGGCGGCCATGAGCGCGGTATGCGTTCAGGCACTTTAGCAACGCATCAAATAGTTGGTATGGGTGAAGCGTTCCGTATTGCTAAAGAAGAAATGGCATCAGACAACGAACGAATTTTGATGTTACGCAACAGATTATTGAATGGTCTGAAGGATATGGAAGAAATCTATATCAACGGTGACTTGGAGCAACGCATTCCGGGCAACCTCAATGTAAGTTTCAACTATGTTGAAGGCGAAAGTTTAATTATGGCACTGAAAGATATTGCGGTGTCTTCCGGGTCAGCTTGTACAAGTGCATCGCTTGAACCAAGTTATGTATTACGTGCGTTAGGGCGAGATGATGAACTTGCGCATAGTTCTCTTCGTTTTACTATTGGACGATTCACTACAGTAGAAGAAGTTGATTACGCAGTAGAGTTGATTAGAGCAGCAGTGATTAAATTACGCGACCTTTCGCCATTGTGGGATATGTATAAGGATGGAATCGATCTTAAATCGATCGAATGGGCCGCACATTAAGATAAATTTATTAGTAAAGAAATATATTTGGAAATAGGAGACGATAGCCATGGCATACAGTGACAAAGTGTTAGATCATTATGAGAATCCACGCAACGTAGGGTCTTTTGAAAAGGATGACCCAACAGTTGGCACCGGTATGGTAGGTGCACCTGCTTGCGGTGACGTCATGAAATTACAAATTAAAGTCGGCAGCGATGGCATCATTGAAGATGCAAAGTTTAAAACTTACGGCTGCGGTTCTGCGATTGCTTCATCTAGCTTATTAACAGAATGGGTTAAAGGTAAAACACTTGAACAAGCTAGCGAAATCAAAAACACCGATATCGCGGAAGAGCTTGCGCTTCCTCCAGTTAAGATCCATTGCTCAGTATTAGCGGAAGATGCTATTAAAGCGGCGATTACCGATCTTAAATCTAAGGCTGATGGGCAAGATCAAAAGAAGATTGCTTAAGTAGAGTAATTAATATGTCTATTTCTTTAACCGACAGTGCAGCAACCCATGTAAAGAATTACCTAGAGAAGCGAGGTAAAGGTGTTGGTGTGCGTTTAGGCGTGAAAACAACAGGTTGCTCTGGCATGGCCTATACCATTGAGTTTGCCGATCAAGTAGAAGAGGAAGACCAGATTTTTGAAGATAAGGGTGTAAAGGTTATCGTCAATCCTAAAAGTATGGTCTACCTTAACGGTACTGAATTAGATTTTACGCGCGAAGGTTTGAATGAAGGTTTTAAATTCACTAACCCTAATGAAAAAGATAGATGTGGGTGTGGGGAAAGCTTTAGCGTCTAAAAATGCGTCTTTCATGTGCAGGGATGTACTGTATGTCGGTTTTGCAGAAGCAAAAACCGGCAGTTCCATCTGAATTACAATCTACTATTTTTAAATACTTCTTTTAAGAAAATTAAGTATGAATATTGATCTTACTCGAAACTATTTCGAGCTGTTTGGATTTGCTGAAAATTTTTCGATAAACCAAGAACAGTTGGCAGAAAAGTATCGATCTTTTCAAAGTGAGTTGCATCCGGACCGCTTTGCCAATGCGAGTGACCAAGAGCGACGCATATCTGTGCAAACTACTGCATATGTTAACGAGGCTTACACAACACTGAAAAGTGACTTAAAGCGTTCACACTATCTTTTAAAGTTAAGTGATATTGAATTCAATGCAGATACTGAAACTTCGAGCGATGCAGCATTTTTAATGCAAACTATGGAATTGCATGAGCAAGTAGAAGATGCGAGTAGTGCCGATAGTCCATTAGAAGCGCTTGATGAATTATCGAAACAACTTAAACAACAGCAACAGCAACTTGTCGATCAATTTACTAACCAATATGAAGACAATGATCTTGATTCTGCAAAAGAAACTGCATTAAAGCTACAATTTTATGAACGCTTAACAGATCAAGTTCGCAAAAAACAAGAACAACATGAAGAAGAGCTTCTGTAATTAGTTATGGCGTTGTTGCAAATATCAGAACCTGGTCAATCCACCGCTCCTCACGAACACAAGCTTGCTGTGGGTATTGATTTAGGCACTACTAATTCTTTGGTGGCTACGGTACGTAGTGGTGTGACAGATACCCTTGCTGATGAAAATGGTGAGTATATATTGCCTTCCGTTGTTCGTTACACCGATAACGATGAAATTGAAGTGGGTATTAATGCTTTGTCGCAAGCAACTACTGACCCTTTGAATACGATTGCTTCAGTGAAACGTTTGATGGGTAGGTCAGTCAGCGATCTAGCCACACTTGAAGGTTACCTCCCTTATAAGTTTGTATATCACGAAAGTAATGTGCCTAGAATTGATACAGCAGCAGGCCCAGTTACCGCTATAGAGGTTTCTGCCGAGATCTTAAAGAATTTACGTGAGCGTGCCGAAGTCAGTTTAGGTGGTGAGTTGGTAGGTGTAGTGATTACGGTGCCAGCATATTTTGATGATGCGCAACGCCAAGCAACCAAAGATGCAGCAACCTTGGCAGGATTGAATGTATTTCGCTTGCTTAATGAGCCTACTGCAGCAGCCGTAGCTTACGGGCTAGATCAAAAAGCTGAAGGAATTATTGCAATATATGATCTAGGTGGCGGTACTTTTGATATATCAATTTTAAAACTTACCAAAGGTGTTTTTGAGGTTTTATCAACAGGTGGCGATACAGCCTTAGGTGGTGATGACTTTGATCGCGAAATTGCGGCATGGTTATTAAAGCAAG
>JABDMD010000097.1 GCA_013001685.1 Gammaproteobacteria bacterium | reverse complement strand
TTTATTTGTACCTATATTAACTGTTATTAATAGTTTCCATGGTTTCAATTAGCAAGGTGTTGGCTTCAGTGATGTCTGGAAGCTCAGGTTCTAAATTAATGTTATTAAGCTCGCTTAGGTCTTCAATTACTTCTCTCTTTTCATATAACGTATCAGTAGATTCAAGCCATGCTAAAGCAGCTTCAAGTTCTTGGTGATATGCGTCATCGTCTCGACTGGCGACGGCATATTTTGCACCTAAAAGTTTTGTGCGTAAGAATTCATAAGCTTGTTGACTTTCTTGTTCACTAATAAACATCTTTAGTTTTTGTTCTTCTCGAGTTACTTTAATTGAGTCGTTGATAGTACTTTTCACTCCATCTACAAGCTTCCCCCAACCAGATAACTTTTCATTATTGGGTTTTTCTTTTGCATCTTCATTAACTGAGCTCTTTTCTTCTTGATGTTTTGCGTTTTTGATGATTGCTTGTTTAAGTCCGGCGAGGATATTATCTAACTGCAAACTGATGCCGACCCAATCAGGATAGGGGAAGTTTTTCAATTTCCCAACTTGTTTCGAAACAGATTCTCGTACCGGTAATAAACGTGGGTCATTAAGTTCATGCAGTCTTGAACTGGCAGCTTTTAATGCAGTGATTGTGCCTGGAATATCTCTTTCTATACGTAAACGGTGATTTGCCATGCGCAATACATGTTCAGTCTCCTTTAAACCCCAGCCAAGTTGGCTACTATTTACATGTTGCAGTGTCTCTTGAACAGCTAATTCAACACCTTTTTGAGCCTTGGCTTGATTTTCAAATTTTTTACCAAGTTCACCAACAGTTTGGTTAATCGAACTAACATTGCTTTCAATCTGCTTTTTAAAGTTTTGTAACTTTATACTTTCATCGATAGTAGCGACTTCATGTGCAATGGATTGTCGATCTACAGCAGCTTGATCCAGGCGATTATCTAACTCAAGCCAGGCTTTATAACCTAGCGCAATTCCTGCTCCGGAAAGTAATAGTGCAAGCAAAGCAAGTAGGCCAATGAAAAAGCCACCAGCTGATTTTGTGGTTGTTTTTTTGTTGGTTTGATTTTGCTGTACTGAATTAGATGATGATGAGGGTTGCTTATTGTCTGACATGATCGTCTCTCAAAAATACTTTTTATTGTAGTCCTAGTTATGGCAAGCAGTTATGGACCAGTTGCTCAGTGCAGCTAGCATCGCTTTGTCGCTAGGATTTTCCGCTATTATAGGATTATTTGCGAATCCAACCCTAGTCGCTGCCTCAGCTATGCGTTGGCTACCTGCAATAACTGCCATATTTGTTATACATTGTTGCTCTGCTAGAGTGCAGAGTGACCATAAATTTTGTGCTGACTTTGCACTATATATAAGAATCGCCGTGTCATGCTCGGTAAGCTGGCATAGATCAACGTTATTGCGTTCGCTTGGCAACTGGCGCTGATACACCTCCGCATAATCCACTTGTGCATTTCTTGCTTCCAAAGTTTCGCGTAAATATTCGCGTCCACCATGACCACGCACGATTAGAATATTTTGCTTTGCAATATTTTGCAGTGTTGGGTCATTTAATAAGGCCTCGCTGGTGAAACCTTCTTTTGGCACGATAGCTACTTTATGACCATAGTTTTCTAATGTAGCTTTAGTAGCTGGGCCAACAGCTGCCAGAGTAGAGTTATTAAAATTTATGCCTAATTCTTGTGCAGTGCTCATTGAATAGTGCACCGCATTTGCACTGATAAATATTATGATTTGATAATTACTAAGGTTACTAAAGCATTGTTGTGCAGTTTCTATTTCATCAGTGACGCTGATGCTAATTACTGGGAAGTGAATAACTGTAGCTTGTCTAGCCTCTAATAATTCAAGAATATTTTGCGCTTGCGCCAAGGGCCGCGTAACGACAATGGTTTTTCCAGCAAGTGTTGTTTCAGAAGACATGTATTAATAAAAACCTTCAGCTGAATAATGGGCAGCTGAGCCATCTTACCCGAAAATATTTAAGATAATGCTGAGATCGAGGTCAACTGAGATTTATAAACAAGCTGCGAGGATTTCATCAGCCCCTGGGTTACTGAGATAATTAAATTAAGCTTCTTGGCTTTTCACTAGTACCGAACCCATTGAGATCTATAAACAGGCCGCGAGGATCTCATCGGCTCCTAACTTTCGTAAATCGGCTGCCACGCTCTGTCCAATGGAAATAGGGTCTGTATCTGGGCCTTGTGCTTCACTTCGACAAAGCTTACTGCCATCCGGCATGCCGACTAAGGAGCGTAAATGAAGCTCACCGTCGCTGAGTTGTGCAAAACCAGCTATAGGAAGTTGGCAACCGCCTTCCAGGCTTTGACTGATTGCACGTTCAGCTGTTACACATAAATTTGTTCCAGCATGATTCAGTGGTGCAATTAATTTTTCGATTTCGGCATCGTTCTCTCTGCATTCAATACCGATTGCACCTTGACCTATTGCGGGAAGAGATATTTCAATAGAAAGTTGCGAGCGAATTCTTTCATTAAACCCAAGACGTTGTAGTCCGGCTACCGCAAGAATAATGGCATCGTATTCTCCAGCATCTAATTTTGCTAAACGTGTATTCACGTTGCCGCGTAACAGCTTAATTTCCAAGTGTGGGTAGGCGGCCATAATTTGGCAGGCGCGGCGCGCACTGGAAGTGCCAACAATTGCTTTATCATGAAGTGCATCTAAATCATCGTAGGTATTCGATACAAATGCATCGCATGGATTAGCGCGTTCCAAAATGACCGGCAAGTGTAATGAGGCAGGAAGCTCAATTGGCACATCTTTCATCGAGTGCACTGCAATATCTGCAGTTTTTTCAAGCAGGCCACGTTCCAATTCTTTTACAAATAAGCCTTTTCCACCGTGTGTAGCGAGAGACTGTTGTAATAATTGGTCACCCGTTGTGGTCATCTTGATCAATTCAATAGATAGGCTATCACCATGAGCTTCGCGCAATAAACGAGAAACTTCTTTGGCTTGCCAAAGTGCGAGTGCACTTTTACGTGTAGCGATTCTTATGTGCACAGGCAATTGATAAATCCTCCCTTATACACTTTTTATATAAGGGATAAATGTGGGAGTTAAAGCTATTAACGGGATTTTAAAAACTTGCGCACTTCCGCAACATGTCGACGACTAATTTCCAGACGATCTTCAATCTCACGGAAAGTCACAACAAAACGGCCATCTTGGTTCTTTTCCATACCACTGATGTAGTTGGTGCTGACCAATGCATTACGGTGAATTCTTATTAGTCTGCCTTCAAATTCGTTTTCAAGATTTTTCAGCGCGTCTTCAATTAATACCTCGCCACCTAAATGGCGCACGGTGATGTATTTTTGGTCGGCCTGAAAATAAAGAATCTCATCTACTGGGATAAGCTCCAGGTTGCCTCGAATACGCGCACAGATGTGACTGCGACCCTGGCTATCGGTTTCTTGATTTAAAGTAGCAATCTGTGCTTTCGTTAATTTCTTAGCACGCGCTATTGAAGTCTCAAGTTTTTCTTGTCGCACAGGTTTAACCAGATAACCCACAGCAGACGTATCAAATGCTTCTAAAGCATGTTCACTATAGGCAGTGGTAAAGATAATCGCAGGTGGCTCATCCATTTCAGTTAAATGGCGAGCAGCTTCTAAGCCGTCCATGCCTGGCATACGAATGTCCATTAAAACTACGTCAGGGCGAAGAGACTGCACCATTTCCACGGCTTCAATACCATTGGTAGCTTCGCCTGTGCTGGAAACATCATCGATGCTGCCTAGCATATGTGTTAGTCGGTCACGTGCTGGTGCTTCGTCATCTACGATCAAAATTTTCATACATCTGCCTCGATAGGAATGTTAAATGAAACCTTATAAAAGCCTTGCTCATGGCGAATATCCATACTGCTGAAATCACCATAGGCCAATTGTAACCTTTGTCTGATGTTTTCTTGTGCCATTTTATTGCCAGGGCGTTTTCGGTCAATATTTATATCTCCAACTGGGTTGCTAATTGTAAGGTGTAAATCATGCTGTGTGGAAGTAATGTCAATATTTACTGTGCCGCCTTTGGTGAGGGGCTCCACTCCATGGTAAATAGCATTTTCAACTATAGGCTGTAGGATCAGGGCTGGAACCTTGATGTTCAAGCTTATACCTTCTTCTATTTTTAATTCAATAGTAAGGCGATCGCCAAGTCGCAGTTTTTCCATATTAATGTAACGGCGAGTGAAATTCAGTTCTTCCTGCAAGGTGACTTTGTCCTGGTGACCTAGTGAAGCACGAAAAAGATCGGCCAAATCTTCAACTGCTTTTTCTGCCATGGAAGGATTAGAGTGGGTCAAACTGGCGATGGTATTCATACTATTAAATAGGAAATGCGGGCGAATTCGAGCCTGTAGCGCTTGGATTCGTGAGCGAGCTTCTACTTGTATATTGGCTTTCCATTGATGCTGTACATAGAAATAGCGCAGTGCCACAGCAGAGACGATGGCGCTGATCGCCATATTGCGAATCAAAATGTCGCTAGTCACTATGTCTAATAGGTTAAGCGTTTGCACGTTTTCAGGTGAAGCAGCCCAAAGCGCCTCCGTGGGGGTCACAAGGATAGATATCACTGAAACAATTAAAGTGATACATAAGCTTAATGCATAGTAAGTGATAGCAGCCACAGCGTGATGCAACTTATGTAAAAATTTACGGCTTACACACAAAACGAGTATGTTGCCAATGGCAATAAAGGTGACAAATAGTGAAACTAAAGACAGATATACCCAAAAATTAGGGCGTGAAACACCACCTGCAAGGGTGAGTACAAAAGATAATAGTTGAGCAATCAATATCGCCAGAAAAATAATTCGCGCATTACAGAAATCTGGCAGAAATGTATGCTCTTCAACATCTGCTTCTTTGCTCTTTGATTGATTATTTCTATCTGTTTTATCTGTCATTATTTTTTGATAACAAGTATGCGTGAGTTATCCCTGGGAGCCTAATGCTATACTTGTGCCCACAATTTAGAATTTGTTTATTAGAACCTATTTAGTTAAATGAACCAAAAAATGAGCAATAAAAGCACAAAACTTTGGGGCGGTCGTTTTACTGAGGCCACAGATGAATTTGTTGAGCAATTTAACGCATCTGTGGGGTTTGATAAACGACTTTTTAAGCATGATATCCAAGGTTCACGTGCACATGCTGAAATGCTTGCCCAAATTGGCATACTAAATAGCAATGATTGTGAAAAATTACTTAAAGCGCTAGACAGTATAGAAGCTGAAATAGAAGCAGGTGGCTTCGAGTGGAAAACCGAACTTGAAGATGTGCATATGAATATCGAGGCGCGTCTGACTGAGTTAGTAGGTGAGGCTGGTAAACGCATTCACACCGGTAGATCTCGTAACGACCAAGTTGCTACCGATGTACGACTCTATCTTAGAGATGCAATTGATGAAATCGATCAGCGACTTGAAGCACTACAACAAGCCATTCTGGCTCTCGCTGAACAAGAAAGTG
>JABDMD010000089.1 GCA_013001685.1 Gammaproteobacteria bacterium | reverse complement strand
CACTGATACTGACGGATTATTAGAAGCTGGGTGTTCAAAAGAAGGTCGTAAAGATTGCGCTGATAAGTCTGGCTGCAGTGAAAGCCAAATCCTAAAATGGGTTAACATGTGTGATCTGTTTAGAATTAAGGGAGTCGGAGAAGAATATTCCGAGCTGTTAGAAGTTTCTGGTGTAGATACCGTAAAAGAACTACGTAATCGTGTCCCTGAAAATCTTACCGCTAAGATGGAAGAGGTAAACGCAGAAAAGAATTTAGTGAGAAGAGTACCTACACTAAAAGAAGTTACTGCCTGGATTGAGCATGCTAAAGAGCTGTCTCCAAAAGTAACGCATTAAATAATAATAATAAAAAAAGTAATAATTATAAAACCAATAGGAGTGAGTTTGAGATGTATAAATTAATTTTAATTTTGTTTATTACAGCTTTGATGTTCGGATGCAGCAAAGAAGATGCAGGTGATGAGGCTGAACATGCCGGTGATGAAGCAAGTGAAGCTGCTGAACATGCCGGTGATGAAGCAGAAAAAGCTGCTGAACATGCCGGTGACAAAGCAGAACATGCGGGTGAAGCGGCTGAGTCTGCTGGTGGCCCTAAGCTTGAGCCATTGCCAGATTGGGATTCTTTGCCACCAATTGAAGAAGAAGCTGCTGCTGAAGACGGATCCACAAGTATGGAAAAAGCAGAAGAGGTAGTCGAAAAAGCTAAAGAACATGCGGGTGATGCTGTTGAATCAGCAAAAGAGCACGCGGGTGAAGCAGCTGAAAAGATGAAAAAAGAGTAATTCTCTTAGTAACTAAATAATAAAAATAATAAGGAGTAACTATGGGTTTTTTAACATGGATAGTGCTTGGTGGCATCGTTGGCGTAATTGCAAAATTGATTATGCCTGGGAAAGATCCAGGTGGATTCATTGTGACCATTCTGTTGGGTATAGCTGGGGCTTTTGTCGGTGGTTATATCAGTACCTTACTTGGTTTTGGAACTGTAACGGGTTTCAATATTATCAGTTTGGTTATTGCAGTAATTGGAGCGTTGATATTGCTATTGCTTTATCGAATGATAAAAAAATAGTCAGTAGCTATTCAATGCATGAAAACACTGTAAACGCCTAGAGTAATTTCTAGGCGTTTTTTTTGCGAATAGAGATATTTTCTTTAAACACATTACTCAATAAAACATGCACTTCATTCCTTGTAGTCGTCATGTACTGATAAACAAATGCTGCAAACAGTTTGGTGATAAAGAGCAGCATCAGTTTCAAAGCTTTGCTGAAATTCTTACTGCGTATGTGCATTTCAAGGCGCAAAAAAATCTAGAATTAATGAAGCAGTCATACGCTTACTTCAATCCAAATCAAGAAGACACAATATTCCCAAAATTAACCCATGATGAAGAAACTCAGCAAGCAAGCATACTTGCAGATACTTTTAAAAGAGTTTTACTCAATGCTAACTATCAAGAATTAACGGAGCGTGATATCAAGAAGGCATTGAAACAATCTTCTTTGGTGCCGGTTAATACTCAGGTAGATCTGAATGATTACCAGCGTATTTTATTGTTTTATCGTGGTAGTAATATCAAGCAAGCAACAGTAAAACACTTGTTTAGAAAAAAACAAATTAGCTTTGATAATTATGATTACGTAGCGGTATTACTAGAGATCAAGTCACAACAATATTTCCAAGTAAAAGAAAAAAATAAAGATAAGCTGAATTTTGAGCCTGGGAAAGTCTATTTATATTTATATAAAAATATTCCTCACTATGATCTAGAACTATTATTTCCAAATGTAAAAATAAGCATGAACTTGCGCGATAAGTTGATGTTAATAATTCCTGCCTTAGGTGCTGCAGTGCCAATGTTAATTAAAATATTACCTGCGTTAGGTTTGTTAGTAGGGGCGATTGCGTTAGTAGTATTTGGTTGGAATCTAGACGGCAAGTTTGACGTTGACGTAAAGGATCCAAAAGCAGTTTATCCATTATTACTCGCTTCTTTCTCTGCGTGCGTAGCACTCGGGGGCTTTGCTGTTCGACAATATATAAAATATAAAAGTAAACGCATGGAGTTTCTGAAAAAGGTTACCGATGTATTGTTTTTTAAAAGCCTAGATGTTTGTCAAGGGGTGCTAAACGCTGTGGTTGATTCTGCTGAAGAAGAACAAAGTAAAGAAATGCTATTGGTTTATTATCTACTTATGCAGGAAGGCAAGGCGCTTGATATAAAAGTACTTAATAATAAAGTAAACAATTGGACTAAAGACCAATTCTCTATTGATACCAATGTCAACGTTGCGTCTGCATTAGAACAGTTAATGAATATACAAGCACCTTCCGATTCGGGGGAAGGTAAGCTAGCGATAGTAGAAAAATTAGATAATGATCGATATCAAGCGAGTAACATAGAATCGGCCAAACATATTATCGACTATACCTGGGATAATTTATTCCAGTACTAATTATCCATGAGTTAGTAACTCTACTAGCCTTGTACTTACATGTGTTCTGGGCGTATGTTTAGATTCTCAATATATTGGGGTGAGACACCAACCTTTTCTGCAGCCATGTGGCGTATCGCTACCATGTCATAGCCAGGAAATTGTTCAGTTAGTATATTAATTGCCTGTTGACATTGTTCTGGCACGCTTAATTTTCCGCCTGGTCTTTTCCCTGAGCTTGATGCCAGTTTCATAATAATAGTGTTACTGCCAGGTTCTTGTCTTTCATGTTCACGTCCTTTAAGCAGCTTGTGTACAGTAACACCTGATTCATTTGGATCTTCTTGGAAATTTTTGCGTTCTTGTATCAATGAGTCGTCAATGCTGTCAGAGAAACCTGGGCTGACCATAATTGCTGATCGATTAGGATTATCTAATAAACTATCATCTGGTTTGCTTTCGGAAATTTTATTTTCTTGATCTGCTAGCTTTTGGTCAGCCTTTGCCTTACTTCTTCTTGTTAGTGGCAATCTAGTTTTTACTTTTGAGAATACGCCATTAGATTTTTTCTTGGTCTTTTTAGTTTGTACATTTGCAAAGCGTTTTTGTTGTTTGGCTTTTTCAGCTTCCTGAACCCATAGGTCTGCATTCATCTGTGGGCTATAACTTGGTTTGCTTACTATAGGAGTCTTGGTAGTTAGTTTAGGTTTAGCCGGTGTTGGATTTTTAGGTTCAATGTTCTGAACTTTAGGATTAGCTTGAGGTTGTATTTGAGAATCTTTTTTTAATTTTTCACCTTTCTCAATCAATGTTGTGAGTATTTTTTCTCGCGTGTCATTATAGGTCTCAATGGCAGACTGGCTGGCTAATGTAATATTAGAGGAAGCTACTGCTGTAGGTAATGAGCCATGTAATTCCACTTTGGCTTGCCACATATGATTAAACATATGCATTGCCATAATTGCGGCGCAACTCGCATTATTATTTTCTATTGATTCACGTAGACTTTTTTCAAACAATAATGCAGATAAAAGATGCTTACGTCTTTTTGATGTTTTCGGTTGCTTTAGTTCATCTTTAATTGCTGGCGCATCGATATAATCTGTAACAATAGGTAGCTCTGCCTTAATCCATTCCTGAGCATTGTCTAGTGTAGCATTACATTCGCGCTGAAAGTCAGTTTTAAAGCGCCTAAATTTTTCCACACGCTTACTGGTTTCAAGCGACTCTAGAGAGGCGCTAAATAAGTCATGGTTGTTGTGTGGGCTGCTCATTGCTTACTAATTATTCTGGCGTGATATCCAAATCATCAAGCTCTTGTTTGCTTACATTTAATCGAGTTGCAGCAAGTAAACGTAATGCATTGACATTGCAGTGTGGATATTTCTCTTTTAAACAATTAATGGTTTCTTGATATAACTGCATATTGTCGTCTTTTGATGTTTGAGTCGTTTTCGATGTAGGTGTTACAGGGGCTGCGGTATTCATAGTGATAGGTGTTTTGGTTGAACTTGCTTGGCTCTCAACTCTAAATATAGAGCTATACCAAACACTTTCTAATAATTTCATGCTAGCGAGTGCTGCGGTTCCGGCATCGCGAAGTTCTAAAGAGCTATTAATAGCGTCTAGTTCAATGACCATACGTAATGCACAACCTTCATCACTATCAAGACCATATTTATTAGCTAAAGCTTTAGCTTCATTTACTACCGTAGGTAGCTTGGCTTTTTCAAGAACGGTATGTGACCAAATCTGAATGTTTTCAGTGAATTGATTTAAGTCTTTTTCGTAAGGTTGAGTATTTTTTTCATCAAGACTAATTTCAGTAGCATTAATATCGGGTAAATACTCGCGTATTTTTATTGCAATATTTTGTTGCATCATCAAATGAGTTTCTGAATGTTCAAATAATTATAGTTATTGTGTTACAACAAGGTCACTTGACTACATAAAACGTAACCTTGGGGCGTAAAAAATTCTTTAAATTAAATTCGTTACGTAAGTTTGACTTCATTTGCAGCTATGTTAAACCACATAAAAAAGACTCTAGATGCATGGCATATATATGCCGATATATGGACACTTGATAGGCAAAATAACACGACCAGCTGCGCCATAATATACAGCAACAAATTAGAACGATCTTTTCGGCATAGGGTCCAAATAATTATTGGCCAAGTTAGTTTATTTGAACTAAATAGTTTTAGCTATTTAGGTAAAGGAACATTTATAAAATGTATTGCTTGCAAAAGGAGGTAATAATGAAAATATTACAAAAAATTAATATTGTAGGATTCATATTGATATCTATGGCACTTTTTTCGTGCACCACAATCAATCCATATACTGGCGAAAAACAAACTAGCAAAGTGGTCATTGGAGCAGGCGCAGGCGCTGCAACTGGTGCAGTAGTAGGGCTAATAACTGGTGATGACAGTCGTGAACGTCGAAAACACGCGTTAATTGGTGCTGGTGTTGGTGCCTTGGTCGGAGGTGCTGTGGGGTACTATATGGATGTGCAAGAAGCTAAATTAAGACAAAAGCTTGCGGGTACAGGTGTTAGTGTCACTCGTGATGGCGACAATATTATTTTAAACATGCCTGGAAATGTGACTTTTGCTACAGATAGTGCAGATATTAATGGTGACTTTTTCGCGGTTTTGGATTCTGTGACTATTGTAGTCGATGAGTTTGATAAAACCTTGGTAGAAGTTATGGGGCATACTGATAGCACAGGTGCAAATGAATATAACCAAGCCTTGTCAGAGAAACGAGCTAATGCAGTATCTAAATACTTTCAAAGTAGAGACATTCAACCACTACGCTTAGCAACCTATGGTTATGGTGAGGATTATCCAGTAGCAAGTAATGACGATCCTGCTGGACGAACTCAAAACCGCAGAGTAGAAATAGCTTTGGTGCCACTTACTAAAAGTTAAACACAAACCTTAAGCAATAATATAAAAGGCTCCGCAATGCGGAGCCTTTTTGTTTTGTGTATGATTAATTACATGAGTAAAGGAAAACTTTTTATTGTTAGTGCTCCCTCTGGAGCGGGTAAGACTAGCTTGGTAAAAGCATTAATAGATTCAACAACTGAAGTGGTAGTTTCGATTTCACATACAACCCGAAATATGCGACCTGGTGAGGTGGATGGGGTAAATTATTTTTTCACCTCATATGAAAGATTTTTGCAAATGATCAAGCAAAATGAATTTTTAGAGTATGCGAAGGTTTTTGATCATTTTTATGGCACTTCACAATTATCAGTAGAACAACAATTAGATAAGGGTTTTAAGGTGATTCTTGAAATTGATTGGCAGGGAGCTAAACAGGTGCGTGAACGGATTCAAAACACCGAGTCTATTTTTATTCTGCCGCCTTCTAAAGAAGAATTAGAGACACGTTTACGTAGCCGTGGCCAAGATAGTGAAGAAATTATCATGCGAAGAATGCGTGATGCAGAAAGTGAGATTAGTCACTTTAAAGAGTTTGATCATATCGTTCTGAATGATGACTTTGATCAGGCATTGCGTGACCTTACTGCATTAGTGGTAGGTAAAGGTGAATTCCAGCCTATCAGTGAGGATAATTTACAAGCGCTGACTGCAGATTTATTGTCAAAATGCTAGAAGCTGGGTAGCAAATTCGCTACACTCACTCGGCTAAGACCCCATTTTTTAAGTATTAGATTATTAGTTATTTTTAGGAGAGTATTCCCATGGCCCGTGTGACGGTAGAAGATTGTCTTGATCATGTTGAAAATCGATTTAAGTTAGTATTGCTAGCAAGCAAGCGTGCCCGTCAACTTTCTATGGGTACTGAGCCATTAGTCGAATGGGAAAATGATAAACCTACTGTTGTAGCTCTGCGTGAGATTGAAGAGGGACTGGTAAACGAAGAAATGATGGAAGCGGCATTAGCGCAACCAATTGAAGAAGACTTGCCATTTGACGAAGATGATCTTGCAGCAGCTTTACATGCTGAAATTAGTCGAGAACTTACACAGCCTGCACCGGAAGCACAAATAGCTAGTCAACAATCTGAACAATTAGCTAATCCGTTCAGCAGTTCGCCAAGTACTCCAGGTGTGGGCACTCAAACTGACGAACTATCTGTAAGCCAAACTGAAGCTCCCGCTGCTGAAGAAACCCTTTCAATGGAAGATTTATTGGCTAAAGAACTTGCCGCAAGTACTAGTGATACTACACCTAGTATAAATCCTTTCGGTGAAACTACCGCGAACACTGATGATGTTCCTTCCTCTGATGAGCCCTCAACTGATTATAGTATTCCAACACCAGCATCAAATACGGATCCATCAACAGATGGAGACTAAGATTTCACGCTAAGTCATATGCAGCGGCAATGAAGTATGGCAACTGTCGCAGGGTCTGCTACTGGATCAGATAATAAATCCGTCAGCGTAAATGTTTCTAGCAATCAAACTTCACGGTTTTCAATTAGTGATCTATGTACTTTATTAGAGAGTTATCTTAGTCCTGAGCAAGTACAAAATATCTACCACGCCTACCTTTTTAGTGCCAGTGCACATGAAGGTCAAACACGCCTTTCTGGTGAGCCGTATATCTATCATCCAATTTCTGTTGCTAGAGTTTTGGCGGAAATGCATATGGATGCAGAAACCATTCAAGCCGCTATATTGCATGACGTTATAGAAGATACAGAAACTGCAAAAGAACAAATTAAAACAGAATTTGGTGATGATGTTGCAGAACTTGTAGATGGCGTAAGCAAGCTTACTCATCTTGAGTTTGAATCAAAACTAGAAGCGCAAGCCGAGAATTTCCGCAAGATGATGCTCGCGATGGTTAAAGATGTGCGTGTCATTATAATCAAGCTTGCCGATCGTTTGCATAATATGCGTACTTTGGATGTGATGAGGCTCGAGAAACGTAAGCGCATCGCCCGTGAAACCTTAGATATTTATGCACCTATTGCATTACGTTTAGGTATGCATGGTTTGCGCGTTGAGCTAGAAGAGCTTTCATTTAAAGCACTATGGCCAATGAGATACAGGGTGTTGAAAGAAGTTATCCGCCGCGCCAATATCAATCGTGATGCATTGTTATTAGAGGTTGAAAAAAATATTAGTGAACGTTTAGAGCAAGCAAATATTGTTAGTAGAATTCACGGTCGCGAAAAAAATATTTTTAGCATTTATCGCAAGATGAAAGATAAACGTTTACAGTTTTCAGAAGTTTATGACGTATTTGCATTTAGAATTGTTGTAGACACGGTTGATACATGTTATCGAGTAATTGGTGTGGTGCATAACTTATATAAGCCAGTGCCAGGAAAGTTTAAAGATTACATCGCTATTCCAAAGAAGAATGCCTACCAATCCCTACATACTATTTTATTTGGTCCTAAAGGTATGCCCATAGAGGTTCAGGTGCGTTCGGAAGAAATGGATCATGTAGCGCAGTCAGGCATCGCAGCTCACTGGATGTATAAGAATAAGGATGCAGGTAATGACAACACTGCTCCACATATACGCACCCGCAAATGGCTGAATACAGTATCAGAGATGCAATATCGTTCTGGTAGTTCTTTAGAGTTTCTGGAAAGTGTCAAGGTTGATTTGTATCGAGATGAAATCTATGTATTCACTCCACGTGGCGACATCATGGAGTTGCCGATTAATGCTACAACGATCGATTTTGCCTATGCCGTGCACACAGATATTGGTAATCATTGTGTTGCTGCGAAAATTAATCGCCGATTAGAACCGTTAAGTACTGTGCTACAAAATGGACAGACTGTAGAAATTATTACTTCACCTAGTGGGCGACCTAACCCTGCATGGTTAAATTTTATTGTCACTGCTAAAGCACGTTCTAATATTCGAAGTTTCTTAAAAAACCTACAAAGTAGTGAGGCTCTAGAGTTAGGCAGGCGTCTACTGAACAAAGCTTTAAGAGCGTATGACAAATCATGGCAAGACATAAGTGATCGAGAGCAAGCAAATCTTCTTAAAGACCTGCAACTAGAGTCAGCAGAAGAACTCTTCCGTGAAATTGGTTTGGGTAATCGTATGGCCCCCTTTGTTGCCAAGCATATTGAATCTTTACGCGGTAGTTGGATTAAGTTACGACGTAAAAGTGAAAAACATCCACTAGCTATTCGTGGCACAGAAGGAATGGTAGTTAGTTTTGGTAAATGTTGTTATCCCATACCCGGTGATGCAATTATTGGCATCATGACAGCGGGAAGAGGTTTAGTGGTGCACCACATAAAATGTGAAAATACTAAACGCAAAACCACCAGCCGTGATAAATGGATTCATGTGTATTGGGCAAATGACATTGTCAATGAATTCACTGCAGAAATTTCTATTCGTACTGCAAATGAGCCAGGGGTGTTAGCTGTAGTTGCTTCGAAAATTTCTGAAGCAGGTTCAAATATTGAAAACATGGTATTTGATGAGAAGTTAGGTTCTACTACTATGATTAATGTTTTACTTACTGTTAAAGACCGTGTTCATTTAGCACGTATCATGCGCAGCATACGTAATATTCCGCAGATATATAAAGTCAAACGACATCAATAATTAGAAAGCACTGATTTATCCTGATACTTTGTTAAAAAATGACCTCAAATCGCTCATGTATACATCAATACACATCGCTCATTTCGACATTTATTGTCTCGTCTCATAATAAATCAGAGCTTTCTAAAAATAAATTATCCAGGAGAAAAAAATGACAAGGGAAATTATTGCAACTGATCAAGCACCTCAAGCAATTGGTACTTACTCGCAAGCTGTAAAAGTCAATTCTACTGTGTATTTATCAGGCCAAATTCCATTGGTACCAGCTACCATGGAAGTGATTGAAGGCGATATACGTAGGCAAATTAGTCAAGTGTTTGATAATTTACAAGCTGTTACTAAGGCTGCAGGTGGGTCACTAGACAAACTTGTGAAAGTAAACATCTTTCTTACAGACTTGAGTCATTTTCCTTTAGTGAATGAAGTCATGGCTGAATACTTCGCCGTGCCATATCCTGCGCGTGCTGCAGTAGGTGTTGCATCGCTACCTAAGGGAGTTGCAGTAGAGATGGATGCCATAATGGAATTAGATTAATCATGCCCTTGTAACCACATTAAATTCCTGCTTTTAAAATAGTTCTACTAAACGATTGAGTAAAGAAACATTTCCATCGGTAGAAACACTTAAAGGTGTGGGACCGAAAGTTGCTGAGCGCTTGCAACGTATACAAATCTTTACTGTGCAAGATTTGTTGTTTCATTTGCCTATTCGTTACCAGGATCGCACTCGTATTAGGCCTGTTGGAGCATTACGAGCGGGAGAAGAATGTGTAGTGATTGGCAGCATTGCACATAGTGAAGTGGTTTTCCGTAAACGTCGTATGTTACTGGTAAGTGTAGAGGACGGTACAGGTAGAGTGCTGTTACGGTTTTTTTACTTCAATAAATCGCAGCGCGATAATCTTTCCGTCGGTGTAAAAATTAGATGTTTTGGAGAAATAAGACGCGGCCTAAAAGGGCCAGAGATGGTACATCCAGAATACGAAATTTTACATGATGATGAACCCACAAAAGTTGAAGATCATTTAACACCTATTTACTCAACAACTGAAGGATTGCATCAACTTAGTTTACGACGTTTAACTTCACAATCCTTACAGTGGGTTAGTCAAAATAATGAGCCTACATTAGATCTGCTACCGAGCCCGCCGAGAATAGATGGCCAAAATGTCAGTATTATCGAGGCATTAAAATTTGTACATCGACCACCACCTGAAGCGGATACTGAGGCCTTATCGTCTGGCAAACACCCCATGCAGCGTCGTCTGGCTTTTGAAGAATTGCTAGCGCAACAATTGAGTTTGTCAAAATTAAGATTGCAAATGCAAAAACAAGATGCCGTTGCAATTCTACCTAAAGGAAAGTTGTACAGAGATCTTGTTGATGCGCTGGAATTTGAATTAACTGGCGCACAAAAAAGGGTTATTAAAACCGTATTTTCAGATTTAAGTAATGATTATCCCATGCTGCGTCTGGTGCAGGGTGATGTGGGCAGTGGAAAAACACTGGTTGCGATAGCAGGGTGTTTACAGGCAATCGAAGCGGGTTACCAAGCTGTGATGATGGCTCCCACCGAAATTTTAGCAGAACAACATCTACGTAATTTTTCTAAATGGTTAGAGCCATTAGGCGTACGCCTTGCATGGCTCTCTGGCAAGCTTACTACAAGCAAAGCGAATGAAATGAAAGCGTTGATTGCATCTGGTACCGCGAATGCAATCATAGGAACGCATGCTTTGTTTCAACAAGGAGTAGAGTTTAAAAATTTAGCTTTTGTGGTGATTGATGAACAACACCGCTTTGGTGTTCATCAGCGTCTGGCTTTACGTGAGAAAGGCATACAAGACGGCATGCATCCTCATCAACTGATTATGACAGCAACGCCAATTCCAAGAACTTTAGCAATGACCGCTTATGCAGATTTAGACTACTCAGTAATTGATGAATTGCCCCCAGGCAGAAAACCTATCAGCACCATTGCAATACCTATGGAAAGGCGCCAAGAGGTGGTGGAACGTGTTGCCAATGCTTGTCGAAATGGGCAGCAAGCTTATTGGGTTTGTACATTGGTTGAAGAATCTGAAGCACTGCAATGTCAGGCTGCAGAGGATGTTTATCGTGTATTAAGCCAAATGCTGCGTGGTGTGAAAGTGGGCTTGGTGCATGGACGTATGAAAGGCAAAGAGAAAGATGCAGTGATGCAAGAGTTCACTGCGAAAAAAATTGACTTGCTGGTTGCAACAACCGTAATCGAAGTAGGTGTAGATGTTGCTAATGCAAGTTTGATGATTATAGAAAACGCAGAACGTTTAGGGTTGGCGCAATTGCACCAACTTCGTGGGCGAGTAGGCCGTGGCACAGAAGAGAGTAGTTGCGTGTTGGTGTTTGATCCACCGCTCACAGAAAATGCCAAAACACGTATTGATACCATGCGTAATACCAATGATGGCTTTAAAATTGCTCAGGTTGATTTAGAAATACGTGGGCCAGGTGAAGTATTGGGCACAAGGCAAACCGGTATGTTGCAACTACGTATTGCAAACATCATGCGCGATCAAGATTTGATTCCTTTAGTGCAGGAATATGCAAAACAAATACTAGAAGAGTATCCACACAATGTAGATGCAGTGATTCAAAGGTGGTTAGGCAGGTCAACAGAATATGGTCAAGTATAATCTCTGCTAACGGCCGAAAGCGGACATTTCGTATATAGAGTTATTTACAGTAAGTCGAAATTCCCAATCAACATAGTAGTAACGTAAATTCCAACTAAGCCAATCAAAGCAAATAAAGATAGGGCTTTAATCCAATTAGATTTGCCTATCGAAACTCCACCGAAACTAAAGATCAATCCGATCACAGCGATTGCAAACGATACCCAAAATACAATATTCACACAGGAGGTTGTGCAACTGCGGCCCTCAAAGGTGCCGGATAATAATTGTGTACCTAAAAAGATGGCTAATGCCCAGCTAATTATAGCGCTGAGAAATGAGATGGTTGTGTTTAGTGTCATGGCAGTAAACTCGTACTTATTTTTAATGTTTAACTAGCTTATATTGTAGCAAGCTTGAGCATTAGTGGAACCGGTATACTGTGTATCTCTGCACATATTTAAAGCATTAAATATATATTGCCGTCTTTTATTGTATATGAAAGCGCCTTGAGGCTTTGCGTTTTACATGGGCCATAGATACATAAGCCATTATTTATTTCAAATAATGCGCCATGGTTAGCGCACATGATGTAGTTATTATCCATATCTAAAAACTGATCAGGCGTCCAATCTAGAGGTCCTTGGGTATGTGGGCATGAGTTCTCGTAAACTGTAATTTTGGAATTTTTTTTAACAATAAATAGTTCAAGTTTTGTACCTTTTATGCCGACACTTAGACCTTTGCTGCCTGGGTCTGCTATTTCATTCTCAGCAGCAATTATTATTTCTTCTTGAGACATGTCGCTATATATGTTTTGCTGATTCAATCATCGTAAGACTCTAACAATCGAGCATCTAAGATACCATGGACGAAAAGAAACTTTTCTCGACCTCAGAAGAGGCTGAAAAAGCATTTTATGCAGCATTTCAACAAGAAGATCTTGAACTGATGATGTCAGTTTGGGCAAATGATGAGGATATTACCTGCATTCATCCAGGTGGAAACCGTTTAGAAGGACAAACTCTTATTCGCGAGAGTTGGGAGCAGATTTTTAGACATGAGAACGGAATTAAATTTGAGATCAATCAAAAAAAAGTATCGATAGAGAATGATATCGCTATCCACCATGTTATTGAGTCAATTTATATGGGTGGAGAGCTTCAGTCTGAGATTATTGCTACCAACGTATATCGTAAAAGTCATGGTTGTTGGTATATGATTTTACATCATGCCTCACCAGAGCTGAGGCCTGCGCTGATTCCTGTAGATGAAGACAACTTGGAAGAAAAAGATGAAGAGAATAAAACTTTTCATTAGTAAATATAATAAAAGATAAGGTACGCGCCCAGTAAAAACGCAACCCACATCACCATGCTGCCGGTTGGCCAGGTTCTTGAAAGAATCCCTTGAGGCCCATGATGACGATGTAAGCGAGTACCAACTAAAAATAGTATTTTCTTTAAGCTAGACAAAAGTCCTGTTTCACCTGTTGCTATTAAACTTCCTAACCCTCTCATAAGATATGCACCTGGTTTACGGTAAAACCAGTCAAAGTCTAAATTGGTCGCACGAATTTCTGCTGGATAAAAATTGTTTCGATATAACATAGCAAATGCTAATGCAGAGAATAGAAGTAATTGTAATTGTGTAATCACATGAGAGTTAGTGTATGGAACAAAGTTAACTTCATACGGTAACAATTTATATAAGAGCGTTGGATGAACACCTATCACTATGCATAGTGATGCGGCTATACCCATGGCTAACAACATATTCAGTGGTGCTTCCGCACAACGTTTGCCACTGTCATGTGCAAAAAAACTAAAGAACGGCACCTTAATTCCAGAGTGATCTAATACACCTGCTGAAGCAAATAATAATACTAACCAAATTAACCAGTAGCCTTCATCTGCAACTGCGGTAAGAATCATTGCTTTGGAAACAAAACCACTTAACAGTGGGAAAGCAGAGATCGACATCGCGCCAATAATACAAAATCCCGCTGTCCATGGCATGGACTTATATAAACCACCTAATTCTGATGCTTTAGTTGTACCCACGCGATGCAGTACTGCACCCATGCTCATAAATAGCAGTGCCTTATATAAAATATGTGCAAAGGCATGTGCAGAGGTACCATTTAATGCCATCTCTGTGCCGATACCTATACCCACTACCATGAAACCAAGTTGATTGTTTAAGCTATAAGAAAGAACACGGCGTAAATCATTTTCAATCACGGCAAAAAAGATTGGAAAAGCAGTCATAATGGCACCAATCCAAATCAATATTTCAGTACCTGCGTAACCTCGTGCTAAGGCATAAATCGCTAATTTTGTGGTGTATACTGATAATGCAACAGTGCCAACTACACTAGCTTCTGGATAAGAGTCTTGTAACCAGTTATGCAGTAAAGGAAATGCACATTTGATTGCAAAGGCTATCAAGATTAGCCAACCGGAAACAGTGTCAATGCCGATATGCTCAAACGCCAGAGAGCCTGTTGTTTGATAGTGAAGAATACTACCAGCGAGTAAAAATAACCCCGAGGCCACATGTATAATAAAATAGCGCTGTCCTGCACGTATGGCGCCAGTGGTTTTATTTGCCCAAATTAATAAAGCTGAGGAAATTGCAGTCACTTCCCAGAATATAAAAAGTGTGAGTAAGTCGCCCGCTAATACGGCGCCAATAGCGCCACCCGCGTAAACAAACATACTGGCAAGTTGCAGGGTATCTTTTTCTTGCCAGGCATATAGCGCGACAATAAACAATGCGATGTGAAAGATTAGCGCAAAAATAAAACTTAAGTTATCTAACCGCAGTAACGTTAATTCATAGTTAAATAGCTGTACGTTTCCGTACTGTCCAGGTTCTATACTTAATAAAGCTAATGCAGCAAGAACAGGAAGTGTTAGCAGAAAAATTCTGCGTAATTGGCTTGGTAAGGTGGTTTGCAGTAAACCGCCTAAGATTAAAATAAATGCAGGATGCAATAGAGCGCTAGTCATAATAGTTCTCTTTGCGTTTAATAAATTTACGCAATAATTTTGCGCTCATGACAATACTTATGTATGCAATAAAACCAAACCAGGCATAAAAGCCAAACCATTGTTCAAAATCAAAATGCCCATGCTTATGATAAAAAAACTCTACAATAAGTAGTCCTGCACAGGCGGCATAAAGTAAATAAACAATTTTGTTTATATTCTTAGCTTGGTCTAACCAATATTTTTTGTTGTTATTTGAATTCATTTTATAAATACAGGTGCTAAGAATTCATAAATAGGCTGAATAAAAAAGAACATAACTAACGTAGCTAAAGCGGTTATACATAGCGGTACAACACAAGCTAGCGGAGCTTCTTTAATACCTGGTGCCCAATCATTTATTTCATTGCCAGGTGCTTTAAAAAATGCACGCAACGCAATCGGCAGTAAGTACGCGCAATTAAGTAATGTGCTTACTCCAAAAGCAATAAGCACAAGATAGTTTTCTGTGTTGATGCTGCCTTCAACTAAAAACCATTTGCTCCAGCTACCTACAAAAGGCGGTAAACCAATAATGCTGATCGTTGCGACTAGATAAGCTGAAAACGTGAATGGCATGTGTCTGCCTAAGCCATCAAATTGACTGATCTGGGTAAATTTTGTTGCTGTGTAAACTGCGCCGGCGCAAAAGAATAAAGTGATTTTGCCAAATGCATGGGTAACAATATGCAATGCGCCACCTAATGCCGCTAAAGGACTGGCCAGAGCAGCGCCAATCACGATATAAGACAATTGACTAATGGTTGAATATGCAAGGCGTGCTTTAAAATTATCTTTACTAAGCGCTATTACTGATGAGATCAGCATAGTTGCTACTGCAATCCATAATATCCAAGTCGATGCATTTTGAGTTGTAACAAAATCGATTCCAAATATATAGACAGTCACTTTTAATACCGAGAAGACTCCTGCTTTTACCACTGCCACAGCATGCAATAAAGCACTAACAGGAGTAGGTGCAACCATGGCGGCAGGTAACCAACGGTGAAATGGCATTAATGCTGCTTTTCCTATGCCAAACATAAATAGTGTAAATAGAATAATGGCCCCAGTTTTTTCAATGTTGCCTTGCAGGATTCCACCAGGAATAAAATTCAAACTACCAGCTTGTAGCCAGGTAATTACGATAGCGGTTAAGAAAAATACTATTGAAGTGCCGAGTAAAATCCCTAAGTATGTGCGACCACCAGATTGTGCATCGGCATTTTGTTTATGCGTAACCAGTGGGAAAGTGCATAAGGTTAAAGCTTCATAAAATATAAACAGTGTGGCTAAATTAGCCGCAAACGCGATACCCATCGTAGCAGCGATGGAAAGTGCGAAGAATAGATAAAACCGTGTTTGGTTGTTTTCTTTGTTGCCACGCATATAACCAATCGAATAAACCGTAGTGATAATCCATAAACTAGATGCAAGCAGCGCAAACATCAGTCCTAGAGGCTCAATATGAAAAGCTAATGAGAGACCTGGTGTGATAGTAAATAATGTATGACTTATATCTTGATTTTCGCTGCCAATAAACTGTGCGGTAAAAATAAATAAGATGACAGCAACGAATATCGAGGTGGCTTCACGTAATTGCGGATAGTTGTGAAACAATAAAACCAATAAGCTTCCTAATAGTGGAATTACAATGGCTAATTCAAAATGTTGCAAAAGCTCAGTCATTTACTTATAAGAATAAATTATTGATTGCAGTTTCAGCAAAACCATAACTGAATGAAGTTTTGAGGCCGAAATAAAAATTAGCCGCAACGAGCAACCATAGAGGTATTAGCATTTGCAAGGGTGCTTCAATACGTTCGTTGAAATATTTATCAGATTGTCTAGTTGGGCTTTTTAAATACGCATACTCAACAATTTTCCATATATAAATAATAGCCAACAGTGACCCCCCGACAATTACTGCAGCTGCAAGCCAATTATTTTGTTCAAGTGCGGCAATCAGCAAGTACCATTTACTGATAAATCCAGCTGTGGAAGGTACACCTATTAAGCCCAGGCCTAGCAAAAGTATTGCAGCCATGGTCCATGGCATGCGTTTTCCAAGACCTGCAAAGTTTTTTAATTGCACTGAGCCGGTACGTAAAACAATGCAGGCCATAGCTAAAAATAATCCGCCTTTGATTAGCGCATGATTAAATAAATGCAACATGCCTGCGATGCTGCCGCTTTTCGTTGCCAAGCTGATGCCGAGCGTCATGTAACCAATTTGCGCAACACTTGAATAGGCTAACATTCTTTTAATATTGTCTTGAAAAATCGCTACCGATGATGCGATTAGAATCGCAAGAATTGAGAGAGGCAAAAGTATTTTATCCAGCTGAAATTCTTCGAAAGTGATTTCATTAGAAAACAATCCAAAGAAGAATCTAAACAGAACATAGAGAGATACTTTAGTTGCAGTCGCGGATAGGAATACCGTAATCATTGAAGGTGCGTAAGCGTAGGCGTTTGGCAACCATAGATGCAAAGGCAACAATGCTAGCTTTAGTGAAATTCCAACAGTGAAAAATGCGAACGCAGCATGTAGCGTTCTAGAGGATAGCAATTCCGGCACTCTTGCTTGCAAATCAACTATATTTAATGTTCCAGTAAGCATGTAAAGCAGGCCTACACCAATCAAGATAAACGTTGCACCAATGGTGCCCATGATTAAGTATTGATACGAAGCAGTTAACGCCTTGCGATTATTGCCTAGAGCAATAAGCGCATATGAGGATAGTGAGCTGATCTCTAGAAATACAAAAATATTAAATGCATCACCAGTTGCAACGATACCTAGTAAACCGGTTAAACAAAGTAAAAATGCGGAATAAAATAAGCTGATTTTTTCGTGAGCGATTTCTTGTTCAACACTTTTTCGTGCCGCGAGCATTGTGATACTTGCAATTGCAGATACAATAAGGAGTACGTAAACACTTAAGTGATCTATACGATATTCAATTCCCCAAGGTGGCGCCCAGCCACCGAGTTGGTAACTAATCACACCATGTAGTGAAACTTCCTTAGTAAGTAGTAAGGCAATAATAAAGGTTGTCAGACTAACTAATGTTGCAAGTAACCAAGCAAGATTGTTGCCTAGTTTGTTACCAGGCTTCGCTAATGGAAGAAGCGCACATAGAGGTGCGCAGATTAGAGGCACAACGACTTGTAAAACAGCAAGATGTTGACTTAACACTAGGAAGCAGCCTCGTCGTCATCTTCATATTCTTCTTCATCTTGGGCATGAATGATATTTTCATCAATAGTGCCGTATTCACGATGGATTCGCGCGATGATCGCGAGACCCAAAGCAGTTGTCGCTACACCAACTACAATGGCTGTCAGTATAAGCACATGGGGTAAAGGGTTGGAGTAAGTTGTTATTCCGTCTGCAAGTATAGGAGCTGTTCCTCCTTCTACTTTACCCATTGAGATGAATAAAATAAAAACAGAAGTTTGAAAAATAGTAAGACCGATTATTTTTTTAATCAAATTGGCATCGGAAATGACAATATAAAAGCCTAGCATCATTAAAATGATGGCCACCCAATAATTATAATAATCAGCAAACATTATCTAGATGCGTATTCATCCAACATGTAAAAAATCATAATCATCACAGCAGCAACCGTTATGCCTACGCCTAATTCGATAAGAAAGATACCGAGATGTTGCCCGTGTATAGGATTATGAGATAAAACATTGTAATCAAGATAATTTCCACCCATAAATAGTGACGCTACTCCAACACTCGCATAGAGAAGTAATCCGATAGAAATAAAATATCGCACAACACTAGCAGGAAAAATTTGCTGAGTTTTTTCTCTACCGTATACAAGCGCATAAAGTATGACGGCTGCCGCAAAAATTACACCCGCTTGGAAGCCTCCGCCGGGGCCATAATCACCGTGGAATTGAACATAAAAAGCATACAATAGAACAGCAGGAACAATAAGGTTGCACACTTCGCGCAGTATAAGACTTCTTTTCTTACTCATTCTTGTCTACATTCTTTTTAACATTCTGACTTTTTGACTTACGCGAACCACTGAGTAATAACATCACACCAATTGCAGCCGTAAATACCACGGTAACTTCTCCTAAGGTGTCATAACCTCTATAGCTTGCAAGTACTGAGGTGACAATATTTGGAATGCCGATTTCTTCACCACTCTTTTCTATATAACGTGGTGCGACATGCGTATGTATAGGAGCGTTTGGATCAGCAAATTTTGGCATATCAAGTGTGCCGTAAATTAATGCCGCAGCAGTTATGGTGGTTACAGCTATGGGTAGTATCCTGCTATGACGAGTCACTGATTGCTCTCTACCGGTTACCGCAATAGCGCCCAGTAATAAAACAGTTGTTAGACCTGCACCTACGGCAGCCTCGGTAAAAGCAACATCAACTGCATCAAGACTTACAAATAATCCAGCAGTTAATAAACTATAAATACCGCTTAATAGTACGACGGCTAATAAGTTATGTAAGCGCAGTAAAATAACTGCAGTAATGGCTAGCAGAGTCAATAAGGAAATATCGATGATGGTATTGATGTCCATTAAAATTTTAGATGCAACCGAATTAATGATTGTCTACTTTGGTTTCCTTATCTGTGAGGTTTGCTGCTCTAGCCAGTGCATGTACAGCAGTTGGTCCAGTCAGCATCATGAAAAAAAGTATAAACACTAGCTTGATGATGACTATGGGGTCTTGGGTCTGTGTCATTAACCCTAAAAGTATAAGAATGGCTCCTAAGCTATCAACAATACTTGCAGCATGAACTCTAGTATAAAAATCTGGTAAACGTACCAATCCAATTGAACCAACAAGACAGAAAAAGCTTCCCAGTATTAGTAAAATCCATCCTAGCACTGACATTATCTGCATAAATTACCCGTTAGATTATTCACTAGGCGTTTTGCCTAGATTTCCATAGCGAAAAAGTTTTAGTACTGCAATGGTTGAAATAAAGTTAATCAATGCATATAACAATGCAATGTCCATAAAATCTGGCCGGTCAGTTAAAAAACCAAATAAAGCAATTAGCAGTACAGTTGCCGTTCCAAAAGTATTGATTGCTAAAATTCGATCAAAAACAGTAGGCCCTAATGCCGCGCGTAGCAATATTATTAACATTACTACAAGGATTGCGATCGTGGCAGCAATAAACATTTACTCAGTTAGCCGAGTCAAATGTTGATCTGGATTCTAATGCTAAAATTCTTTTACCCATCTCTCCGGTTTTTAAATCATCAGCCAGAGCTTTAGTTAATGAATGAACTTCAATGCTATTTGAATCGAGATTTAGGCTGTAGGTGCCTGGTGTTAGCGTAATGCAATTTGCATATACCGCAGTAGCTAGATCTCCATGTCGAGAAGCGTCAAGTGTCATTATATTTGGTTCTATTGGAAGTTTTGGATGCAAAATCCTGAAACTTACATCAAGATTAGATTTAACGACTTCGATAAAAAACCAAGGTAAAAATTTTGGCAGTTTTAAGTTGAGTTTTAAGGTTGAAAAATTACTACTGAATAAGCCTAGCTTTTCTGATACCCAGGCAACAAATACACAACTGAGCGCACCTAGTGAAAGCAGAAGCGGTACGAAGTGGCCTGATAAAAGCAGCCATAAAGAAAACAGCACCACAGATGCAATGAATATACGGATGAGCATTATTAAATTATGGCTTCAGACTTATTATGTAATGTGAACTGATAAGCTCCAAAATACTTAAGCCTAAGCAATTATTCAAGTGAATCTAGTAGATTATTAAGTTTGCTCAAAGAAGCTATTCTGATCCTTCTACATTAAGAAATTATACGCTGCGTGTTGCTAGTTTGAGGCCTTTTTTTGCACAACGATGTGCATCATCCATCTCATCAAGTTGCTCATGCAATGCAGCCAGCTCTGCATAGGTTTCAGCTAATGGTTTACGCGTTAAGCTTGATTCAAAATAAGCTTTGGCCTTCCCCCAAAGTTGGGCTTTATTGCAAATACGCCCTAGAGTTAAATATAGGTTTTCATCATTAGTATGTTGCTCTACCCAGTGCTCTGCTTTAGTCAATGCTTGGCCAGGATCTTTGATATCTATTAAGCCGTACTCGCGCACCAGTTTTGAGCTCCAATTTTTGGCCAACGTATTACTAATGGTGCTCTCTGCAAGCTCATGTTTGCCTTGTTGGCGAAGTGCGCTCACATAATCTAGTGTCAATTCATTGTCGGCTGAAATACTCTCTTTATATTTTGCTCCTATTTCATCAAGATTAGATGCGTTCTGGCTATTGCTGAGTAAACCTTTAATAACTCTTTTTTCGATTTGACTATAGGTGCTTTGATCAACATGTTTACTATTTTTCAACACTGGAATAATTTCAGCCAATTTCCCCCAGTCGCCAAGTTGTTCATAGGCGTTGGCAAATAAGGAAGCAATTTTAGGATTAGAACGAACCGCATCTTCATGTTGACTAAGGCTGGCTAACGCTTGCTCAGGCATACCTTGATCGAGTAATAATTCTGCACGCAGTACGTCAAGTGTGGAACTGTCATTTGGGCTGCCTTTTTTAGCTTCAGCAAGATGGGCATCACGCTCAGCAAAGTCACCGCGCATATGTGCAGCACGTGCCGCCCAAATATAGTTAACCATGGCCGAGCTAGAATGATCTGCGCCACTTAATAAAAGTTTTTCAGACTGCACCCAATCGCCTTGAGTAAATTTAGTAAGGCCTCGCTGAGTATTGCCTAATGCTTTGTTTTGACGGCGACGATCCATTGCAGATTGAATACGTTTAGGTGCGTTAAATATCAGTCCAAACAAGCGCAACAAAATATAAAACAAGGTAAACAAAATAAATAATCCGATTACAAATTCAACCAATGGTAATTCATAAGTAGTTGCCCCATAAGTAAAGCTTGCATAGCCAGGAGCCTGCATGGCAAAAAATACCGCTGCGGTGAAAACGATTAGAAAAAATATAAATAATATTAGCGCGCGAATCATTTATTTGTACCTATATTAACTGTTATTAATAGTTTCCATGGTTTCAATTAGCAAGGTGTTGGCTTCAGTGATGTCTGGAAGCTCAGGTTCTAAATTAATGTTATTAAGCTCGCTTAGGTCTTCAAT
>JABDMD010000045.1 GCA_013001685.1 Gammaproteobacteria bacterium | reverse complement strand
GAAAATAATTGATGCATTGCAGGTTTTAGAATGCAACTCTATAACTCGAGCAGCCGCGTGTTTTACTGATTAACTAATTACAACTTTAGTTTGAAATTCACTTTTATTTTATTTCAATCCCTGTTTGGTGTTAGTGAAAAAGCGTTTGATGAGACAATTTCAAATGCAAATTATGCACTAGAACATTAAAATTGTAGGTTCGCTATTGGCCGAAAGCAGACATTGAATAAATTTTAATTACTCTTAGGCTCTTTATATCTTTTCACACGTTTAACAGGCAATTTTGGCGTAAATGACTGCAACTAAGCACAACAAATCATTAAAGCTAACAATTAACTACAAACCATAAGCACTTGTTAATGCTTTATAAGTTGTTGATTACAAAGGGCAGGGCATCGGACTTAAAATCCCTCGGTAGAAATACTGTGCCGGCTCGACTCCGGCCCCGGACACCACTTTAGCATTTTCTAATGTGCCATATTAAGGACATTGTATTATGCGAAATAATATGATACTGACATTGGTATTTGTGTTCGCGGTAGGTAGTTATCTGCTACTTAAAGAAAATTATGAAGAACGTTATGAATTGGATTAGGATTTCACTTTGGTACTTTGGTTTCTCTCTTTTCTTATTCTTCTTGGGTGATCTGGCATTTACAAAGCTAATAGGGCTTTCTGATCCTTACGCAAATGAAAAGCGGTATCGGATTAAACACAGTTATTACCATCATACCTTTTCAAAAAACTATCAAGGTAGAAGACCTTGGGGCATTGATGAATACTATATGTGCACGGATGAACATGGCTTCAAAGTAAGTTGTAGTCAAAATACATCGTCTGGAAATTCCTTTGATATAGTGTTTATCGGCGATAGCTTTACTGAAGCGATAGGTATGCCTTATGAAAACTCTTTTGTTGGAATGTTCGCGAGTAATTACCCTAAGTTAAGAGTAGCTAACTTAGGAGTAACTTCTTATTCCCCGAGTATCTATTTGAACAAAATCGAAAGCACTCTCTCTGAAGGGCTTCGTTTCAATCATGTGGTCGTTTTTATAGATATATCTGACATACAAGACGAGGCGTTTTACTATCGAAAGGCTTCCAATGGAAGCATCTATACAAAAAGTTTTAAAGATAAAAATCAAACTTTATTATTTATTCAAGCGAAAAAATTCGTTAAGCGGAACTTTCATCTATTTTGGTATGAACACCTAAGGACCAAAGAGTTAGTGTTTGACGAAGACAAAGGCCTAAAAAGGCGCTCAGAATGGACCCATAATGCTAAAAGTGAGTACTACGGTGAGTTAGGCGTGGATGGCGCAGTCAAAAAAGCCGTTTATAACATGACACAACTTCACGAGTTACTTTTAACTAATGGAATTAAGTTGTCAGTTGGTGTCTATCCTTGGCCAGAACAATTAAAATATTTTGACAACGATGAAAATCGTCAAGAAAAAATTTGGAGAGAATTTTGTGACAATCGTTGTGAGATGTTTATTAACGTATTTCCAGATTTTAATGATTTAGTAGAAAGTATTGGTGTTGACGAAACATATAATCGATTTTTTATAGAAGGCGATGTCCACTTTAATAAGTATGGGAACGAAATCATATTTAGAGAGCTAAAGAGAGAATATGAAAACTTAATCAGCGTAAATTAGCTTTTAAAATTACAGTTACTACTTTAGTTAGATCACCCCACTCATGCCTGGACACTAAAAATTATAAAAAAATATTCCGAGACACCCGCAATCCTAATTATTACCTAGCCCGATCGGACTGTAGTGGGGGTGTTTCTACCAAGCAAATTCACTAGCAATTTTTGGCGCAATTTTGGCGTAAATGACGGCAACTAATCACAACAAACCATTAAAGCTAACAATTAACTACAAACCATAAGTGTTTGTTAATGCTTTATAAGTTGTTGATTGGTAAGGGTAGGGCATCGGACTTAGAATCCCTCGGTAGAAATACTGTGCCGGTTCGACTCCGGCCCCGGGCACCATTCTTGCCAGTTGGCACTTCTTGCGAAAGAATCA
The DNA here is from genome assembly GCA_013001685.1 of Gammaproteobacteria bacterium. Classification (GTDB taxonomy): domain Bacteria; phylum Pseudomonadota; class Gammaproteobacteria; order UBA4575; family UBA4575; genus JABDMD01. The sequence continues at coordinate 11,981 of JABDMD010000045.1, read as the reverse complement.
ATATCAATTATTCTTAACGTATGGGTGGGCGTGTTGCTCCTAACTTGGTAAAACGCTGACACACGATCATAATACAGAATATGTATGGCTAATGTGGTTGGTGCAAATGGCCTAGAGGTATTCTACTATCTACGCAGTTACTAACGTTTAAATGCAAGATCTATGAGTGAATTCAAATTCAATACGGTTCCTGAAATTTTAGATGACCTCAAGCTAGGTAAACTAGTTGTAGTGGTTGATGACGAGTCACGTGAGAATGAGGGTGATTTGATTGGTGCAGCAGATAAATGCACACCCGAAATTGTGAATTTCATGGCCAGATATGGACGTGGATTGATCTGTGCAGCAATTACTGAAGAGCGTTCACGCAAACTCGGTTTAGATCTGATGGTTGAGACCTGTGACAACAATGCATTGCACCAAACACCGTTTACTGTTTCAGTGGATTATGTGCATGGTACGACAACAGGGATATCTGCTACTGATCGTTATAAAACCATTAAAGCACTTGCGGATCCTGCCATTGCTGCAAATGATTTTGCACGTCCCGGTCATATTTTCCCTCTACGTGCTACACGAGGTGGAGTATTTAGACGTGATGGGCATACCGAAGCAACAGTAGATTTGATGGAACTTGCAGGCTTAAGTCCTGTTGGTGTGTTATGCGAAATTATGAAAGAAGATGGTGATATGGCGCGCTTGCCCGATCTGATCGAGTTTGCAAAACAACATGGTTTAAAAATTCTTACAATTAAGGAACTTATAAAACATCGTTTACGCTATGAGTCACGTGTGGAGCACGAAATAACGGTAGACCTTCCAACTTGCTGGGGTGAGTTTAAAATTTCTGCCTTTAAAGATATTTATACTGATCGTGAGCATCTGGCATTGGTGCATGGTTCTTGGCAACCAGACGATAATGTTTTAGTCCGTATACATTCCGAATGTCTTACAGGTGATGTATTTGGTTCGATGCGCTGTGATTGTGGTGAGCAAGTACGCATGGCGTTGGATATGGTGCAACAAAATCAGCAAGGCATCATTATATATATGCGTGATGAAGGCCGTGGTATTGGTTTAGTGAATAAGCTTAAAGCATATGCCTTACAAACGCAGGGTATGGATACTGTAGAGGCAAATCTTGAATTAGGATTTGATGCAGATCAGCGTGATTTTTCAGTGGCTGCGCATATGTTGCGCGCACTAAATGCTAAAAATATTCAGCTGATTACCAATAACCCTGATAAATGTGAATGGATGCAAGCATACGATATTAACCTTGTTGATCGAATTCCAATGATTGCTCCCACTGATAGCGAGTATCGCCGGCGTTATATGGAAGCCAAGCGAGATAAAATGGGCCATGTAGTTGAATTAAAGAATATAGTTCCTCACTGGAAATAACTTTCCATAATAATTCTAAAAACCTTTCTTAATTTTAATTAGTTGATATGAATTTACTTGGTTTATCCGGTAGCCCGTCTAGAAATGCTGCTTCAAGAACATTAAGTGCGGTAAAACAGGCTGTAGAGTATGCGCATGCTCAAGATAGCGTTATTAATAGTGAGACCATTAATGTTCGAGATCTCGAAATTGAACTCTGTGATGGGCGAGATCCTGCTTTGTATGAGGGTGATACAAAAACTTTGATTGACAAAATTCTAGCTGCTGATGCGTTGATTTTAGGAACACCAGTCTACAGAGGTTCATACACCGGAATTCTAAAAAACGTATTTGATGTGATTCCTAATGATGCATTGGTTGGAAAGCCGGTGGGTATTGTGGTTACTGGTTCTACACAACATCACTATCTAGTTATTGAGCACGAGATCAAACCACTACTTGGATTTTTCCATGCCCATTCGTTACCGGGTGGAGTGTATTTAACCCCTGAACACTATAACGATAGTGTGTTGGTAGATGAGGGTGCTTTAGAACGATTACAGCAGTTAGCTACTGCCATTGTGCAATTTGCTAAACATGTTCCAAATGATCGAAATCTTTTAGCTGGCGCTTCTGGCCCAGAAATCCCTTGGGAATCTCGATTGAAAGGTGCGAATAAACTTTAGTTTTTCTTATTTTTATTCCCTTGATGGTTTATGGCATTTACAGTGTGTTCATAGTGCAAGAATATTAAAATTCATCCCTAAGATACTCTATATATTCAGTAAGATAAGAAATATATATGTTAATTGAATGCAATAAAAATCAGTATCCTATTGTTTTAAAAGATATTTTAATTACTGAACCATAAAAACATATAAACATCAATACATTTAACCTCATAATTAATGTACCTCTTTTGGTTAAGCTGTGGTAATTTAGCGACTGGTGGTTCACAAATCTCATTACGTTGAGAGGCGATAATCGAGAATACAGAAGGAGCAATAACTATAAAAATATCTTCTGCAACCATCATTAGCCTTGCGTAAATACATTTAGCAGCCCTTTCTCCTCTAGTTGGGTTATTAATTAAAACGTATAAACGCTAAAGTTGAATCGCAAAAGAAAGGCATCTATCAACCCGCCCATCGTGGCGGGTTTTGTTTTTACTGGGTACACTTATTTCCTTGCGTATCACTAATAAATCTTCTTCAATGACTTCAAACTATATTCACAAGCAACTTATTCGTCACACTTTGTTGAGCTTATGGTTTTTGTTTGTAATGGCGAATTCTGCCAATGCGGCCGATATGGCAGGACGTTATCTGGTATCTGGCGTAGGTAAAGATTCCTGTCGAAGTTTTGTGGATGCGGATGGAGTAGGTAAGTCTTACTATCGCACCTGGTTATCAGGTTATATTACGTCGCATAATTACAATTCGGAAGAAACCTATAGTGTTGTCAATAAGAAGACTGTAGATGAATTAGAAGCCTGGCTGCGTGGATACTGTTTTTCTAATACGACACATACTTACGAGCAGGCGGTTAAAAACTTAATGAGAAAGCTAGAGTATTTTAAGAAAAAGAATTTTTACGATAAATAATCAAAATTAAATAATTAACATAGTGGAAAATCAAGATCTTAAGCGCGCTGGGTTAAAGGTTACTTTGCCTAGAATGAAGATATTAGAAATCCTTGAGAGTTCTAATAAAAAGCATATGAGTGCGGAAGATATCTATAAAGTGTTGCTGGATACGGGTGATGAAATTGGTCTGGCAACAATTTATCGAGTACTAACTCAGTTTGAAGGGGCAGGATTAGTAATTCGTCATCATTTTGAAACTGGTCAAGCTGTATTTGAATTAGAAAGTGGGAAACATCACGATCATTTGATATGTGTAAAATGTGGCAAGATCGTTGAGTTTTTAGATGAGTCAATCGAGGCGAAGCAAAAAGAAATCGCAGATAAAAATGGTTTTCGAATCTCTGATCACTCTCTGATTATCTACGGTATATGTGACAATAGTGGTTGCCAAAATTAAACCCACCATTTCTTGAATATTCCTAATGTTGAAGCATAATTTCCCGCCAGGTCCGGAAGGAGAAGGTAAATTAGGCTGTTTGCCAGAAATGCGTGCCAATCCAATGGAATTTCTTGAGCAGGTAGCGCTGGAGTACGGTGGAATTGCGCGGGTAAATATGGGTGATTATTACTCCTATTTAGTTTCTGAGCCCAAATTAATTAAAGAAGTACTTGTTGATCATTATGATAAGTACAAGAAAAACACTCGATATAAGCAAGTTCGCATGGTGATTGGTGAGGGCATGTTATTGAGTGAGGGCGATATATGGAAACATCAGCGTTTACATGCACAACCGAAATTCACTGCTAAATCACTAGACAAGCAAACCGATTGGATTACTAGCTTGGCTGCAAATTTTTTGGATACCTGGAAGGCAAATGCGTATGAAGACAATCCGGTTGAACTTGAGTACCAGTTTAATTTATTAACCCAGTTGTTAGCAGGTGTTTGGGTAATGGGTGAGGGGTTCAAACCACGTGCACAAACAGTTTTTAACATTTATAACCAGATACGCATAAACTGGCCCGAGATGACTGATTTAAGGTCGACTTTATTGCAGCCAAAAAACCTAAAAAAAGAAATTAATTTTAGAAAGGCATTGGCTAACTTAAACAAGTGTGTTTATAGTTTGCTACATGAGTATCCAGATATCTATGAAAAGGACATCGGTTTTTTAAAACATTTGTTGCCAGAAGATTTGACAGACAAAGCAGCCATCAGAAAATATATAAAAAGTAACAAGCGTAGTTTGCGTGATCAGTTGCTAACGTTGTTTGTAACTGCATTTGAAACTACGGCTACTTCACTATGTTGGACCATGTATGTGATTGACAAGTATCCTGAAGTGAAGCAACGCATCTATGATGAAGTGAAGCAAGTGATAGGTTCGCAAACTCCTACTGCAGAAACACTTAATAAACTAGATTACACAGAGAAAGTCATTAAAGAGTCGCTACGTCTGTATTCTTCAGTTCATTCTTTTTCGCGGGTAGCTTTAGAGGATCATGAGATAGGTGGTTATCGTGTGCCTAAAGATATGACGGTAATCATTTCTTCATATGTTACCCATAGACTGCCAGAGTATTGGGACAATCCACATACATTTGACCCCAGTCGTTTTGATAAGCAGCGTACTGTAGGGAGATCTCGTTTTGCTTACATACCTTTTGCAGCTGGTCACCGAAACTGTATCGGATCTTACATGGCATTGATGCAGAGTAAACTTGTTGTCGCTTTAATTGCGCAACGCTACAACTTAACTTTGTGTTCAGGACATAAAGTTGAAAAGCATGCTGCAACGACAATGCGTCCAAAATACGGTATGAAAATGAATGTTAGGCCTCTCACAGCCTAAATATAGTTTTATTTAGTAACCGGCTTTTCTCGCACGATCATCTGGGCGATCGTTATCATCTTCTTGATTTAGGGTGGTATTTTTACTTGAATCAGAGTTCGACTTTTCTACAATACCGCGGCCTGCATTAACCTTATTGTTGGTCTTTTCCTCTACCTGATCTTCCATGATAATATATTTTGCAAGTACAACTGATTAACGAATAATAACTTTACCGCTTTTAAGTATCTGTTGACCGTGAACTAGATCATAAGACATATCTTTATCCTTCAGGTTGGCATATATATCGGGTGTTTTGTGAAATGCATCCATAAGCGTGTAGTGAATTAGCCCTATAATTTGTGGTTAAATAAATACATAATAAATTATAGATAAATTGTATTTAATTTAAAGATTTACTGAATTATCACCACTTTTTGAGATCATATTAGGATGTATTTACAACATTTCGGCCTTGAGAAGATGCCTTTTCAGCTAACGCCAGATGCAGACTTTCTCTATTTGAGTAAAGGTCATAACCGTGCCAAATCATATATGGAATATACAGTTTGGAATCGCGATGGCTTTGTAGTGATCACTGGTGAAATAGGTTCAGGTAAAACGACGCTTATTCAGCAGTTGTTAAGAAGTGTAGATGAAAATGTTGTCATCGCACGCATCTATCAAACCCAATTAAACGAAATTGAATTTTTCCAGGCAATATTGCATGAGCTTGGGTTAAACCCTTTCAAAGCTGGGAAAGTAGAACTTATTAGCATGCTTAATGATTTCTTGCTTGAGCAATATGCAGAAGGTAGGCAAGTAATATTAATTGTTGATGAAGCGCAAAATTTAAGTAAGCGTGTGTTAGAAGAACTTCGCATGCTCACTGGAATGGAGACTGATGAAGATAGAATTTTAAATCTAATTTTAGTGGGTCAACCTGAACTTAAGCATCTTCTAGATGCGCCAGGAATGGAGCAGCTTTCACAAAGAATTCGTTTTAGATTTCATTTAGCAGCACTTGAAGAAGATGACATTCATAATTATATAGATCATAGATTAGAAGTTGCTGGGATTCATAAGAATAAGTCAGGAACAATACCAAAAATATTTAAAGAAGAATGCATACCAGTTATATATCGGTATGCTGGTGGTATTCCGAGACTGATTAATTCACTCTGTGACACGGCATTAATATGCGCGTTTGTAGAAAACAAAAAGACAGTTACTACAAAAATTATCGAAGAAGCAGTTAACGAGCTGCAATGGGTGCCTTACCATGAGCGTGTGGGCATCAAAGCACTTAAGAATAAACCCACAAGCGCAGTCGAATTTGATTCTCCTGCTAAATTGATTGATCTCATGCATGAAGACGATGTGCGCGAGTACCCTTTGAAGGATGGCACCACTACACTCGGCAGAATAGGTACAAATGATATTCGCTTGCTAGATGAAATGGTGAGTGGTCATCATGCAAAAATAATTAGTTTCCAAAATAATTACTTCATAGAAGATATTTCCAGCACAAATGGTTCATTTGTGAATGGCAGGCGTGTTCGAAAGTGTGTGTTAAAAAATGGCGACAAAATTTCATTTGGACCGTATAAGTTAATGTTTCAAATGGATGCAGAAGAATTTGCTAATGAGCCTGTATTTGATAAATCAGCTAGCAGTACTAGCGAAACAATTGTATCAATCGAAGATACGGTAATTAGTGGCCCTGTCGCCGCTAACCACTAAATAATTCAGCTTCTTATGCCTATGCCTTTATTTAACAAGTAAAGGCATAAGGCAAACAACACAATAAGCATCCCTATAATTACCATCATCGCGGTAGCAAGGCTAACGTCAGTGATTCCTAATATTCCAAGTCGAAAACTATTTACCATATATAGAATTGGGTTAGCGAGTGACACGTTTTGCCAAAACTTTGGCAGCATCTCTATGCTAAAAAAGATTCCACCTAAGTAAGTAAGTGGTGTAAGCACGAAAGTTGGAATAATTGAAATATCATCAAAACTATTGGCGAAGACGCCATTGATAATCCCTGCAATAGAAAAAAGTGCAGCTGTGAGTATCGTGGTAACCACAACCAAACTTAAATTGTGAGTCTGCAATTGTGTAAAAAACAGAGCTACAACAGTTACTACTGCACCCACAATTATGCCTCTCGCGATACCTCCAAGCATAAACCCGAGAATAATGATGTAATTCGGCATAGGTGATACCAGCATCTCTTCAATATGGCGTTGAAACTTGGAACTATAAAATGAAGATACAGAATTGGCATAGGAGTTGGTAATAATACCCATCATGATCAAACCCGGTGCAATAAACTCTATATAAGAGAAGCCATGGACATCATTAATTTGAGAACCAATAAATTTACCCATGATAATGAAATACAAACTCATGGTAATAGCTGACGGTAGAATTGTTTGCACCCAAATTCTCAAGAAACGCTTTATTTCCTTTAAAAGAATAGTGCGTAGCGCAATGAGCTGTTCTATAAATGACATCGGTTTTAAACAGCTTGTGGTTTGCTAGTAAGCTTAATAAATAATTCTTCAAGACGATTCGATTTATTTCTAATGCTTAATATTGTGATGCCTTGCCCATTTAAAATGCTGAACAATTCATACAAAGATTTATTGTTAGTCAGCGTAACCTCAAGTGTTTTGTCATCAATTACTTGAAATTGGTATTCTTCGAGCTTGGGTTGAGTAGATAAAGGATGCTGTATGTAGAGAATAAAACTTTCTTCACTTAATTTTTCAAGCAGATTACGCATACTTGCATCGACGATAATCTTGCCATGATCGATGATGGCGATGTTTTTACAAAGGTTCTCTGCTTCTTCTAAATAATGTGTAGTTAAAATAATGGTTTTACCTTCAGCATTTATTTTTCTTAATAGTTTCCACATAGAGCGCCGTATCTCTATATCAACGCCTGCGGTGGGCTCATCTAAGATAAGTAATTTTGGGTCGTGTACTAATGCGCGTGCAATCATTAGTCTGCGTTTCATACCACCGGATAGCTCTCGTGGGGTACTTTTGCGTTTTTCCCACAAACCTAATTTATCTAGGCAATCTTCCGTAGCATCCATTGCAGTTTTTCGGTCTAAACCATAATAACCTGCTTGACTTCTGATTATTTCTACTAAAGGTTCAAAGCTATTAAAATTGTATTCTTGAGGGACTAAACCGATCTGGCTTTTTGCTTTAGAAAAATTTGTATCAATATCACAGCCCATGATATGGACCTTGCCAGCAGATTTGTTAATTAAAGATGTTAAAATCCCTATTAACGTTGATTTTCCGGCTCCATTTGGACCTAATAAGGCGAAGAAATCACCCATTCTTACATTGAGGTCTATTTTATCTAAGGCAACCACTTTATTCTTATAAACTTTATGTAGTCCACGAATGGTAAGAGCGTTTTCAATCATAATTTAAGAAGAGTCGAAATTCATAAGGAAGCTAATGTCTAATACGGATTTAATGCAATATTTTTACACACAAGAAGATATTAACAGTATTCCTATTAATGTCGTACTTAAGTCAGAATTCTCAACTTGGAAGAAAAATCAATCTGAATATTTGCAAAATTGGATTGAGACTTCTCAATTCAAAGCTAAGCCTAGCAATATTTTAAGTATACCTAATGCACAAGGTGAGCTAAATACTGTTGTGGTAATTGCTGACGCCAAAAATATAATATGGTGTCTTGGGACCTGTGCTAAACAACTTCCAGCTGGCAATTATCATATAGCTTCACCACATAAAAATAACGATAAGATCTATTTGGGCTGGGGTTTGGGTGCATATCAGTATAGACAGTATAAAAAGAGCAAGCAGAAACTCTGTAAATTACATATTAGTGAATCGATAGATCAAAATCAGTTAGCCACACTTGTACAGGCGATTGCTATAGTACGTGACATGGTTAACGCCCCTGCTTCGGATATGATGCCTCAGCAAATAGCGGAGCAATGTCAAACATTCGTAAAAGAATTCGGTTTGACGATATCTGAATGTGTTGGAAATGACTTGATCAAAGAAAATTTTCCTGTAATTCATGCTGTAGGTCGCGCAAGTGTGCATGAGCCACGGTTGATTGAGTTCAATTGGGGAAATGCTAAACATCCTAAGGTTAGTCTTGTAGGCAAGGGGGTTTCTTTCGATAGTGGTGGTTTAGATATTAAAAACGCTCAGGGGATGCGTTTAATGAAAAAAGATATGGGAGGTGCGGCCCATGTTGCTGGTATTGCTTTAGCAATTATGAAGTTAAATCTTCCTATTCAACTGCAAGTGTTAATTCCAGCAGTTGAAAATGCAATCTCGGCAAATGCATTTCGACCTGGTGACGTACTAACTTCAAGATGCGGTAAAACAATTGAAATTGATAATACAGATGCTGAAGGTCGACTCATCTTATGTGATGCGATCACAAAAGCAGTTGAAGATAATCCAGACTTGTTGATTGATTTTGCAACCTTAACTGGTGCAGCAAGAATTGCCCTGGGCACAGAAGTGCCCGCATTTTTCACAAATGATGATGATTCGGCGGCAGAGTTAATGCAAGCATCTGAAGCGGTAAACGATCCGATTTGGCAGCTTCCTCTGCACAAGGCTTATCGTTATATGCTGGATAGTGATATAGCGGATATATGTAATTCTGCTGCTAGCGGTTATGGTGGCGCGATCACTGCGGCGTTGTATTTAAATGAATTTGTTCCTGTTGAAACAAAATGGATTCATTTTGATGTTATGGCTTATAACATGCGAGCCAGGGCAGGGCGACCTAAAGGTGGTGAAGCAATGGGTTTGCGTGCAGTGGTCGAATTTTTGCAACAACGCTATGTAGCTTAATAAAATGAGTGAATCGCACAAATTTTCTGTAGCACCAATGCTGCATTGTACAGATCGTCATTTTCGATATTTAGCGCGCCTTCTTTCGAAAAAATGTTTTCTTTATACCGAAATGATTACAACAGGAGCACTAATATATGGTAACCGTGAACGTTGGCTAAGACTTCATGATGATGAAAACCCAGTTGCAATACAACTTGGTGGTAGTAAACCAAACGAAATGGCGCAGTGTGCAGAACTTGCAGAAAAATATAAGTTTGATGAAGTAAATATAAATGTAGGTTGCCCCAGTGATCGTGTACAGGCGGGTAAGTTTGGTGCCTGTCTCATGCTGGAGCCAGAGATTGTTTCAAGCTGCATTAAGTCAATGAAAGCTGCTTCAGATATAGAAGTAACAGTTAAAACTAGAATTGGTGTTGATGACCAAGACAATTATGAATTCCTAAAACAATTTGTCGAGAAAATTGCTGCTGCAGATTGTAAAACATTTGTTATCCATGCGCGTAAAGCTCATTTATCGGGATTAAGTCCAAGACAAAATAGATCCATTCCACCATTGCGCTATGAATATGTTTATCGTCTTAAACAAGATTTTCCAGAATTAACAATTATTTTAAATGGTGGAATAAAAGATACGAAAGAAATATTAGCTCACTTAAAAGAACTGGATGGGGTTATGGTAGGGCGCGAAGCTTATGATAATCCATATTTTTTGTCTGAAATTGATGAAATTATTTTTAAGACTTTAACTAAGTCGTTATCGCGTTTTGCGGTATTAGATCAATATAAGCTCTATATGCAGTCTGAACTTGATAATGGCGTGCCATTGAAGGTTCTCGCACAACACGTATTTGGATTGTTTAATGGTTTGCCAGGAGCCAGATCATGGCGACGTTATTTAAGTGAACATATTTATGCTAAAGATGCAGGATTAGATGTGATTAATGATGCGGTTAAGGCAGTTTCAGAATTTGAGCAGATGGCAATCGCAAGTTAAAATAAATGACAATATTTTTCATGTGTTGAAAAATATTGGTAATCTTTAAATGTGTCTAAGTCACGCACTATTGGCAATTGACTGTACTCCAAGTTAAGTTCATTTATTTTTTCAACAGTTTGCCTTAAAACTTTTTCGCTACTCCATTCAATGTCCTGAAATATTGATGCATCAATTTTGTTTGCACCAATTAGAGCATAGCCTCCATCTTCAGTCGGCCCAAGTACAATATCTTTGTCAGAATTTAATTGATTAAATGCTTGTTGAATATAAGCTGCATCTATTTCTAAGCAGTCTGTACCAATCAAGATAATATTTTTATTATCAATTAAATGATCCATCATGGCATGGTACATCTTCGTTCCCAAATCACCATCAGATTGTTTTTTTAAAATGATGGAATATTTTTCTCTATACTGTTTTAGAGTAGGATGATTTGTATCAGGATAGCAATATAAAAATGTTTTGAATCCAGAGTGACTCGTATTATTTAAGGTTTCCTCAAGTAATGTTTTGTATATTACAGATGCATGATCATCACCAAGGTCTTTAGCTAGCCTTGATTTAACTAATCCAGCTTCTGGATGTTTGCAAAAGCACAGAATAATATCTTCATTATCCATTATGAATAATATTGTCTAGCGAGTTTTTCTGTTGAAGCACCAAAGAAATAACTTAAACGAAGACGCCACATTAATATGATAGTTTTTATAATACCTTGTTGTTCCCACTTGCGGCTCGAAGTGATAACGTTTTCGCTTAAGCATATAGGAGGCGAGTGTTTTTTTAGTCGTTTACTGAACTCTATATCTTCCATGATTGGAATATCAGTAAAACCTCCGCAGTCGAAATATGTTTTGCGTTTTATAAATAATGTTTGATCTCCAGTAACAATACCCGTTATACAACTGCGTTTATTCATGAACCATGCGATGACTCTAAATATGAGTTTTTTATTAGTAAACGTAACATTAAATCTTCCCCAACTTGCATTTAGATTATCGAGAGCAGTGTTTATGCTGTTTGTAGCAGTAAGTGGCAATAAAGTATCTGCGTGAAGAAAAACAAGAGTCTCATAAGTGCTTGCATTAGCACCAACATGCAATTGATAACCACGTGAAGCTTTTGTATTGATGCATTTGCAACCAAGTTTTTCAGCTGCTAATACAGAATTATCAATACTACCTCCGTCGACTACAATAATTTCATGTCCTTGTTGTAATAGAGCCTCTACGTAAAGCTGCTGCTTAGTAAAAAACAGGCTTTCGTCTAGTACAGGAATAATGATAGAAAGCTTATACATATA
>JABDMD010000015.1 GCA_013001685.1 Gammaproteobacteria bacterium | reverse complement strand
GCAAGGCTAGCGCCATAGCCAACATTCATCATGGTTGAAACCATGGCCATAAAAGCACTGAAAATTAGCGTTACCGATAACAACGCATAAGTATTGCGAAGTACTTTATTGGTCGATAAAGCGCTTTCGCGGGTTAAATTCTTGGTAGAAAATTGAGGATCACTCATGGCGGATCTTTCTCCTATAAAAATGTATAAATTCTATGTTATTAACATAATGGTATTTTCAGTTAATACAAGCCCGAATTGTCTATATATTTAGACACTTTAAGGTATAGCAGTTCCATATATCATTCAGGTATGCTTGCCGGCTTAAAATCACTAAGACGACCACATCACGGAGAGGTGGCAGAGTGGTCGAATGCGGTGGTCTTGAAAACCATTGACTCGTAAGGGTCCGGGGGTTCGAATCCCTCCCTCTCCGCCAAATATAAAAGGCCTTCTAATTAGAAGGCTTTTTTTGTTTATTGACCTTAGAAGTATAGGGCAAGAGGTTTATTTTGAATCTGCGACATTAGTAAATGTCAAATATTTTGTGTGAAATTGTTCACACTTTATTTCGATGCGTTGTCATATTGTTGTGTCAATAATAATAAGAATAATGACCAGCCCTATGAAATACAGAACTATCGAAAATTCTGCGAATGTTCAATTACGTCGTGAACGTCGCTCTGCATTACAGTTCAATGAGTTTCCTCTGGAAGACCTTAAAGGCAATACCGTAATAAAAAATCGCCGAGCTATTCGTGAAGGGCAGAAAATAGGTTTTGAGGTAACGGAAACAAAAATATCTCAAGCTGAGTTTCAAGAATATTTCGATAACCTTCAAGACTCTAAATAGATCATCTGCTTGCTATAAAATGCCTGCTCTTTCTCTAACTAAACCTTTAATTAGCAATAAAGTTTTCCCGAGTTGTACAGCCATTTGTTAGTGGTAGGAGTCTTTACGGCTATATCGGGTTATGTAGTGAAGTGTCTAATTCTAAAATGTTTAAATCGATTGATAGTGTAAGAGCATTCGTTTTCTCATAGCAGCATCTGGTAGTAGACCAGTAAGCGCCCCCATATTTTCGTCCATATGATCTGCGCGTGAAGTTGCAGGGATGGCAACTGTAACTGCAGGGTGTGAAAGGATAAATTTTAAAAAGTACTGTGCCCAATTATGGCAATCAAATTCTTTTGCCCAATCTGGTAGGGGTTCATTTTCAATTTTTTTAAATAAGTTTCCGCCATCAAAGGGTCGATTGATTATCACAGCTATACCTTTATCGACAGCAAGAGGTAGTAATTCTTTTTTTGCTTCTGTGTGATTTATGTTGTAAGTGAATTGCACAAAGTCTAGCGGCTCAGTTTGCATAATTTTGATTAATTCTCTATGTCTACGGCCATGCGAAGTGGTGATGCCTAAATAACGAATACGTTTCGATTCTTTCCATTCTCGAAGCGTTTTCAGGTGTGTTTTCCAATCTACTAGATTATGAACTTGCATAAGATCAAAACTATTTAATCCCCACAATTCTTCTGATGCTTCCATTTGTTGGATGCCTAACCATTTGCCTGGTGTCCAAACTTTGGTAGCAGAAAAAAGAGATTTGGGTGGTTCTAATTGTTGAAAGCATTTTCCGAGCACAGTTTGTGCAGTGCCATACATAGGGGATGAGTCAATCATGCCACCACCGTTAGCAAAAAAATGTTTAAGTACTTCTGTACGATCATCAATGATAGATTTCTTTGTGCCTACGTCGAATGTAATCCAGGTGCCCATACCTACTGATGGAATTTGTTCACCACTTGATGGAATGGGTCTTTTGAGAAGCGTCTTTGATGCAATTGCAGGACATGCAAGTATCGCTGTACTTGCGGCTAATGATAAGAGAAAGTCACGACGCTGCATAAATAGATAATCCTCCTAAAGTGATTGTTTATTAATTATAGGGTTAATGAAATAAATAGTTTGAAGATGCTCTGTAAGGATAGAGATCGTGCATGGATACTCATTAATATATTTTATAAATTCTTATTCCATTTATAACTATCCAGTATTTGAGTATTCACTGAAATTCTGTAGCTCTATGAATGAGGCCATTCAGAATCACGCAAGGATACATATGAGTGCAAATATAGCGTACAAATCTGAAGTCAAAACCACTACATCCTACATGTGTGCATGCAGCTATTCATTCAAGTGACTCTACGTTATGGTTATATAGAAGGTAATATTGAGCATCCTGTAAATAAGGGAGTAATTTGTGCCAAGGGTGCTTCAGGAATAATGAAGCAGAACTCACCAGGTAGATTAACCAAATCTTTGTTGCGTAAACTAAGGTAGTGAGCGTGGTGCAGGAGAGTTTGAAGATTTCCCAAGACAAAGCGTTTTCGATTATGGAAGAACGCTTAAATGATATTCGCAAAACCGATCCGAATAAATTCGCATTGTTTACCGGACGTGATCAGTTGCAAGCGCTTACTGGTTTATTTGCGATTAATTTTGGTACACCCATTTACGCTGCACATGGCGGTTTTTGTTCGATGAATATGGCGTCAGGGAATGATTTACACCCTTGGTGGGTCATTTAATACACGTGATATTTTCCATGGAGTAAGTCCAGTGTTTTTTGAATCGATTAAATGGATTTTCTTAGTATTAGGATTTCCTGTAACCGTTTTATTATTACTAAGTGGGTTAATGTAGGAGTCTATAGTTTTAATAGCAGCTGCGTTTGTAGTGCAATATATTGGATTGATTGCTGAGCGATGGTTCTTTATTGCGCAAGCTAACCATCCACAAAATTTGTATTATCAGACAATATCGTAGACTGAAAAACGACTATCTGTATGGTTGGCTTTTAAACTTATTTTAATTTGGATATGTCAAAAAGAAGATCAAACACTTCATCTCTAACGTTCGCTTCGTCAACCTCGATTTTTGCAACGCGACGATCTGGCAATCTGCGACGGTCAACTCTCACGCATACGCCATTACGCGTGATGATAGGAAACTGGGCGGCTTGCATGGAGGTTCGCCGGTCGTTATGGTTACGCCTTTCCAATGGATTAACTTCGTTCATCTCAATCCCTAAAATAAAAACTAGCAATCTTATTATTCTTATATGAATACCCTACCTAAAATAGGCCTAGACGGATTGTGATGGAGTTCACGTTTTTGTTGAATTGCAAATTAGGAATTTAGATATTATCTATTTAAAACAAGTATTTACTATATATACTTAAAGTTAAAGAGAATACACGTGCATGATTTATTAGTAACTGACTGTAAGTTGGTAAATGAAGGTGCTATCACCGAATGTGACATTTTGATATCCAATCAACGGATTCAACAAATAGGAGCTGATTTACAGAATACTGAAACTAAAAATGTATTCGAAGCGAAAGGAAGGTATGTGATCCCTGGCATGATTGATGACCAAGTACACTTTAGAGAGCCAGGATTGACGTATAAGGGCGATATCGCAACTGAATCTTTGGCAGCTATTGCAGGAGGCATCACCAGTTTTATGGATATGCCAAATGTTAAGCCTCCAACACTAACACTTGAATTATTAGATCAGAAGTATGCTGCTGCATATCAACGTGCACGAGCGAATTACGCATTCTACATGGGTGCAAGTAACGATAATTTAGAAGTTCTTAAAAATGCCCCTATAGACCGTGCATGTGGCATCAAAGTGTTTATGGGTGCTTCAACTGGCAATATGCTAGTTGATAATGAAGATGTGCTAGATGCAATTTTTAAGCATGCACCAGTACCGATCATAACTCACTGTGAAGATTCACCACTGATTAATGAAAACCTTAAGAAATATCAGCAACAATATGGTGATGATATTCCTATTGAATTGCATCCTGTAATTCGGTCTGAGGAAGCTTGCTATCGTTCTAGTTCCAAAGCTGTAGAGCTGGCTAAAAAACACGGTACGCAATTGCATATTTTGCATCTTACTACGGCTAGAGAACTTGAATTATTTTCACAAGGTCCAGTGCAAGGTAAAAATATCACCGCAGAAGTTTGTGTGCACCATCTTTTTTATAATGAAAAAGATTATGCCGATAAAGGCTCATTAATTAAATGTAATCCAGCCGTAAAAACTCAACAAGATCAACAAGGGCTTTTAAAAGGTGTGCTTGAAGATCGTATAGATATAATTGCAACGGACCATGCACCACACACCTGGGAAGAAAAACAAGGTAACTATATAAAAGCGCCAGCAGGTCTGCCTTTGGTGCAACATGCTTTGATGAGTGTTTTGGAGCATGTACATGATGGAGTGTTTAGTATTGAAAAAGTTGTAGAGAAAACCAGCCATAATGTTGCATTACGATTTGAAGTTGCGGAACGCGGGTTTGTTCGTGAAGGGTATTTCGCTGATTTAACAATTATTGATTTTGATAAACCATATACTGTAAGCAAAGAAAATGTGCTTTATAAATGTGGTTGGTCGCCGTTTGAAGGTTATCAATTCCGTTCTAGTATTGCTGCAACTATTCTGAATGGACAAGTTGTATATGAAAATGGTGCCGCAATTAATGACCCATTTTTTGGGCAACAATTAGCATTTGATCGTTAATGTCTATTTATAATCACTATGTTACGCTTCGCTAAAATTCATCTAATATTTTTAGCAATAGCATTGTTTGTTGCTTTTGCTTTAGTCCCACTTAATCAAATGTACTTTGATCATTATCCAGCAGAAGAAATTAAACAATATTATCAAGATGCTTTTACTTTTAAATCAGGAAAAGCATGGAAAATAGTTTTTACTTGGCTTCTGGGTTTGACAAGCGGGAGACTAATGCTGAGAGCTTTAAAATACAATTCTCAAACTACTAAATATTCTGATTCAGATTCAAATTGAGTTCTTCGAATACATTAAAAAAAATTAATGTTTTATTTGTTTGTATGGCGAATATTTGTCGTTCTCCGACTGCACATGGAGTATTTCAAAAGATTGTAGATAATCATGACCTTAACGATTTCATTGTGGTTGATTCGGCTGGCACATATGCCCACCGCATTGGTAAAAAGCCTGATGCAAGAGCAATAACTGCAGCTGCTAAGCGTGGTTATAATTTAGTGGGTTTGCGCGCGCGCAAAGTAACGGATGCTGATTTTGAAATCTTTGACTATATACTTGCTATGGATGACGAAAACTATGCTGACTTAACCGCGCAGTGTAGAGATGAACATAAAGATAAAGTAAGACACTTTTTAGAATTTGCTACTCAAGCTGGTGTTAATGAAGTACCTGATCCATATTACGGTGGATCGCAGGGTTTTGAAACAGTACTAGACTTGGTTGAAGAAGCTAGCTTAGGCTTGCTCAAGCATATTAAAACAACTCACTTGCCGAATAGTAATTAACTACTAGCAAGTGAGAGTTTAAAAAGTTTTAAAGTTTAAATATTTAGTTATATCAGCTAAGAACTTACATCTGAGCTTGCTGTTGTGTTGGCTGCTTCGCTTTTAGCTGCAGGTGCCTCGTTTGGTAAACTGCTAGCTTGAGATTGTCCTGCATTACTCTTGCGATTACGATTGCTTGTCGGTTTGCGTGAATTATCGTTTCGGCGTCTATTATTTGAGCTGCTACGTCTGCGGTTATTTCCACCTGAACGATTATTTTTACGCCTATTATTACCACGATAATCATTTCGTGTGCTGTTACTATTACGTTTAGGTTCGCTGTTAGTTGTTGTTTGTTCTTCAGCATCGCTAGCGGCGAACAAAGATAGAAATTGTTTAAAAAATCCGGGCTTTGAGGCATCTAAATTTGCACTTCGTGTCATTACTGGAGGTGTTGCACTAATGCTTTTCACTGCGGGTTGTTCCACTTGAATAGGCGCAGGCTTGTGCAAACTTACATCTGTTTCTTGTTTAGGGATGAGTTCATAGCTAGGCCGGTTGACGACTTCTTTGCCTTCGTCTCTAGTTCGCTCAACATTAAAGTGTGGAGTCTCTAAGTTTGGATCAGGAATAATAATTACTTGCACGCGGTGCCGTGCTTCTATTTCTCCAATGTTGGGACGTTTCTCATTTAATAAGAAACTAGTCACATCAACAGGTAATTTCGCAGTTATTGTACTGGTTTTATCTTTTAATGCTTCTTCTTCAATTAAACGCAGTACACCTAGAGCTAGTGATTCAATGCTGCGAATCGTTCCGTGGCCGGTACAGCGTGGACATATAATTTGACTTGATTCTTCAAGTGAAGGACGTAGTCTTTGGCGAGACATTTCAAGTAAGCCAAAGCGAGAGATCTTGCCTATCTGTACACGTGCACGATCAATTTTAAGTGCTTCACGTAAACGGTTTTCAACTTCGCGCTGATTTTTATTCGCCATCATGTCAATGAAGTCGATAACAATTAGCCCACCTAAATCACGAATACGTAATTGACGTGCAATTTCATCCGCTGCTTCCAAGTTAGTATTGGTAGCGGTCTCCTCAATGTCGCTACCTTTGGTGGCTCTAGCGGAGTTGATATCAATAGAGATCATTGCTTCTGTGTGATCAATAACGATTGATCCACCTGAAGGAAGAGTTACATCACGGTCAAATGCAGATTCAATTTGCGATTCGATTTGGTAACGGTTAAATAATGGTACTGTGTCTTCATAAAGTTTAAGCTTGTTAACATTGTGAGGCATGACTTGTTCAATGAATCTTTTCGCGTCATTGAATACTTCTGGGTCATCGATAATGATTTCGCCAATATCGTCACGTAGGTGGTCACGTAAGGCACGAATAATGACGTTGCTTTCTTGGTAAATTAGGAATGGTTTGTCATGCGTGTCTACCGCATTTTGAATAGCTTGATGAATTGATAGTAGATAGTTTAAATCCCATTGCAGTTCTTCAGCTGAGCGTCCTACACCAGCTGTGCGAACGATAGCACCCATGCCGCTAGGAACTTCTACATCACCTAAAGCCTTGCGTAATTCTTCTCGCTCTTCACCTTCAATGCGTCTAGATACGCCACCGGCTCTTGGGTTGTTCGGCATTAATACAAGATACCGTCCAGCCAAACTCAAGAATGTGGTCAATGCGGCACCTTTGGTGCCACGCTCTTCGCGTTCTACTTGAACAACAATTTGTTGACCTTCACGTATTTGATCTTTAACCGAGAAACGCTCTCCAGAATTAGCAGAATCGCTAAAGTACTCGCGAGAAATATCTTTGAAAGGAAGGAAACCGTGCCGTGTTGATCCAAAATCAACAAAGGCAGCTTCAAGGCTGGGTTCTACGCGGGTTATTACGCCCTTATAAATATTATCTTTCTTCTGGTTTCTAGAGGGAAGTTCGATATCGAGGTCGTATAGACGTTGTCCATCGACCATACCTACACGTAGCTCTTCTTGCTGTGTAGCATTGATTAAAATTCTTTTCATGTTTGGTTTTGTCCAAAGTCGTTATCCTTCGAGATTGTTTTGTTAAACAAATGTCAGCACGAAACCCTGTCCAATTGACTATATTGGAAAAACCATTAGGCAAGGATTGTTCGGCAGTAAAAGGCCGAAGGATATGTAATATAGTGTAGATAAAAATCATTATGTGTTGCTATGAAGCGACTGTATTATTTAAGTTTTCACAGTGCGTCTAAACTTACGCTTTACAGATTTAAGCCTGCAAAGTGTAGAAATTCATTTCGTGCAAAAGAAAAATACGTAGTCAAATATTGAATTGATATGGCTTTTTTACACAGTGCGCTAAAATCGCACACTTGAGACTATATCAATCTAATCCATGCTCAGCAAATATATAACTTGTCGTTTTTATTGGCTTATTTACTAGTCTGTCAAATGGTCGTATGTTTGCCATGAGCGGTTCTGTATGAAAAATATCACTTCTATACACACTATCGATGATGCAAGAGATGGCCAGCGGATAGATAATTTTTTATTCGCTGTCTTAAAAAGTGTGCCAAAGAGTCTCATATATCGCTTATTACGAACCGGCAAGATTCGTGTAAACGGTAAGCGTGTAAAGCAAACCTACCGCCTACAGGAAGATGATGAGGTCAATATCCCAGCAATTGATGTGTCTGAGTCCTCAGTGCCGACGATCAACGATGCGGTAAAAAATCAGCTTAATTCAGCTATTTTGTATGAGGACGAGCATATCCTAGCTATTAATAAGCCAGCAGGGCTTGCAGTTCATCCAGGTTCAAGAGTTCCGTACGGGGTAATCGAAGTGTTACGTGCGATTCGTCCACAAGCTTCTTTTTTAGAATTGGGGCATCGCTTGGATCGTGAAACCAGTGGTTGCTTGTTGGTTGCAAAAAATAAGCATAGCTTGAATGCCTTGCATGATTTATTACGTAATAGCGATTGGAACAATAAAGATTTAAAAAAGAGTTATCTGGTATTGGTAAAAGGTGAATGGGACTTGGGTGAGAAAATTGTCAATACACCTCTACAGTCTAAAGGCTCAAATTCAGAAGTTGATGATCAGAAGAATGCATGGAAAGATGCACTGACTATTTTCAAACCGATTGAATACTTCAAGGGCTTTACCTTGTTGAATGCGCAAATTAAAACTGGTCGTACACATCAAATACGTCTGCATGCCGCACATATAGGTTTTCCTGTAGTTGGTGATTCAAAACATGGAGATTTCGCGTTTAATAGAGAATGCAGAAAGTTGGGTTTTAAACGTATGTTTTTACATGCAGCAGAAATCTCATTTCAATTCCCTAATCAAGGGAAAAGAATTACCATTACCGCACCAATGGACGATGAACTAAAGGCCTTTATCGAAGGTCTAGATTAGTGAAAGGGTAATTTTACTGAATTGAATGGATTTGATTTCTAGCATTCTATAAGGTTTACTGAAATTCAAAATTTCAACCGATTTATGAGAACTTAAGCATATAGGTGGCGTATAAACATGGAGCCAAAAATCAATCTAGATAAAATTTCAAGCGAAGACAATTCTGCATCAGGTTGGGAGCGCGAAGCGATTGTTAATCTTGCACAGTACGGGCTTAAGGAGCAACGTCGTGCACGTAGATGGGGTATTTTCTTTAAGTTATTAGGCTTTGCTTACGTAACAATATTTCTAGTTAGTTTGTTAGCTCCCCAATTTTCAAATTTTTCAACTAAAACACAACATACTGCACTTGTAGAGCTTGCAGGTCTAATCGCAGATGGTGAAGAGGCTAGTGCTGATAACATAGTGTCCGGTTTACGCGCTGCATTTAAAAATAAACATTCAGCAGCGGTAATACTTCGTATTAATAGTCCAGGCGGAAGCCCTGTGCAAGCCAGTTACATTAACCACGAAATTACACGCTTGCGAGAAATGTATCCAGACAAACCTATTTATGCAGTGGTGACTGACATCTGTGCATCGGGTGGAGTTTTTGCAGCTGTAGCAACCGATAAAATTTATGCTGACAAAGCTAGCATCGTGGGCTCAATAGGTGTACGCATGGATGGCTTTGGTTTTGTCGATGCAATAGAAAAGCTAGGTATTGAAAGAAGATTGATGACCGCAGGCGAACACAAAGGTTTATTAGATCCATTTCAACCTGAAAATGTATTTGAAAAGAAGCATGTACAATCCTTATTAGATGGTATTCATCAGCAATTTATTGATGTAGTTGTAGATGGTCGTGGCGATAAGCTTGCAAAAGATAAGAATATGTTTAGTGGTTTGTTTTGGACCGGTGAACAAGCTTTAGAGCTTGGACTAGTAGATGGTTTTGGTAGTGCAAGTTATGTTGCTAGGGAAGTGGTTGGCGTAGAAGAAATTCAAGATTACACATTCCGTGAGGATGTTTTCCAACGTTTTGCAAAACGATTGGGTACTGCAATGGTTAAGCCGATAATTGAAGCCTTGTCATATCCGGTTTTGCGCTGAATTAAACTTCCATAATATCCCGTCTTTATATGATTAATGTCCGCTTGCGACCCAAAGCGACATTCAGTTAAAAGTTAGCGGATCAAACCCTTCGGCTTGCAACATTGAGGTTAGTTTAATAAGAGGCAAGCCTATGAGCGTGTTGTAGTCATCACCCTGCATTTTTTCAAATAAAGTTACCCCTAAGCCTTCGGCTTTGAAACTTCCTGCGCAATCATAGGGCTGGTCTTTAGCTAGATAAGCAATAATTTGTTTTTCGCCAAGTTTGCGAAAGGTTACTTGAAATGCTTCGCAGCTGACTTGCTGTGAATTAGTTTTGGTGTTGATGACACATAAGCCGGTATAAAACGTTACGCACTTGCCGCTTGATGCTTTAAGTTGTGCAAGCGCTTTTTCATGATTGCCTGGTTTGCTAATAATTTTGTCTTTTAATACTGCGCATTGGTCGGAACCAATGACTAATGCATTTTTTTGTTTTTTTGCAACAGTTGTTGCTTTTTCTAATGCCAAGCGAGAGACATAATTTTCTGCCGATTCTCCAGTTTTAATCGACTCATCTACACTGGGTGTAACACAGGTTAGACTAGGGATAAGTGGAGATAACAGTTGTTTACGATAGGCAGAGCTAGAGGCTAAAACGATATTCATAGTTACGTTTAGTTTTCTAATGAGGGCTAATTTCTAAATTAATTTTAGGGGTTATTTCTTATCTATCACTTATAAAGCAATAATGAAGCGATATGCATTCTTTCGTATACTTCAATGTATGTCAGAGCAACATCAAAAACCACTTCCAGTTCGATTTGATCCCATCAACTTTGCCCATCATGGGCGAGAATTGGAAGGTCCTATTGCAACTAAAGGAATGCTGCGATTGAGAGAAAATGTCGTCACCTCGAATGACTTGGTGTCTGCCAAGCTGAACTTCTCGCGAGGTTTATATGGGTATCCTCTAGTTACAGGGCAGGTGAAGGCTTCAGTTACCATGCGCTGTGAGAGGTGTTTGGATGAGGTTCAGGTAGATCTCAATCCGGATATCAGCATCCTAGTTAAGTCTGAGGAAGATACATTGCCTGGAAATGAGGGTGAAAAAGATACTGATAGACACGAATTCTATGGATATGATGGAAAAACCTTGAAGTTATCAGATTTAATTGAGGAAGAATTACTCTTGGCCTTGCCTCTAGTCCCTAAACATCAGGATATTTCATTATGTAACCAAGATGTGGTAGCTTGGCTCGCCGCAAATGATGCCCCAGATGAGAGGCAAGAAGCCTCAATTGAGAGAGCTGACAATCCATTTGCTATACTTAAAAGCGCTGATTAGTTAGGAGAATCACAATGGCAGTACAAAAGAGTAGGAAGACTCCCTCAAAGAGAAATATGCGTAGAGCCCATGATGGCCTAACTAGCGCAGCATTATCGATTGATGGAACAACAGGTGAAACACACTTGCGCCATCACGTAACACCAGATGGATACTATCGTGGTAGACAAGTTATTGTG
>JABDMD010000140.1 GCA_013001685.1 Gammaproteobacteria bacterium | reverse complement strand
GTCTGCCACCGGGCCAAATGGGTAATTCTGAGGTCGGTCATATGACTATTGGTTGTGGCGCCATCATTAACCAAGATTTAATCCGTATTAATGCTGCAATTAACGACGGAAGTTTCTACGAAATGTCAGCACTACGACGTGCATTAGAAAATGCAAAGAAGAAAGAAGGTCGCATACATATTATCGGTTTAATGTCAGATGGTGGTGTGCACTCACATATTAATCATACCCTGGCCTTAATGAAGCTTTGCCATGAAGTGCAAGTTCGCCCCGTACTTCATGTTATTACAGATGGACGAGACACTGCGCCTAAAAGTGCTAAAAAATATATTAAGCGTTTAGAGGATGCGCTTGTCGATGTTAATGGTTCGATTGCTACCTTAATGGGTCGTTATTATGCAATGGATAGGGACCGCAGATGGGAGCGAACGCTTAAAGCCTGGCAAGCACTAGTGCAGTTGAAAGGCGAAAAGTGCACAGATGCAATAGATGCGATTGATAAGGCCTATGCGCGTGGCGAAACAGATGAATTCATTTTACCTTCGGTGTTGGGTAGTGCTATGCCACTAACTGCTGACTCAGAGGTTATTTTTACTAACTTTCGTAATGATCGTCCACGTCAGTTAAGTAAGGCATTAGCTAAACCTGATTTTAGCTCATTCGATCGTGGCCCCGATTTTGAACCGATCAAGCTCACTAAAATGACTAAGTATAGTAAAGAGTATCTTGGGCCAGTAATATTTGCACCACGCAAACCAGAAACTAACCTAGCGGAAATTGTTTCCAAAAATGGCTTATATCAATTTCATTGTGCGGAAACGGAAAAGTACCCGCATGTAACCTATTTTTTAAATGGTGGTCATGAAGAAGCCTATGAAGGCGAAGATCGTAAAATGGTGCCTTCACCAAAAGTAGCTACCTATGACCTGCAGCCAGAAATGAGCGCTGAAGAAGTCGCAGATGAAGCGATTAAAGCGATCAATAATGAAAGCTATGCCTTAATCGTAGTGAACTTTGCGAATGCCGATATGGTTGGACACACCGCAATTAAGGAAGCAGTGGTAACTGCAATTGAAGCATTGGATACACATGTAGGTCGTGTTCTTGATGCTGCAAAAGCTAAAGGCATATCAGTACTGCTTACATCTGATCATGGTAACTGCGATGAGATGATAGACCCACGTACGAAAGAACCACACACTCAACATACAATATACCCAGTACCATGCCTAGTTATTGATGACGGAGCATGGGATTTAGCCAATGGCCAAGGGTTGAGTGCAGTAGCACCGACAATTCTAGAACTAATGGGAATTGAACAACCTAAGTCAATGACAGGAGAATCTTTATTAATTCACCATATTGGTGACTAGTTAAATATTAAAATCAGACATTAATCAAACGGATTCCACCAGCGTTTTTTCTTTTCTTCTTTTGGTTTTCTAACGACTTCCTTGATTTCTTCGCTACTAGCTTCAGCTACTTGGTTTTCTTTGTCGGCTTGTCCATATGTTTCAGCAAGGGTGCGAAACGCACCTACAAGACGGGCGGTCGAATAATCAGAAATCACAGGGAAAGGAGTTCTCTTACCGTTTTCCTTCCATTCAAAATTGCGCTGCAATGCTTTTCTCACAGAGATCGGATAATCTTCCCAAGGTCGTTTAGGTTTTGCATCAATAGTCCCTTCAAGTAATACATACGGATTGCCAAACAGCAGCAATTTTTTACCTGATGCGGACACTTCTAAATTTTCTCTTAGGATGACAAAGTCTACTTCGATACAGTCTTTGTAGCGCTGTTCAAAGTCGGGCGTGTTTGCAGATACAACACAAGTTTGTGCTGTATAGCTAATTGTTTCAGGTGTGACTTTAAATTTTGCAACATCACCCCCTGCCTTAATTGTACTTACCGCCTCACGTTCTTCTTTTGTTAATCCATCTTTAATCCCAGGATCTTCACCACCTTGCTTGTAAATAATTACTTTTTGTTGATAAGGAGTGTAATCAGGTGTTGTATCACCTGTACTTTTTGTGGCCGAACATAGCTCAGTAATCTGATCTTGGGTGAACCCTTTATCTAGATAGAATTCAATGTCATCACGCTTGCAACCCGCATTCACAGAGTTTGATATAAATAAATAAATAGCGGTTGTTATTATCGTGATGAACTTATAAGGCATTTGCATTTTTTGTTTGATTTGATGAGCAATTTCTAGGAGCAGTGTAATGGATTATTTGAGTGTCTTCCAATGTTGAAAGTTCATTTCAGTGCTTAAGCACTGAAAAATGGAGGTAAAAAAAAGGCGCTCAAAAGAGCGCCTTTTTAGTGTGGTTTGTAATTTACCCTAAGGTAAATTCAAGATCCTTCTCAAGTCATTAAGACTAGAACCACTGAACCATACCAATGCCGATAGCTGACGCGTCATCACCAGCACCAAGACCAGCACCATTGATACCAAAGTCATAGGTTGCATTGTCTTCATTATCTACTTCTGAGTAAACTAAACGAAGTTCAGTTCCTGCAGGCATTGTGTAGAAAAGTCCAACGTTGAATGCGTTTGCATCGGTGTCATCTTCAACACATGCAGCAGTATCTTTACAATCATACTCGTCTGCATCCATGTAAGTGAAACGGATATCCAATGGGCCTGAGAAGTTGTGCTTCAAACCAATCATCCAATGTTCTACTTCAAGATCATTGAATAATGAATCAAAGTCACAGTCTAGGTCCCATGAGAGCTCTTCGTACATCGCAGAAAGTGCTGTGCTCTGTCCGTTACCCCAATCTTGAATCCAACGACCGGCCACACGCCATGCATCATCATCAGAATCAGTACAAGTACCCGCACCTAATGAAGCACCAGGTTCTGATACATCAGTAACACCAGGTGTTGCATCAAAAGCTTGGTTCTGGTTGTTAGATGCAGCAACCCACTCATCATGCTCTTCATAGGTTAATGC
>JABDMD010000116.1 GCA_013001685.1 Gammaproteobacteria bacterium | reverse complement strand
CTTTTTCGCCCGAATATTTTAATTCTTTATAAGATTGAGCTAAGAATCATTGAAATTTCCATAAATTTTAAGTGATTTTTATAAAAAGAATAACTATAGAGTCGAGATTATATATACGTGCTGTAATTAAGCGCACGTTTAAACTAATGAGGCCGATATGAATACTCAACAAATTGATACTACTAGAACAAGATCAACTAGACTGAATTATATGCAAATTATTGATAACGCGATGCATGCTAGAGGAAATGTCGATTGGGAATCAGTTGAATTAATTTCTCATGACTCATCTGACTTAGGTGATGTTATATATAAATTTTCCGATACGCACACAAATCAAAAATACCGTATTCATATCAAATGCTCATCACTAGGTGAAAAAGCTTTTCATTACGAATTGTTCGCGTATATAAAAGAAAAAGAATGGAGAAAAGTAGTCGTTGATGTTAAGAAATTACATTAGTATAGATGGAGAAAAATGTGAGTTTAGATAAATAAAATAACCCTGAATGACCGCTTTGGGTCGTAAGCAGACATTAAACTATGTTGTTTTGAGATTTCCAACCTGATTTCCCCTAATTTTACTTCTGTATGTCTGCTTTCGGCCATAAGCGGACATTCTATTTCGCGTGCGTCCAGACTGACTTTAGATAATATCTTGTTATTATTCTTTACCAATACAAGAAGATTTACTTCTTCTCCTTGAGCATAGCCGCCAAATCTGCAAACGGATTATGGGTTGTGGTACTCTTCTGCGTGTCGGCAGTGGTTTCAGCATATTCTGAATCAATGTATCGTGAATGCTCGTTGTCGTGACAATAAACGCACAATAACTCCCAGTTGCTTCCATCCGGTGGATTATTATCATGATTGTGGTCTCTATGATGAACCGTTAGCTCCCGAAGATTTACACGGCTGAACTCGCGTGAACACCGGCCGCATATCCAGGGATACATCTTCAGTGCCCTTTCTCGGTAACTCTTATCTCTCTCTTCACTGTCACTGCGTACCTTTGCAACGATTCGGTCAAGTTTGTCCATAACAGTTATTAAACATCTTTGTTTTGAGAACTTTCAACCTATTTCTCCAGAATTTTAACTCTGTATGCCCGCTTTCGACCCAAAGCGGACATTCAACGATTTGCAAATCGGGGTTTCAATTTGCTCTTTTCAATATTTCTCAATAGTCAATAAACTGCTATCTTGATCAACAAGATGCATTTCTATATAAGTAATTATTAATTCAACTATACAGACAGAGGGTGTCTGGTTAACAACTGTTAGATTTGATACACCCTTTATTTGTACAGAGTTTCACTTTCTGAAACACTTGCGACAGACCAAAGCATAAAAAAAGCAGGCCTATTGGCGAAGCTGATAATCCGTTCATGAAATCACACGTATTGATTTGTTTAATAAAAAGGAAACGGCATGAGTAAATTAACACTGGGAGTCATTGGGACTTCAAGAAAAGAAGATGAGCGACGGCTTCCAATCCATCCAGAGCATTTGCTGCGCATTCCTGAAGACATTCGCCGCCAGTTAATATTTGAGGAGGGTTATGGTGCACCTTTTAGTATCGCAGACTCGGAAATTGCTGCTATGACAGGTGGCATTGCCACCCGCCACACATTACTGGCCGACATTGGCTCGGTTATTATTAATAAGCCAGTCTTAGCTGATTTACAGGAACTTCGCGAAGGAGGAACACTTTGGGGCTATGTGCATTGTGTGCAGCAACAGGACATCACCCAGACCGCTGTCGATCGTAAGCAGACGCTCATTGCCTTTGAGGATATGTATGTTTGGTCTCCTAATGGGCACATTGGTCGTCATACCTTCTACAAGAATAACGAAATGGCTGGCTATTGCGCAGTCATACATGCCTTGCAACTTAAAGGTATCGATGGGCATTACGGCAATCAACGCAAAACAATTATTTTCGGTTTTGGTGCCGTCAGCCGTGGTGCGATATACGCGCTCAAGGCGCATGGTTTTAGAGATATCACCATCTGTATTCAGCGCCCTGACCACGAGGTACGTGAAGAGGTGCTAGATTGTAACTATGCCAGAATTCGAGCAGGCAGCGAGGGTGAGGCACGCATGATGTTGGAATACGATGGAAACGCGCGGCCGCTGATTGACTTGATTAGTGAAGCGGATATCATCGTAAACGGAACCTTTCAAGATACAGAAAATCCTACCGACTTTGTCATCGAAGAAGAAAGCGCATACCTCAAGCCCAATGCTCTGATTATTGATGTCAGCTGCGACGAGGGAATGGGATTCTTTTTTGCCAAACCAACCACATTCAAGAATCCGATATTTAAATATGAAACCATCGATTATTATGCCGTGGATCACACACCTAGCTATCTCTGGGAAAGTGCCACTCGATCAATTTCTGCCGCTCTCATCGTTTATTTACCGACTGTACTGGCGGGCCGTGATAGTTGGCAGAAAAATGAGACTATTCGACGGGCTATGAATATTGATGGTGGCGTGATTCAGAATTCCTCTATTCTGTCGTTTCAAAAGCGTGAGCCGCACTATCCCCACACCTACATCAATCCGGTTGAGAATGCTGTCTCGAATAAGGTTGATGCCTAACAACTGCCTCCAACCGACGGACCTTCGGCGCGCGGCTGAGACAGGCATTGTATGTCCGCTATTGGCCAAAAGCGGACATTTTAGAACGCTGAAACCATTTTTTGCTGGATAAACGTAAAAAGTAATCTTTCTATACAAACCGTATATAGGAACGTATATAGAAATAGCACTAAAATTATTTTTCTTTAACTATCAATAGCTTTAGTACTTGACCGGCGTTAATTGGAGTCATAAGCGAACCCTGCTCTACTATATATAAGTATAACTTCCCTGTTAAACAGCTAATTTACAGGGAACATTTATAAATTAACCTCCTGGAAACTACTCTTTCGCCAAATTCTATAGTGTTTCTATGTACTTAGACAAATTCAGTTTTTATCTGTCGATTCATTAACAGGGAAATATCAGGGATTTCAATTTTCCCTCGTAAAATTTGTTCTTTAAATTGTTTGATTGCCAATTCGCCATGCACACTAGTATTGTAGCCAAATATACAGTTGTTAGATTACTGTGCTCACTTTTTTAAGTAAGTGTAATAACTTGTCTTCATCGAAAGGCTTGGTCATATATTCTGTAACTCCTACTCGCTTAGCTTCTTTTTTGTGTTTATCAGTAGCTCGAGAGGTGATCATAATAATTGGAATATCTTTTGTTTCTTCATTTGATCGTAAATGGTCTGTAAATTCTAATCCATTCATGCGTGGCATTTCTAAGTCAGTGAGAATAATGGAAGGCAGCTGTTTTTGTATTATATCTATTGCCTCTACTCCGTCTTTTGCAGTATCAACTTTATAACCTAAATCCATCATAAATTGTGCTAAAGATTTTCGTGTGCTGATTGCATCCTCAACAATTAATGCGTGTTGTTCTTTATCTTGACTAGTTTGTTTTTGTATTTTATTTCGTGATTTTAGAACGCTTGAATCTGATGCATTAACAATATCTAATAAATCAATTACGGTAGTTACACTTCCATCACCTAGGATTGTAGTACCAATTAAGCCAGACATTTTTGGAATATAACGACTAAATGGCTCTATAGTAATTTCTCGTGAGTCTAAAATCTTATCAATTAAGATTGCGTAGCTTTTATTAAAATCATCTTTTGTGATAAGCACAGCCTGACTTGGATCTTCAGTCTCATTACTATATTCATTGAAAAGAGAGTTTTGTAAATCAAATATAGGGTATCGCTTTTGCTTATATGCAAAGTGACTTTGTCCATTTAAAGAAATTATTTTCCCTGCTCCAGGATGTAGAATTTCTTCTATACCTCTGCTTGATATTGCAAGCATATTGTTTGCGTATGTACCCAATAATGCTTGGGTAGAGTAGAAGGTCGTTGGTACTGTTAATTCAATTTTTGTACCTTGCCCACTATCTGAATCTATTAAAACGGAGCCTTTTAGGTCTCTAACTTCGGCTAGTACCACATCTAAGCCAACCCCTCGCCCAGATAATTGGGACACTTCTTCTTTAGTTGAAAATCCATGTTGTAAAACAAGTTTTAAAGCATTTTCTTTATTGAATTCTTCACTTTCCTGTATCAATCCCAATTCAAGTCCTCTAGATTTAATACGATCAATATCTAGACCTCGACCATCATCTTTACAACGTATGTTAATTAATTTACCTTTTTTTAGAAAACTTAATTCAATAGAACCATTTTCATTCTTACCTAGTTTCTCCCTGATCTCAGGTTGCTCGATACCATGATCAACAGCATTACGTAGAATATGCATTAATGGATCTGCAAGTTGATTTAATATGTCACTATCTATTAGAACATCATCCCCAGTGATATTCAGTTGTACCTGTTTGTTTGATAATTTGTTAGCTTGTTTAACAGCACGCTTCAATCTTTGTAGGATCGATTTTACCGGCACCATTCTTGTTCGTAATACTGCTTCTTGGTTTTCTATTAGAATGCGCCCTTGGTTATTAGAAATATTTTCTAACCTCAATACAGATTCTTGTATATTAGATACAAATTCGTTTGAATCTGCCGCAGCTTCGATAAGCAAATTTGTATATGTATTCAGTTCATTTAACTGATCCATTTCGAGTGGGTCAAATATCCCCAGTTTATTATTGGAAGAAAATCGAGAAGAGAAGCCTCGAACTTCAATTAAATGCTCTAATTCACTTACAAGCGTTTTAATTCTATTGTTATTAGTATGGAGTTGTTTAGCATAATTTTTAGTGCGTATAACAAATTCTTGTATTTGAGCATTGGAATTAATATTTTCACCCGCACGTTTAAGTAAATCATCTATCAGTCTTGTTGCAACGCGTATGGATTGATCTGTAGGTACATCACGTTCGCTACTGTTATTTTGAAAATCACTATCTTGTGTATTCGCTGTAGTAGATACATCGTGTCCAGGTAAAGCTATATTGCTTGCACTTGGAACTCCATGTTCATCAATATAGTTTGCCCAATTTATTATTGCTTGTAATATTGGTATGGCTTCTTTGGGTTCACTTCCAATACCATGAAGAAATTCAGACATTTCTTCTAAATAATCAGCAGCATCTTCAATTACGCTATGCAATTGCTGAGAAGGTTTTGCTCTATCTTTAAGCAGAGCATCTAATATATCTTCAATGTGATGCGTTAAGTTGGCAAGCCCTTGAATGCCGACCGTATTGCCCGCACCTTTTAAGGTATGAGCGATACGCTTAGAAACTTCTAATTGCTCAAGATAGTCATGACCCGTTAATTTTTGTACCGCAAAAGAAAATTCTGCCGTTTGTTCAGGGAGGTCCTGTAACAAGCTATCAAATAGCTCCTCTGCAACATCTTCAGGCTTATTTAGACTAACGCTTTCTTCAGTGGCCTCATTAATGCGTTCGGGTATTTGGCTACTGTCCACTTCGACTTTTGAGGAAAAGAACGCATCTTCCATATTTTTATGCTCTACCGATTTGAGCTGAATGGGCCAACTATCGAGATTTAAATAATCTAATGCGGCTAAGATGCATCCTGAATCTTGTGGCGCTAATAAGTAGGTCTGAATAATTTCTGGCCAGATCATTAACTGATCTAGTAGCTCTACAAGCTGTTTTCGATCGAGATTTTGCAGTTGGTCTACTATTTTTTGTAAATGTTTACAGTATTTTTTTAATCCATGTAAGCCAATCATATCCGCAGCGGAACCGATGCGATTAAGCTGATCTATTTGAGTATCAACTTCCTCACATAATACCTCATAACTAATATCTGAAGAATTAACCAGCTGGGTTAATCTTTCAATATGCATCATCTGAATTTCAACCACCTCCGCATTAATCAACTCCAATAATTCTCGTTGCTCTGAGGTTAAGTTGTCAGTGTTATCATCCCCACTATCATCAATAGAGGTAGACTTATCAGTAGATACAAATATTTCTGTCTCATCTAATATAATGTCTATATTTGTTGGTGCTGAACTAATATCATTAATGCTGTACGTTGACGGCCAATTTTTATCGCACAAAAATTCTTCTAAACTCTTTTTAACTTCAGTGCTATCCCGATGTAATAAAAACTCGTCAATATATATTGGCCAAGCACAAATGAGTTCCATTTGTGTGCTTGATATTTTTGATTCATAGAATATGATCAAATTCTTTTGATAATGTTCGCAAATATGATCTAAATCGTAATCACTACTATTGGTTGCAAGCTGTCTCAATTGATTGATTACTAAATCAAATTCTAGAATAAACTCACTAGAAGTATTTCCGTTCTGATCAGGTTTATCAGTCCAATCTTGTATAAGCTCGTTAAGCGTATTTAACTCTTCTATATAAGTTGGTGTATTATCTTGCATGGTTTTGTTCTATCTGAAAGTGTTTGCAGAATTTATTGAGCGTTTGCAATCTTTTTGTTTGGAAGAGTTTCATTCGGCTCTTGATCTAGTAATGCACTTTCTAATTCAGGCACATCAATAGTATTGGTTTTATTATTCTGTAGGTCAGCCTCTGCTTCCGGAAGCTTGAACGTTTGAATAGTAGATACTAATCGTCTTGAATACTTTACAAGATTGTTAGTACTAGTATTTTGAGTGGATAAGTACTTATCCGTTTTTCGTGTGCTGAGCACAATTTCTTTTGATAGGTCAACGAGGCCTAAACTTACGTTTGCTTGATGTTTTGAACTCTGTGTTATTGCATCTACCGCCGTAACTAAATTTTCAGTAGATTCTTCTGTAAGTTTCATAGCTTCTCCTGCTTGTTCAGCAAGTTCCGTACCATCAGCCACTTGTCTAATCGCCTTATTCATTGCAGTAACCGTATCGTTAGTTTCTGCACGAATATTATTAACCAAAGAGCCAATTTCTGTCGTTGCTTCACGCGCACTTTCAGCGAGGCGTTGTACTTCATCAGCAACCACAGCGAATCCTCGACCAGCCTCACCCGCTGATGCGGCATGCATGCTTGCGTTAATAGCAAGTATGTGTGTGCGCTCAGCAATACTATTAATTAAATTAACGATACCTGTTATTTCTTGTGAACGTTCTCCAAGACGTTTAATTCTTTTTTCTGTTTCACGGATGGTGTCACGGATGCTATTGATACCTTCAACAGAGCGATTTACAGCTCCCAAAGCATGTTGTGTATTTTGAAGAGCGTTATCTGCTCTTGAGTTTGCATCTACAGCGTCAGAGGAAATCTGATTCATTGCAACTGAAGATTTATTTAATTCACTTACAGCATTTTCGACTTGACGACGTTGGTGTTCTGCAACTTGCATCACCAAATTAGAATGTTTTTGTACAATATTAGATACACCTGCCACACGGCTAGATATTAGTTTTACTTGGTTGAGCGTGTTTGATGTTTCTTTTGTTAATAAATTTAATGAATCTCCTACTGCTCCAGTAACATCTTCAAATACGGGCACTTTGATTGTGAAATCTTTTTTACTTAACTGGGCAACAGCAACTATTAATTGAATAACTGAGTCATTTAGTCGTTCATTCTCTTTCTCAGATTCTGAAAGTTGTGCCACTTTTTCATCTAACAGCTTATCAAATGATGAAGCTAGTTCACCAAACTCATCTCTTTGATTTGAATTTACTCTTGCATTTAAATTACCCTGGTTAACTTCATGAATGGTATCTAGAAGTTTATTGATTGGATTTCTAATCGCTCCACCAAAGAAATACAATAAGGTTGAAATAAGAATTGCAATAGCGATTAAAACAATTGAAACAAGTGTAGTTGTTATTGCAGTATCTTTTTTGAGTGCTAACTGATTCTGTGAAATACTTAGTTGTGAAGACTGCCCCATTTCATCAAACAATGGGCCTAATATAAAATCATATAGTTCTGTATATTCATTTGCGTTACGTTTATTAGTAACAATTTCGTTTATTAAGTGAATATAATCATTTACATTTTTGGTCAGAATAGCTTTATCTTTGCTACCTAATGTCGTATTTACTAATTCGGATGTAAACTGCTGGGCTTCAGTTTTTAAATCCTCATATGATTCAGTTAAATCAATAGACTGTAAAATATGCTTCTCATCTGAGCGTAAGCGTGCAATGTTCGTAAATAATCTAGGATTGCCTGCCTTTTCAACATTTTCTTCGATATTATTTAATAACTGATTGGCCTTTAATCGAAGCCCTTCCAAATCTGTAAACCCAACAACCTGATTAAATTTTACAATGTCTGAAAAGGAAGTTTTATAGTCATCGGCAACTGTAGAGGCCTGGGTAACCAAGTGAGGTATGTAATCAGAAGGCATCTCAATACTATTAATTACAATATCTTCAGAAATTGTGGCACCTATTTGTGCACCTAAGATCCGTAATTCTTCCATATTTCGCTCGAGTAATTGCATGTGCTTGGCATGCTCATCAAGTGGGGCATTGTTATACGTCTGGCCAGTTGATGCCGTTATACTTAACAAAAAATCCTTTTCAAAGCGTCTAATTTTGAAATAGTTTTTTTGAGCTTCACTAATAGTCTGACCATATTCAATAAATAGATTCGTTCTCTGTGTTGATTCACGTTCGTTACTAACGATGAACCAGTAAGTAGCGACGGTTACTAAAAATCCTATCGCCACTGCAAAGAATAGAATGGATAGTTTTTTGTTAATTGAAATATTTGAAATAATATTTGTGTTGATCATAATTATGTCCTATAGAATTTTGGTCTAGCTCGTTTTAGATTGAATAAATTTTTGAAAATCGATAGCCGCCCAAATTTCCTTATCATGAAGGTAAGCAAAGCGTACAAATGGTTGTATAGAGAGAGGCAACTTAGAGAAATCACTAAGTTCAGTATTACTATCAAAAGTGATTATTTTCGGTAGTTGATTTAGAAATACTCCGAAGGGAGCATTTTCTAAATTAATGATTATTATCTTGCTTTTCTTATTAGGAGTTTGTTTTTTACCTGTTACGATATTTTCTAAATCTATGATAGGAACTACATTACCTCTAACATTTACTACTCCTCTGAGCCATTCTGATACCTGAGGAATGGTATAAATGACGTTATCATCGAGTAGTTCACAAGAAGTTTGCACATCAATAAGTAATTTTAAATTATCCAGCGCAAGTGCATAAAACCTAGTGGCACTTATATCGCTTTCCTGTTTATTAGAGACTTGATATGAAGATTCAAGCTTTCTAATAAGATTTTCATTTTCTTCGCTTAATCTCGTACCTGGCTTACTAATATCTAGTGTGTCCGATACGGAACTTAATGAGCTGTTAGAGATTTTTTCCACTACAAATGTTTCCCCATCTCAGTAATGATTTGGTCAGGCGTGAAAGGTTTACCAACAAGTGCTTTCCCTCCTTGTAATTCAGCCCAAATACGATCCGCTTTTTGACTTTTACCGGTTACAAAAATGATAGGTATATTTTTTGTTATTTTGTTTGAGATAATTTCACGACAAGCCTCAAATCCATCTTTATCTTCCATAATTACATCCATAAAGATTAGGTCAGGATGAATACTGATTGCTTTATCAATCGCTTCTTGTCCGGAAATTGCAGTGACTACTTCATGCCCTGCATTCATTACAATCGCCTTCAAGCTTTCTAAATCTGGCTTTGAGTCATCCACAATTAATATTTTATTGTTCACAACAGACATCCTTGTTAAATGAGCATTCCTGCAACTACTTTTTCAAACTTTTCATTCTCTACAGGCTTAGTTAGATATGAGTCGCAGCCAGCCAAACGCCCTTTAACTTTGTCAAATGGAGAAGTACGGCTGGTAAGCATGACCACAGGAATATTTTTTGTAAGTTTATTGCGCTTAATTAGCTTACAAACTTCATAACCATCTATACCTGGCATCACTACATCAAGAAATATGAAATCGAACCGGCCATTTTGAAGTGTATGCAGCGCTTCACGTCCACTAGAAGCATGATGTACATCGTAATTCATCAAGCGCAGTTTCATGTCTAGTGCTTTTCTTACAGGCAAGCTGTCGTCAACTATAAGAACATTTTTATTATTTTGATTTTGAATCTGAGAACGACTACCAATAAAGGTTTCTATTTCTTGTTTGGAGAGTTCCGTCTTGTAACTGTAATTATTTAAATCTTGATTTACAGTTTCGGTATCTTCACTTGGCTCTTCAATTCGCAGTTCAGGTGTATATTTAAGATCTTTAACTGTGACCTCATCTAGACAATTAAGAATGCGAGTTGGGAAAAACGGCAAGGCAGTATTACTATATTGCTCATTCCTTACATTATTATTGCGGCTCGCAAATACGGTTGCGACCATACTGATTCCATTTGTTCCTACATACTTTTGCGTCCATTCTTCTACGGCAGCACTATCATCAGCATTAACAATAATGATATCTGCTTGTTCATTTACATCAGGATTAAATAAAGTATACGAGCGGGTGCGACCATGCGTAATCGATAGAATGCGTTTCAGAACATTGCGATCTTTTAATTCAATTCCGCATAGATCTAAACAGAACTCCCTGTCCACTTCACTCACTTTTGCCTCCATGCATAGTGATATGTTGGGTTGTAAATTTCACATTTTCCAACAATAAAATTGTCTAATAACTTGTGACTGTATTCACATATTTACTTGATAATACTGAGTAGAGGAATAAGCGGGGTGTTTTTACTGATGTTAAGTATTCAGTTTTAATACTTATTAAAAATAATAATAAGACAATTAATGACAAATAATATTTATTGTTTTAATAATAATTGAAATTTTAGATAGCGAAAAAATATTAACTATACACAGTATTTATTAATTTACTGATTTAATATAAGTTAAGGATGAAAATATGAAGAAATTATTAATTATCGGAATTCTAGCTATAGTTTTTGGATCTTCTTTAGCTTTTGCAGGTCAAGAAGACTGCCAAAAAGGTTGGACATGGAGCGATGCTACAGGAATGTGTCATCCACCAATTAGTGATGGTGTAAGAGGCTAATTAAATCTGGGCTGAACAGAAGTGTGCTCAGCCCAATTTTACCAATGTCCGCTTTCGGCCATAAGCGGACATAGAGATTCACAATAACTAGTTGCATTATTTCAGTGC
>JABDMD010000126.1 GCA_013001685.1 Gammaproteobacteria bacterium | reverse complement strand
AGAAGGCGAAATTATTGAGAAACAAGCGCCGTATCTTTTATTAGATGTAAATGGTGTTGGTTATGAGTTAGAGGCGCCTATGTCTACGTTTTATGAACTACCAGAATGTGGTCAGTCAGTCATGTTGCATACCCATTTAATGGTGCGAGACGATGCGCATACGCTTTATGCCTTCAAACAAATTCGTGATCGAAGTTTGTTTCGCAATTTATTAAAAGTGAATGGTGTAGGTGCAAAAATGGCACTGGCTATTTTATCTGGCATGGACTCAAATGCCTTTACACAATGTATTCATCATGGCGATGTAGATTCACTAGTAAGAATACCAGGTGTTGGTAAGAAAACTGCAGAGCGATTAATTTTAGACATGCGTGACCGATTGGATAAAGAAGTCACGTTACAAGTTGCAAGTAACGGCAAAAATGGAAATAGTGCGAATAGTTATGTAGCAGATCCAATAGCCGATGCGGTATCTGCATTAGTGTCTTT
This sequence comes from Gammaproteobacteria bacterium, assembly GCA_013001685.1. GTDB lineage: Bacteria > Pseudomonadota > Gammaproteobacteria > UBA4575 > UBA4575 > JABDMD01. Next base: position 3,454 of record JABDMD010000126.1, on the reverse strand, counting down.
AGGTTATAAAACTAATGAAGCCAGTCGTATGGTAAGTACTGTTGATACAAAGAATCAAAACAGTGAAGACATTATTCGTCAAGCACTAAAAACCAGTATGTCATAAAACAGGCTAAGTAAATTAAATAACCATGCCAAACGCAACTAATGAATTAGAAGAATCACGCATTATCGATACACGCGTCGAAAAAGACGAAGCGGTTGTTGAAAATGCAATTCGACCTAGTCAGCTAAGTGAATATATTGGTCAGGAAAAAGTACGTGAGCAGATGGAGATTTTTATTTCCGCAGCTAAGCAACGCCAAGAAGCTTTAGATCATGTTTTGATTTTTGGTCCACCTGGATTAGGTAAAACAACACTTTCTCATATTGTCGCCAACGAGATGCAAGTCAACATGCGTCATACATCAGGTCCGGTACTAGAGCGACCGGGAGATTTGGCTGCGATCCTTACAAATTTAGAACCACATGATGTGTTGTTTGTGGATGAGATACATCGTTTAAGTCCGGTTGTTGAAGAAGTTTTATATCCTGCTATGGAAGATTTTCAATTAGATATTGTAATTGGAGAAGGGCCAGCAGCACGTTCAATTAAATTAGATTTGCCACCATTTACCTTGGTAGGTGCTACGACACGTGCAGGCTTACTGACATCTCCATTGCGAGACCGGTTTGGAATTGTGCAACGTCTTGAGTTTTATAATACCGAGGAGCTTGCAACCATTGTTCGACGTTCTGCAAATATTTTGAATGTAGAACTCAATGATGATGGTGCATCACAGATTGCAAAACGTTCTAGAGGTACACCTAGAATTGCCAATCGTTTATTACGACGCGTGCGTGATTACGCGCAAGTAAAAGCTGATGGAGTAGTAACTAGCAAAATTGCTGATGCTGCATTAGATATGCTGAGTGTTGATGAACATGGTTTTGATAATATGGATAGGCGATTGTTGCTTGCTGTGATCGAAAAGTTTGAAGGTGGGCCGGTAGGTGTAGATAGTTTAGCGGCAGCAATAGGTGAAGAACGCGGGACTATTGAGGATGTCATAGAACCGTTTTTAATCCTAAAAGGTTTCATGATGCGTACACCTCGAGGTCGTGTTGCTACGGGACATGCATATCGGCATTTTGGCATTAAAATTCCTCAGCATAATTTAGGTTCAACTATGGAAGCGGATTCGAGTGAAGATCTATTCTTGTCTACATCTCCGGAAACTACTCAATAAGCTCATTTACGATTAATGAAGCCTTATGTTTGGCATACACGCGTTTACTACGAAGACACCGATGCAGGTGGGGTGGTGTATTACGCCAATTATTTGAAATATATGGAACGCGCGCGTACTGAATGGTTGCGGTCATTGGGCGTGGAGCAAGATACCCTGGCAAAAGATCTGAACGTTTTATTCGCAGTGCGGTCAGTAGCTATAAATTATAAGAAGCCTGCAAGATTTAATGATGCTTTAACGGTAACTGTAGTGGCTCATGCGCTTAAACCAGCGAGTATTTCATTCAAGCAAGACATAAGCCAACAAGGTGATGAAGCTAAATTATTTACCACAAGTGAAGTGAATGTTGTGTGTTTGAATACAAATGATTTTTCACCCAATCCAATTCCTAAAAATTTATATCAAACTATACAATCAGGGGAAATAAATAATGACTACTGATACCAGTATTTTAGGCTTAATAGCTGAAGCCAGCCTGGTAGTACAACTAGTGATGTTGATTTTGCTAATCGCATCAGTGGTCTCTTGGACCATGATTGTTAGTAAATGGAAAATTATTCGTGATGCGCGTGTTAGCGCAGATAAATTTGAAGATCGGTTTTGGTCAGGCACAGATTTAGCTGCTCTTTATGAAAAGGTTAGAGTCAAAAGTGATCCTACAGGTATGGAACATATATTCCTTGCCGGTTTTAAAGAGTATGTGCGCTTGCATCGTCAGCAACGTGTTTCACCAGATGCAATTACTGATACCGCATTACGCTCGATGAAAGTAGCGATGGCACGAGAAGTAGAAGCGTTGGAACACTATCTTTCTTTTCTAGCCACCGTGGGATCAACTGCTCCTTATATAGGCTTGTTTGGCACAGTGTGGGGAATTATGAATTCATTTCGTGCCTTAGGAGACGTACAACAAGCAACACTTTCTGCAGTAGCGCCAGGAATTGCTGAAGCGTTAATTGCAACCGCGATGGGCTTGTTCGCTGCGATTCCAGCAGTTATTGCTTACAACCGTTATTCAACCGATGTTGAGCGCTTAATTATGCGTTATGACAACTTTGTCGAAGAGTTTACGGCTTTATTACAGCGCCAAGCATTGACTAAAGATATGGATATGCAAGCCCAGGTACGTGGATAGGAATAATTCATGGCATATGTAGGAATCAAGCGTCGTAAGCGAATGTCTGAGATCAATGTCGTGCCCTATATTGATGTTATGTTGGTATTGCTGGTGATTTTTATGGTGACCGCACCCTTATTTCATCAAGGGGTAGAAGTGGAATTACCGTCTGCACCCGCGAAACCGTTGGAAAAAACTGATGAAAATCAAGAGCCTCTGATTATCTCAGTAGATCTTAGAGGGCAAGTTTTTTTAAATAAATCCGATACACCAGATAAACCAGTGGCAGATGCGCTATTTAGAAACCAAATCGAAGAAATCCTATCTAAGGAAACAAGTCCAATTTATGTACGTGGAGATAGTGGTGTGGATTATGGGCGAGTGGTTACGGTGATGGTGATGTTGCAAGAAGCAGGAGCAGAGAATGTGGGTTTAATTACCGATCCTACTGTTTCGGATTCAGCAACCCCCGACTTTGCTGTGGAAGAACTCGATCCATTATAAGTTATGGCTAAATTTAAGCGACATTTGCCGATGTCGGCCACAATTGCGATTGTTGTCCATGTGGCGGTCATTTTGCTTTTGGTAATTGGTTTTCAATTCAAAACAGATAAGAAGTCTAACCCGCTGGATAATATTAATACTATTAATGCCACGGTTATCAATTCTAAAAAGTTAGATACAGAAAAAAAACTACCACCTAAAGAAAATGAGCAAGAGAAGAAGCTAGCAGAAGAAAAAAAACTACAACAAATTAAACAAAAACAAGAAGAAGAGAAGAAACAACTTCAAGCCGAGTTAGAGGCTGAAAAGAAAAAAGCTGAAGAGGCACAAAAGAAAGCTGCAGCCGAGCAGCAAAAAGCGCAAAAAATCAAACAACAGGCAGAAGCAGAAAAGCAGCGAGTAGAAGAAGAAGCTAGAAAACAAGCTGAGGCTGAGAAAAAACGTTTAGAGGAAGAAGTTAAAAAGCAAGCTGAACTGGAAAAGAAAAAAGCTGAAGAGGCACAAAAATTAGCCGAGCAAAAAAAAGCAGAAGAAGAAAAACGTAAGGCTGAAGAAGCAAAGAAGCTAGCAGAAGAGAAAAAACGCAAGGAAGAAGAGGCAA
>JABDMD010000092.1 GCA_013001685.1 Gammaproteobacteria bacterium | reverse complement strand
GGATTGACGCTGAGTGTGAACAAAAACTTCATTCGCGCATTATCTCCTCAATCTAGGTGCTCACGCATTATGCCAGGGGTAAATGAGCTTACTCCAAAGCAACTTCATTATTTCACACATAACAATCCACCTAAGCACATAACGCTGATAGCGACACATAATAAAAACTGTATGATGAGGTTCAACTAGGTGTGGCGCGTTATGTTTTATGCGATATAGATGACTGTGCTGAATTCGCTGTAGTTGTTGCAGTTGAATGGCAAGGCTAAGGAATTGTATCCCTGTTACTTAAAAACTTAGCTGAATATGCAATATCCGTAGGTATTAAATAGGTAAAAGGATTTATATTTCGAAACAATAGCAATATGTATGCACTGGCGAAGGAATTAGGACTTAAAATTAAAAAATATACAAAAGACTCTCAGCTATATAAAATTTCTGGCAATCTACACTTATAAATATTTTAATTAACTTGCATAAGCAAGATTAATTGTTTCTGATTCTTCGAGCTCACTTAAATTTGTTTGAATTTCTTCAATCTCCTCTTCTGCTTTTTTTAATAACGCTACCAGAACAACTACTTCTTTCTGAATATCTAATACTTCATTATGTAAGTAATTTAGTCTTTTATTTAGCTCGGATTTTTGCATTTCAATGCTCATGAGACAAACTCACTTTAATGATTAAATTTCACACAAAATAACAAATCATAAGTAAAAATTGTTGATGAAAATCAATTGATTGGTAACTATGTGTATTTAATTCAATCGTATTAAGTGATTTGAATCAAATCATGCTGACTTATCTAGAATATTATACATTTCATTCGCTTAATTAAATATGCTAATAATGAAAATCAATTTTAGTAGATATTTGCTTGAAGTATTTATAAATTAATGAATCTAAAATATTTCCATACAGATATATCTAGGCATATATGGGAAACGAAATATCGATTCCATAATGGCGATGTAATACATGATCAAACTATTGAAGATACTTGGTGGCGTATCGCAAAATCATTGGCTAATGCAGAAAACAATGAGAAGAAATACTGGGCACAAAAGTTCTTTGATGAACTAAAAGGGTTTAGATTTATTCCCGGTGGACGCATTCAAGCAGGCGCTGGCACTGGACATCAAGTTACCTTATTGAACTGTTTTGTCATGGGCACTATTCAGGATTCCATGGAAAGTATTTTCGATAGCCTCAAGGAAGGTGCATTAACAATGCAACAAGGCGGTGGAGTTGGTTTTGATTTTTCTACACTACGTCCACACGGCTCATTAGCAAAAGCTACTGGCACCATCGCTTCAGGACCCATTTCATTTATGCGCATATGGGACAGTATGTGCGCAACATTACTTTCTACTGGAGCACGACGCGGCGCAATGATGGCGACCTTGCGCTGTGATCATCCTGATATTGAAGAGTTTATTAGCGCAAAACAGGATAATAATGAACTCAGAAATTTTAATCTCTCTGTCTTGGTAACAGACGAATTTATTAACGCCATACAGAATGATGAAGATTGGCAACTAGTCTTTCCAATATCCAATGCCGATGATAAAGGTCAACATCAAACAGTAATGCGCCAATGGTCTGGCGAAGTTAGACCTACCACTTGTAGAATATTCAAAACTATAAATGCAAGAAATTTATGGGATAAAATTATGCATGCGACATATGAGTATGCGGAACCAGGTGTGTTATTTATTGACCGGATAAATGATCAAAATAATCTATGGTACAAAGAAAACATCTCGGCTACGAACCCATGCGGAGAAATTCCTCTGCCCGCATATGGAGCATGTGACCTTGGCGCAATCAATCTAACTCATTTTGTAAAACACCCATACACAGAAGATTCATACATTGACCTCAATGGAATCAAAGAAACTACTACAGTTGCAACTAGGATGTTAGATAACGTTATAGACGTATCTAAATTCCCCCTACCACAACAAAAACAACAAGCATTAAATTGTCGGCGCATTGGTTTGGGCTTTACAGGACTGGCTGATGCTTTAATTATGCTTGGTTTAGATTATGGTAAACAGTCTTCTCGTGATACTGCAGTGGATATCATGAAAACGATTTGTTACACAGCCTATTACACATCAATAAATTTAGCAGAAGAAAAAGAAGTATTTCCTAGTTTTAAACGAGATGAATATCTTGCGGGTGGTTTCATAAGGTCATTGCCAAAGGATATAAAATCAAAGATAAAAAAGCATGGTATCCGTAATAGCCACTTGATAACGATTGCACCTACTGGCACCACTAGCATTCTGGCCAATAATATTTCTAGTGGAATCGAACCTGTTTTTGACTTCTCTTTTTCAAGAAAAGTTCTCGAATTAGATGGGAATTATAAAAATTATCAATTAAAGGACTATGCATATTCATTATGGGAAACAATGAAAAATAAAGATGCATCTTTACCTCATCAGTTTGTCACCGCAAAAATGCTATCACCAAAAGAGCATCTAAAAATGCAAGCTGCTCTACAGCCCTATGTAGATAATGCAATATCAAAGACTATCAATGTTCCCGAAGATTTCCCTTATGAAGAATTTCAATCGCTTTATATGCTGGCATTCAAAAACAACCTGAAAGGCTGTACAACCTACCGACCCAATTTAATTACTGGCTCTATTTTAAGTTAAATTTAAAATATTCCATATTAATATTTAGCAGCACTTCCACTAAGTATAAAAAAATAGTAAGAAAAACTGGACTCAGAGATCAGTCCGAGCTAAGTATTTAGGCAGATGCATACGTATCTCATCGGCATTTAATTTGGCAATATTTTTATTCAGTTCGTAAGTAATACGTTTCTGAAGACCGCTATTTAACTGTTTTTTGAGAGCGCCAAGTAACTTCGGTGCAGCAATGATTATCAACTGTTTAAACTCATTATTGGTTTCTAATTTCATTAAATAGTCGTTGATTTCTTTAATAAACTCTTTGGTTCCTTGATCTTTAGTATTTGTATGTTTCGAATAACTGCTACGACCAGATCCATGACTTGAAAAAGTAGAACCCTTTCGATCGCTTATTAAGTCTTTTTCAGAAAGTCTATTTTCCGGATGCACCAGTACTTCTTTTTCTTCTAAAGGACCCTTTGAAGTAGTGGCCTTGAATATTCGTGCACAAGTAGTATCTGCAGCAACGACTAGTATATTAGACATCAAATAATTTCCTTTTGGTTAATATGCACTTTTTCATTAGCATCTATTTAAATTAATGCAAAATTTTCGACACCCAATGTTCGCCCTTTTTTTCATATTTTAATTTGACTGCGGCCCACGCCACTTTATGAGCTACTGCTTCTCTGGATATTTTGGAACGACGCTTACTTGAATCTGCATACTCTTCCCAAGCATGATTAAATGCCTCTCTATAGATTTCTTGCGCATGCTTGGGAAGATGATCTTGCACTGATTTTGGCAATTCTTTTAAATTTGAATAAGGCATAGCTAAATATTTATTTATGCATTTTCTAATGCTAAATTTATTACTTCTGTAAATTTAATGATTTGGTGATTATTATCACTGTCAATAACTTCTATGCTGTGCAATCCATCTATTCCATAATCTGCGTGTATATTCTTCGGGTGACGAATTAAATGATCAACAGTATCAGTGCTAACTTGTAATAAGTCGTTTTTAGCATCATAAGTAAGACCATTTAAGGGCAAACTCAATGCTTCAATTTGATTACCAAACGATAAACCAGTTACTCTAATTTCTACATTCTTAGAACCGATATTTTTAGTTATGTTATCGAAATATCTTGACCATTCATCTTTATTGAGTTTTTTAATTGCCATGCGCTATTCTCCACTTATTAGCAACACTTCGTTAATAATGTACTAATGCATTCCAATTGAGATTGACAAAGATCAATATTGATTCTACTTAATGCTAACAGTTTGGGTTCTTGCCTTTTCCTCGTGCTTTTTTATAGAGCATTAATGCATGTGGCATGCGCGCATTTAAATCGTTAATCCGAGATTGATTTGCAGGATGTGTTGACAAAAATTCAGGTGGTTGTGCACCTCCCTGCTTAGACATGTTACGCCACAATAAAACACTTTCACGCGGATCAAATCCTGCCATGGCCATATAGTCTAAACCCAAAATATCAGCTTCACTTTCTTGGCCGCGCCCATAAGGCATGAGCACACCATATTGGGCACCCACCCCGAGCAATCCCACAAGTCGTTCTTTCCCTGGTGTTGTCGCACCTGCTATCACCTCCACAAGCTTTAAACCCGCACCAGTCGCATAAGACGCTGACACGCGCGCATTAGCGTGTTCTGCAGTAACATGAGCCACTTCATGAGCAATAACTGTGGCAAGTTGATGTTGATTTTTTGTTACATCCAGCAATCCGGTATACACTCCTATTTTCCCACCGGGTAAAGCAAAAGCATTAACCGCCTTGTCTTGAAATACAGTCACTTCCCACTGTGTATTTAGTCTTACTTCACGAGTAATCGCACTCGCTATACATCTCACATAGTGATTTGTTATTGTGTTTTTGGATTGAGGCGTTTTTTTCTTTAAGTCTTCATAGGCCGCAATACCCATTTTATCCATTTGCGCTGTAGAGATCAGGTGCAGCTGGGAACGACCGGTTGGTGATGTTGCACATGAACTTATAAAAAATATTAGTAAGAAAATTAATACAAAATGTTTACTCAACGTATCTTTTATTACATATAAAGTTAAGTGCTTAATTTTTGAAATACTTCAGCATGATATTTTAATCTTAAATGCAGTTCTCTAGATGGATCCTCAAGAATATTTCCAGTTAATAGCATCTCATCTTCATCATAATCACCTACTAATTTGAGTATAAATTCCTCTAATTTTCCGAATATTGGGTTACATTCACCATGATAGTGTTTTACATCAATTGTAGCGTTAAAATTATTGTCCTTAAGATCATAACTGCCAACATAAAAATAGTTGTTATCACCTCCCAGTATTTTCTTAGCCTCAAGTACTACAACTCCTCCACCTTCTGAGCTCATTTTAGAAATGAACTCAACAGACCACAACTGTTCTAATGCCATTTTTATATTCTCATTCTACATACACTAGAGTTTTATTAATCAGCCTTAACTTCAATAGAGCGCTTATTACTTTTAGCGATCTCAGTTTTAGGTAGCGATACATTTAACACACCTTTGGAATAAGAAGCTTCTACCTGATTGTGATCAACACCATTGGGCACTCTAAAAGTACGTTGAAATGACCCATAGCTTCGCTCACTCACATGGTAATTTTTCTTTTTTTCCTCTCGTTCAATTTTTTTCTCGCCTTTAAGTGTTAGTGAATCATCACTGAGTGTAAGTTCTATGTCTTTTTCAGTCATACCAGGTAATTCCACTGCGATATCATAAGAATCATCGCTTTCACTGACATCTACTCGTGGAGTTATGTCGAGATTCGGTAGCTTCATGTGACGTTCAAGATCAGCGATCGGATATGTCCAACCTTTGCCAAAAAGCTTAGGCAAACTTGGCCAGTCTTCAGCAAATCGATCAAAAATATTGTCAACTTCTTCTCGTAAAGTTGCTAGCGGCGTGACGACCTCACCAGTCTTGGCTATTGACTTTTTCGCTTTGCTTTTTCGTTTAGTTGCTTTCTTCTTTTTTATGGGTAGTTTCGTTGCTTTTCGTGCCACGTGCGGCCTCCTTATTTGATTTTCATAAGCAATGCACATTTTGGGTTAGTTTTCAAATTACGGCATTGATATTAATCAAATAAAAGTTCATTTCTAAATCGATACCCACATATTTAAATGATTTATCTAAAAAATATCTATAGTTACATCGACATATAAAATACACCCATAACACTTAGAGAGCTGATTAATGAATTCGCATAAAATTGCTTGAGGGACAGATTGACTTGTTAGATTATTTTGTAGAGAACAATGAAATAGCTTAATACTCTATATGGACATGCATATGCCGTCGATAGAGATAATATAAAAACGTGCTTATTAGTACCGCACCCACGGCTAGCGCAATAAAAACAGAATTATTCCTCTCTAAAAAACTTGAGCCTAAATACACGGTTCCCAACGCATATGGCAATTCAGTTAGCGATAAGGCTGCAAGATATAAAACAAACCGGTAATGCAAGACACCTAATACATAACCAGGTATTTCTGAAGGTAAAGCGGCTTGAAATAGTAATATATGAATAAATTTAGCACGCCTGCTCACTTGTTTCTCAAACTTGGTAAATCGCGACTCCCCTATTATTTTGGAGACTATAGGCCGACCAAGATAACGGCCCATAGCAAATGTTAAAACTCCTCCAATAAACCAACCTATCCACAAAAGCATAAAACAAATTGTTGATCCCCAAGTGTAAACGCCAATAGGAACAAGAAACGCACTAGAGTAAAAAGCTAACATTGCTGAGGCAGTAGCTAATAAAACAAATATCAGCATACCGAGCGCTGGAGACCTAGAAATTATGGTTTCAGCTAACATTATTAGCTCTTCAATTTTCACATACAGAATATCTACTTTAACAACTAAGGCAGCAGTTATTAGAATTAGGCCTAAAAGTAAAATGCGCTTACGGAATAAATAGTTTATGGTCATAATACTAATTGCAGAGTAGCAAGTTTCTAAACTTCTGATACTCGTGAATCAGTTACGCTGCTATTTTAAAAACTAGCAAAATATAAGACTATTCCGATCATAAGACACAATAAACAAAAAACACTAAAAAATAGACGCAACCTAACAATATCACCGATTTCTTTAAGAAATAAATCTGTATAAGAATCATATTCTTTATTAAGGATGAAACTACGCACTTGTGGGTAACTCATAAATGGATCTGGTGGGCTTTTCCCTATCGGACAACCGAGATTTAACCAGACTTCATAATGATTCACTTTAATGTGCTCAATCATACGAATAAGAGAGCGTTGATATAGAAACCAACCCAGAAAAGTACCACTTGCACCAAAGGCAATGATTAATGTTGATATATCTTTCATGAACTATGCTCATCATATGTTCGCTTAGATATATTATTTTGACCATTATCAATTTTATAATGAGTTTCTCTTTACTCATCAATTTATGTCCGCTTTGGGTCGTTAGCGGTCATTATGAACGTGAATTTTATTGAATCCTACCAGATTCTCCCTTAAAAAATTTAATTTATGCCCGCTTTCGGCCAATAGGAGACATTCAAGCGTATTAAATTCATGTAAAATTAAACCTTCTCAAAATAAAAATTGGAAAGGGGGGGGTTATGGTTGAAATAATGAAGTGGACCGTTATCATCATTCTCGTGGGATTTGCTTTATTGGTTTGGGCTTTCGTTGTCCACAAGAAAAAAGAAAAGTATCAAAAATAACAAATACAGATTTAGTCTGATAATTATTTAAAAGCTACTTGCTAATGTCCGCTTTGGGTCGTTAGTGGTCATTATGAACGTGAATTTTATTGAATCCAACCAGATTCTCCCTTAAAAAATTTAATTTATGTCCGCTTTCGGCCAATAGCGGTCATTCAACAATTTATCAGATAACTCGCTTACGATATTTTGATCATCATCGAAGAGCTAATCTATTAAGTAGCCACTAAAAATATTAATCCCGCTGTAACAATAGCAATAAATAGAGTACGTATCCCTGACCATAACCAGTAAGTACCACTAATTCGTCCTAAAAATACACCCAATAAAAATAGAATTAAAAAAGCAATCAGCATTGCTGTTTCTACTGCGCCGATTGGTAATTCAAAAGATAAAGTCGCGGCCCATATTGGTGAAATAATTATTAAGGCAATAATTAAGGGCGAAAGGCTATTCACAGCAGCTGTCACGTATGGAAGTAAACGAGCTGCTTCACCATAAGCTGAGCTACCTAGATCTTTTACCATCGCTTGCTCGAGATCACCAAGCTGTTTTTTTTGTTCTGCAGATTCGCTTACATATGCACTGATCAGTCCGCTCATTCCAAGTGCAATAGCTGCGCCCAAACAAGTATTCATGATAACCGCTAGTTTTATCGAATCACTCATATAAAACCCCATTATTATGCCAAGCATCGTAAGGGCACCGTCAAATCCGTTAACTATAAAGTACCGTCGTAGAATGCTTTGCGAGTGAGTGATACTAAATAATAATGATAACTGCTTAAACATATCATTTAGCTCTAAAACGCCTAATCTAATCAGGCTTGCTCGTCACTTCTACTTCATCAAGGCTGTGTACTGAGCCACCCAAGTCAGTAATTACTTCGACTATAGCATCATAATCAAGACTTTCTCCTTCGATAACTATGATGATAGATTCTGTTTTTTCGTCTATTTCATCAACTGTCAATTCTACTTTTATTCCAGGAGATTTGTCTGCGATAGCGCAAGCGAATTCCAAGCAATCAGGATGGTGTGGCTTTAATACATCAAGGATAATTCGTTTAATAGTTACCATACTTTACCAATTATTTGATATTTTAAATTTAAAAGCCACTCGCAGTAAATAAAGAACTTGTCAAGCTTGCTCCAATGCATCCTTGATCTTCTCCAGCACTACTCTTCTGGCTTTCAATTGTTCACGATAATTTTGCAGGTCAGTGTTGGAAATTTCATAACTGAGATCGGATAAATAATTTTGCAGCGTTTCACTTAAGATTAGCAATTCTTGATCGTTCAGTTCTAAATTTATCATCTTATTACCTCTTCGTTATCTGAAACCGTTCCCAAACTTTGCGCACAAACTTGGCAAGTGCCAGCATGAAATGCCCATCACAAATAAGAGCAATGAATGCTACAAGCCATAAAAGTATTCGTGGTTCAATGAGGACCACCACACCCAAAACAATGAGAATGAGTACAGGGACTACCACCACAAAAGCTGAAAGTGGCTTCACCAACATTCCCTTGCGTATTTCTGCCATAGGGCACATCGACATTGGGGCTGGCTCAGTCATAGCATCCTCCTATAGCACCATCATCACGTTCTCTATATTGAAGGTATGATGTTTCAAAGTATTGATGCAACTCAATTAACTTAAAGAGACTGCATTTGAAATGGCCAGCTATTGGTGTTATGAAACTGCTACTTGGCAGATAGTGAATGTACGCTTTGGGTCGTTAGCAATCACTCATTATATATAGTTATCCCCACGCTTAGATGGATCCCGGATAATAATAGGTTAAGGGCGTCTCGGAATATAATTTTAATGAGCTGTTCTAATATCAATATTTAACTGCCCCGACCGGACACTCCTCAGAGAACAGGATTAATACTTTTTAATATTATCCTATAGGTTGAATACGCAATACTTATACATCCATAGCATTACCACATATAAACCACGAATTTAATATTGCCTAATTTATTTTTTTAACTGGCGCGCCCGGAGAGATTCGAACTCCCGACCACCTGGTTCGAAGCCAGGTACTCTATCCAGCTGAGCTACGGGCGCATTTCACCCGTATAACGGGTTGATAGTGTTTTGGGATTAGGACAGTATCAATTTATGTCCAATACGGCTAAACAATACCCTAAATTATTAGCCTTTTTACAGCTGTTTTATCCAGACCTGTTTACAGAACTTAGCCATCATTCAGAAAAATCAGATATCGTTGAAGCTAATTTAATCTGTACAAATAACACTCACTGTTATCAAGCCATCATATATAGCGAAGATGTGGCAAAAGAAGGTGAACGACTTGAAGTTTATGTAGGTAAGGACTCTATAGCGCCGTACTCTTGGGATTGGCGTTGGGTGTTTGCAGTAAACATTCTATTTGAAGGAAGGCATGTTTTTCCAATTAAGTTTAAGCAAAAAGTAATCGCCTTACCTACCGGAAAGAATCCTCTTACCGATGTATTTTTTAATATTTTACAAGATGAGTTTAAAACTGTGCTTAAAGAAATATTAAATATATCAATTAAAGAAAATATTTTAATACATGAAAGTTATGCCAAATATCTCTCTTCAGTAACTCTGTAAATATATTTTATTCACCAGGTCGAACCAGTTTCAGGTCTTTAGTATCGATATGATTGCTTGCACTAGGAAGTGATGATTCTATACGTGCAAGCACATGTTCTGCTGTTGCACGATATGCAGTTAACTTGCCGCCAAAGATTGAGAGCAGCCGCGGCTTATTTATACGGTCACGTAAATAAATCGTTTCTCGCGAGCGCTGGTTTGCATTTTTTTGACTTCTCGGTAACACTCGCAATCCAGAGTATTGTTTACTCACTATCAAATCTTTATTTTTTTGCTCAGGAAAATAGCAATAAAATGCATCAAGCAAATAATCCACTTCTTTTTCTAACGGATAGGTTTTACTAGGATCGTCTTCGAAAATACTTTCTGTAGTGCCAATCATGGTTTCGCCATACCAAGGCATTATAAATATCGGGCGTTTATCTTTTGGGCTTTCAATGTAGAAAATAACTTCACCTAGTTGTATTGGCAAAACAATGTGCGTGCCTTGAACTAAATCGACTTGCACATTCTTTTGTTTCGGTTGAACGCAATCTACAACACTAGCCGCCCATGGACCTGCAGCATTGACAATTACTTTACTAGTAAGAACAACTTCTTGGCCTAAATCATTCACATAGCTAAGCTGGCTATGATCGTCTTTAATCTTTATATTTGTAACTTTTGCATTAAGAATGAGTTCGGCACCGTGCTGCTGCGCAGAAGCCATCACCGCTTGGGTTAACAAGGCATCATCGGTTTGTGCTTCATAATATTGATACACAGCACGTAATTTTTCCTGATTAAGCCCGTGTAATTGATTCCATTGGCTTTTTTTAACCTTTTTGAAACGCGCATCGGCACTGAAATTACCGAGCAACGCATACAGAGAAAGTCCTGCGCGAATCATCAACGGAGATCGTTTAGAACTCTTATATACAGGAATATAGACCGGTGTGAGTTTGACTAAATCCGGAGCATTCTTAAGTAAGTAACTGCGCTCTAGCAAACATTCTCTAACCAAAGAAAACTCGTATTGTTCTAAATAACGTAATCCGCCATGAATTAATTTACTGGAACGCGATGATGTACCTTCTGCAAGATGGTCGTATTGTTCTAGTAGAACCGTTTTATATCCACGTGCCGCTGTGGCTTGCGCGACCCCTACTCCATGAATACCTCCACCAATGATGGCTACATCATAGTCCATGTTCTTTATTGGAAATATTCTGAATTGCTTAGCTTCAGAACATCCCCTGTTTCAATCAAATCAACACCTTGCTCTAATAGCTCATAGGCAAATGTAGGATTTTTTATATCATAAAGCGCCCATCTCCATGGACCACTCCACAATTCTGATGGTTTATTAACTTTTTTAATATTACAAAATAAGTAGTCTGGTTGAAGCTGTTCAGCTTTTAGTAAATATTTCTTATTGTACTTTTTCAAAACAAAACCAGTTGGATATGGTCTCACTTTCTTTACATACTCTATAACTTCGTCTACAAACGAAATAATCACAACATTAAATTTAGCGTTTATTTGTGCTTCTAAAACCTTATCTACAACCTTACTTAATCCGAAATACTCAACACTTTGCCTTTTGATTTCAACAAACACAGTTATAGTCGAATAATCATTTAGAAAATTGACCACTTGCTTAAGTGTCTTAATTTTTAACAGTTCATTAAGTTTTTCATTCTGAGTAAGCGAATTTACATATATTGTATTTATTTCGACAGCAGTTAAATCCCAAACATACTTATCAACACCGGTTGTTCTATTTAAATTATCATCATGAATAACAATTGGAACTAAATCTTTTGAAAGCTGGATATCTAATTCAACATGTGTAAACCCCATTTCAACAGCAGATTTAAACGCGAGCATACTATTCTCAGGATATGTAGACATATCCCCACGGTGTGCAATCAATCTATTCATCAATGCACTATTCCTTCAATTGCAGATTTAAAATCATAGTAACGAGATTGCAATAAATCATCTTCAATTTGATGAAACATTTTACTTTCTAAAATGTTCCAGTCGGGACGCTGCATAGCTAACCATGCGGCACCGCGTGAAGTAGCCTCTTTAAAACTTGATACCTCCACTGAGACAGAACACAAATTTGCTAAACATTGGCATAGATTCTCATCTTTGCTCATACCCCCTGCTACCAATAACTGATTTGTCTCTACCTTATGCTTGCGCATTTCTTCAATATTTATCGTTATTAAAAATGCAATACTTTCCATCAATGCTGCCATACATTGTTCATTACTGTAGTCAATATGAGTTTTTTTGGCATTTAAAAACGTTGGTGCGAAATCACTTTTCCAAAATGGCGATCCTAAGCCCCCTACGGTGTTTAAAAATATTGGAACATCTTCAACATTTTTCCATGGAATAGATTCTATATCGGAAATACCCCACTCATTCTCAGCCCAGGTCATGGCGGCACCTGCACCATTTACTGTGCCTTCTAAAGCATATTCTTGGTCGTTATCAGAACTATATGTAATACTTGCTAATAACTTGGTATTTAACACAGGCTGTTGTTTACTATTTGCTAATACAAATGCACCAGTGCCGATATTCACAAAGCTTGTATTACTTGCTAGTTTTCCATAACCATATATTGCACTATTTTGATCTCCATTTACCAAAATAAGTGGGTAATTAAATTGCTTTAATTTTCCATATTCAAAAGTATTTGGTACAGGTTTAGGTAATTGTTCAGAATCTATAGAAAATGCATCTAATAAATCATCGTCCCAGTCTTTAGTTTGCAAATTCCATAATAAAGTTCGGTGCGCATTAGAATAATCCACATAGCAGGATTGTTGCTCTGTGAGATTAAAAATCAAATATGCTGCAAGTGGGCCAAATTTTAGCCGCTGCTGATGCATAGCACGTTGCACTCTCTCATCATACTTTAATAACCACTGTAATTTCGATGCGCCATAGTGTGGCGACAAAGGCAAACCAGTTTTTTCTCTAATAATCTGCTCATCTAAAGAAAAACTCTGCAAATCATTTTGCGCACGTGTATCTAACCAGCTTAATGCTGGAGTAAGAACCTCACCTGTATGCTCATCCCATGCAATAATTGTAGAACGTTGAGTGGTAAGTGCTAGTGCAATATTGTTTAGATGATTTTTCTGAATATATGCATGTGCATCATTTAGAACAGATTCACAAGTCTTTAAGATTTGCATGCCATCCTGCTCAACACGAGCAGAGTCACGATATAAAAGATCAACTTCTTGCTGAGATTTGAAAATAGCCTCGCCAGAATGATTGTAGATAATGGCGCGCGTGGAATGCGTTCCCTGGTCGATGACGATTATGTGAGAATACGCCATTAATAGTATGAAAATGTAGCTAAACTTTACGCTTTATATAGAAAAACAATCGGAACCCAAGCAATACGGCTAAAATAATAGCGTAGATCATTGGTTCGCGAGTATCTACTTTTACCATCCACCAGAAATGCAACACCGCTAACATGGCTATTACATAAACAAGTCTATGCAATTGGATCCAACGATATTGTAAACGTTCTACCATCTTGTTGGTGGAAGTTACAGCAAGAGGAATGAGCAATATAAATGCAGAAAACCCCGCCGTGATAAATGGTCGTTTGAATACATCATCAATAATTTCACTAAAATCAAAAAATTGATCTAAAACAATATATGAAGATAGATGCACACAAACATAGAAGAACGCAAACAAGCCAAACATACGTCGATATTGAATGATGTTATGCCAGCGCGTGATTCTTATCAGTGGAGAAAATGCTAAAGTGGATAATAAAATCCTTAACGCCCAATCACCAGTATAGCGATTAACAGTCTCAATAGGATTAGCGCCAAACCCTTCTGAATAGAAGCGATAAGCTAACATTGCTAAAGGAACAAGCAATAAAATAAAGAGAACAGGCTTTATCTTTTTGCCCGATTGGGAAGTTAACACAGTTTTTTGGGTGTTTTATTTTTTTATTTAAATTAGATCTGCTTAGAAGTTTTCCTTGAGATCCATGCCTGAATATAAGCTAGCTACTTCATCTGCATAACCATTAAAAGGTAAAGTTTCGCGCTTTAAAAATTCTCCAATTCTGCGTTCACGTTTTTGGCTCCAGCGTGGATGATCTACATCAGGGTTCACGTTGGAATAAAACCCATATTCTCTAGGGCCGGCTATATTCCAACTCGTAGGAGGTTGCTCTTCTAGAAAATTAATACTGACAATAGATTTAATACTTTTAAAACCATATTTCCATGGCACGACTAAACGTAACGGTGCACCATTTTGATTTGGCAATTCTTTGCCGTACAAACCGACTGCTAAAATAGTTAATGGATGCATAGCTTCATCTATCCGCAATCCTTCTCTATATGGCCATTCCAATACTTGGCGTTTTTGACCAGGCAAGTTTTCTGGATCTAATATCGTTTTAAATTCAACATACTTTGCTTTAGAAGTTGGTTTAAAACGTTTTAAAATAGGACCTAGCTCAACCCCTACCCACGGTACCACCATCGACCATGCTTCAACACAACGTAAGCGGTAAATTCTTTCTTCAAGTTTTGCCGGTGAAATAAAATCTTCTAATGCATATTCACCAGTTTCTTCACATTCACCCGAAACTAAAACATTCCATGGCTTTACTTTAAGATGATGTGCATTTCGCTTTGGATCACCTTTATCTAAACCAAGCTCATAAAAGTTGTTATAACCTGCTACTGCGTCAATTGGAGTTAACTCATCTTTAGTTGAAAAATCACTCTTAATAATATTTTCAAAACTGATATCCGCGGAAACAATAGTTGGCCATAAAAAAGAAGGTGCCATTGATACAGCAGTCAGCGATGCTGATTTTTGCAAGAATTTACGACGATCCCTATATATAGCCTGGTCGGTTATATCAGACTCTTTCAAATCCGTTTGTTTGCTGGTGTTTAGCAACATATTCAAAGCCTTTGTGGTTATGATTTATAGATAGGAAATTAGAGTAAATTCTATAGTAAGGGTTCAATAATACAAAGACCGCCTATACAAGTTATCTGTGCTGTATAAAATGATGAAACTAGGCGCTATTGGCTAAATAATGCTCAATTAACTACTTACTGTTACTGTATTGAGCAAATCAATAAGCTCTTTAGGGTCAAACGGCTTTTCAAACACGCCTATCGCTCCGTTCTTAGTCGCTAGTTCATTTACAGTCTCATACATTGCAGTGATAAATATGATCGGAATTAAAGTCTTTTCATTAATCAATTTCCGTTGCAGATCCAAACCGCTCATACCAGACATATTATGATCCAGCACCAATATGCCCTCATTAGGTTTTGGATGAGCCTCTAAGAACGCTTCAGCTGAATTAAATACTTCAACTTCATAGCCATATTTTTGCAAAATTAAAGTATGTGAATGGCAAACAATGCGATCATCATCTACTAAATATATTTTAGTTGCACTCGAGGTCAAAATTTAGCAAACGTCCATTTGTTTACATCAAATATCATTCAATACACATATAGTTTATGAATCTAATATTTCAAATGTCCCACGCGCTCTTTTACCACTGGATGGCGTCGCGAATCTAACTCTAATTTTCTTGGCTTTGATTGTAATACACACACCTTCAATAAGTCTGAAATATGTATTTTCGTCATAGTCGATATTTATATTTGTGGAAAAACCAATGTCTTTATATTCATCTGAACAAACTTTCACTCTCGCCGCCTCATCCTGTTCAAAAATTACTTTTGAAATACTGCTATTGCTACCTATCTGCCAATCATGAATTTTATTTTTAGGCTCATTCGTACAGGCACAGATTGCGAAACTAACAAGTATGAGTAAAAATATCTTAGACATAATATTCTAAGTATTTATCTTCAAGATTCATTTTATGATTTTACCGGTAGTACTTCTGAATGAACTTGAAAAAATGTCACTTTTACTTTTTTATAACAATGATTCAGATCCATAACCACTGTACCTTTTCCCCTTTCAAATACTGTCGAAACTGAATATTTATTCACTGCACAACTGTGGAACAACCAATGCTTATAACGCTTGTGTCCTGCATGCCTGACATGCTTAATTTCTTTTACATCTCCCAAAATACTTAAATTATTTAATTCTTTTTGAAATTCTTCTTTTGAAAATGTTTTTTTAAAGCTCTTATTCATATAAGGCAGTAAACTTTCATAATTCCATTTTGGAAGCACTGACATTACCTGCTTTACGACAGGTATATTAAATCTATCCGCCTCACGTACTAATTTGGCACCTTCACTTCGCATCTTGCCTACTACCAAACCTGTCGCCATAAGCATGACAAAAATAATAATGATGGATATTATTTTAATGTACTTCATTTAATTAGTGTATCTAACTTGATGATAATTTTCAGAACTGTTGTTAAATTTACAATTTAACAGAAACAAAAAAGCCGGAGCAATTCACTTGCCCCGGCTTTTTATTATCACAAATCCTTTGTGAAATCTTACCTAAGGTTTAGTTAGGTCCAAGTTGAACTTGGTTTAACACATCTTGGTTAGGATCCACAGGATTCTTCAAAGTACCTAAGTACGCCAATAGCGCATTTTGGCCACCTTTACTCAAGCCTAAGAAACGATCACGTACACGTTGTGCTTCTCCACCATGGAATGCAATGGCTTCAAATACAGTTAGAGCACGTCCGTCATGTAGGTAAGGCGCAGTATCCGCAAGACCCCATAACTTCATAGTAATGAAATTACAGTTAGTGATCTCGGTACCGGATACCTCATTATCACAATCAGGCGTTTCTAATGCATGGAAAGATTCCGCTAGGCGTGATCCCATGTTGTGACGCTTGTAGTCAGAGAAGATTGGCACTTTGATTCCGCCACGACTGTTGGTCTCAAAACGAGCACCTTCTGGTACATCACTGCTTAGATCAACTGAGAAGTATGGTTCTTGGTCTGGATCAATGACGCCACCACCCGTTATACGGTACTCAAGTACTGGGCTACGAGTATTGATAGTTGGCTTGTGACATCCAGTGCAACCGATACGGTTGAAAATGCGCTTACCACGACGTTGTTCGTCTGTGCTCAATTTCTGTTGGAATGGGCGCTCAGAAGTAGTTAAGAAAATATGTAACGCAGACATTTCACCTGTGGTGAGTTCGTCTTCAATTCCATCACCATCAGGATCACCCGGTCCGAATTCATCAACTGATTGCATACCAATATGGAATGCCATCGCACCAGTATCAAAACCACGAATGGTGTCAAATTCACCTTTTCGACCAAAAGGACGAATAACCAAGTCACCATCCACACCTTCAACAAGTGAGGTATCAAGATCACCATTACGTTTTGCAATGATGTCTCCAAAGTTGATGCCTTTGGCCACTAACGGCAAACGAACACGACGATCGGCACGTTGTGCTAAACGAGAAGCTAGTGATGAAATTCTATTCAAGCGACGAGAAATTTCCATTCCAGCTAATTCAACACCACCCATTCCTAAGTTTTTAGGAGGGTTAATTGCACGACCATCAAATGCAGCAATACCTAATTTTTCAAGACTATTGCCATCTGAGTCATCGATATCAGCATTTCTGGAGTTAAAGAAAGGTGATGCAGAAATACCCGCTTGACCACCTACACCTAAAATTGCAGGTATGACTGAATTATCGATCACACCATGACACTCCAAGCAAGTTTGGGTATCCAGGCCATTCAAGCGTAACCATGTACCATTGCCTTGCAAGGTTGGACGTCCAGTATTACCTAAAATACCGTCACCATCTCCTGAACCATTTTCAGTAGTGGGGTCGTTAGGGTTAATACCAGGTCCATCACCATGTCCGTCTGCATGACGAAATGGAGTGGTATACATAAGAGCACCTTGGCGACGAATATCTCTAAGACTCATGCTAGGCAAATCAGCTTGTGTGATTGTTGCCTGTAACGCTGGGCCATTACCATTGCGGTCATAAAAGTCTGAGTTGAATGCAGTTTCATCATACTGCCATACAAGATCATCAGTGATGACATTACTAATGCCCTCACCGCCTTCATCACCACCATCGCCTTCATCTCCACCGTTGCCAGCATCACCTTTGTCTCCGCCGTCTCCGTCACCAAAAACTTCTTGTAAAAGATCAAGAATGTCTTGTGGAATACCGTCAAGTGATGCAACTTGAATACCGTTGCTACCTGAGGACGCAGAGTTACCACCGGCAGGACCACCTGCACCAGTGCTGGCATTTGAGTTAGATGTTGAATCAGATGCATCATCGTCATCAGACATGATCACGACTTCTACATCGGCATTAGAAAGGGCTTCCCCACTGTCATCATCTTCTGCAAATTCTGCTAAGAATTCAGCTTCTTCCGAAGCTGCATCAGAACTTCCATCATCAGATGGCAAGAGGGACAGAATATCTTCTGGAATAGCATCTTCAGCTGTAACAATTGCACTCGCAAGGGGTGCGATTACTAATAGCATGGATGCTAATAAAACTTTAATAAAGTGCTGTTTCACTTTTTCCTCCCAAATTAAAAATTTGGTTTAACATATATCCTTGCATGTTCTAGGCAAAGAATTCGTTAAACAGCTATTTGTATACTTCTATTGGTGTACTAAAAAAGCGCGTTTTCTCGGAGCTTTTTCCAACTTGTCCACAAGCAACATCAATAAAAAAGATTTGTACTCCCTAGTTATAAATTCTAACTAGATAAACTACTTACTTATTCTTAATGTTGAGCAGCTAACGTTTGTTAGCTGCTCTAGACCACTAAGAGAACATTTTAGGTAATTACTAACCTAAAAAGTTTTACTACATTGCAGCGATACCAAAACCGCTACTTGAGATATCACCTGGTGCATAACGACCTACGAACTGTAAGTCACCTACACGGCAATCATCAGTACCATCGCTCTTCTTAAAGATGGTGTCTTCACCTTCACAATCTTCGATTACACGATAAATTGCGATAGTGGTTGGGCCACCAGGAATCCAAAGGAAATCACCAGAACTATTTTGTAGGATTGGTTCTGCTCCATCTTGAGGAATACCCGCAAATGGCACAGGTGTATTTAATGCATAAAGATACTCAGTGTCCTTAGGATTTTGGCTAAGTGCTAAATCCAATCCACCGGCTTGATACAAGAAGTCGCTTTGATCCGATGGGTTCAAACCACGGTTTGCATCATTTGCTGGAGAGCTATTGATTCTGTGGCGGAAGTTTTCAACTACGCCAGAGAATTGCGGCACACCATCCACAACGATTACCGGTGGACCACCATCCGCCATTACACAAGTTTCTAGATCAATGGAACGAATCGAGATACCTGAGTTGAAGAATGCTTGTGCGTAAACCGTACCCGTACGAGTAGAAATTTGCGACCAACAAGTATCATCACCAAGGTCTGGCTTGTTAGGTTGAATGCGTACTTTTGCACCGAACTTATTGATAGTGAACTGAGAAGTACCGCCTTGGCCACGCTGTTGGAAACTACCGTGCGTCATCACAACACAGTCATTGAAGTCGTTACCTTTAACAGGAAGTACTGAGAAACCAAAGTTGTCATTACCTGAAGTTTCACTAGTTACTGGGTTAGTAAAACGTGGAGCAATAGAATCTGGGCTTGCGCCGTCAACGTTATAACCCAAAAGGTTAGCTAACGCATTAGAGAAACCAGAACGATCACGCATTGGTTTACCATTCAAACGTAGTTTAACCACTTCAATGATATCGTCTTCTGTTCCATCACCTAATGCAAAGAAGGTATTACGATGTGAGATAAGAAACTGACGACCTTCGTTAATGAAAGATGCCTGTGCTGGGTCACCATTTTCGTCAACTGTATTTGCGTTCGCTATTTGGCGGAATGTTCCACGACGATTATTGAAACGATAAAGCGTGTAGGAAGTTGGTTCGAAATCTTCTTCACTAATCAACTCACGAGGACCGCAAATGGTTCCTAGAGGTGTCATGAATCCTTCTGGAAGACCTGGGCAACCGTTGAATTCAACATCACCAGAACCAGCATTGACAACACCTACTAAGTCACGATTGAAACCCAATACTCGACGCGCATCACGTGATACTGAACGAGGTTCTTGACCTTTAGTAGACGCAGTGTCAGTAAGTGTTACACCACACTTGTTAACACGGAATGCAGAAACTGAACCATCTAAGCTATCGCTTGTTGGATCAAATCCAGGATTGATCATCATTACATATTGACGATTTCTAAAGTTCTGCACGATTACAGAGAATTGACCCGAAGTTACAATGCCGTCATCGTTACCGTAACCACCAGATTCTGCACGTTGCACTTCAGTAAGTGCTCCGCCTTCTCCACGAGCTAAAACGATTAAACGGTTTTGCTGTGCATTACCTTGATCATCACGTTTTGTTCTATTTTCATTTACATAAACAGCGCCGTCACGTAGGTCGTAATCACAACCTCGTTCATCGTCGCTCGCCATCGCATTCGTAAACGGAACCGCAAGCAGTGCCGCTACCATCGATAGCATGATTAATTTAGATATTTTCATATCCTCCCTCCTAGTAGTCTTAACATTTCGTCACATGGTCTCTGCAGCTAGTAAAACTATTTGCAGAGTTGCTTTATAAAAAGCACATGCTCCATTATTAAAAATTTAGTTTTGATAAATTGAGTGATGTTGCCTCAATCAAATCTAACTAAATTTCGCTTTGATGCTTTGCGCATAAACGCACAGCAAACAAATCTTAAATTCATAGATTGATCAGGCAGGTCTAAGGCCTGGAAAAAATGTAAACGTCTTGTTTTTGGACGTTTGATAGCTCGATAGGTACGAGCCAATAATAGGACTGTGTTTTGGGTCCTGGAATATATTATTAGTGAGTAAAAAAACTCTTTATATACTTATAATTATGCAGACTTTATAAGCTAATAATATAGTCATATCAAGCACTAATAGCATTTTTTTAGATTTAATAAATTCAATTTAGCATAACTCACCTGGTTTTAGTGAGTTACATACATACTTATCTAATCACTTTAACTCTGACTAAACTTTGTCTAATTAAGCTTTGTATTCGTACGGTCAAACATATCGCCGGTAAAGCGATTCACATTATCTACCGATTTCACTAACTCACCAGCAATTAACCCTACTTTTTTGCGCTGATTTCGAGACTCAGTACGCAGCATTTCAAAAGCTTGTTCTGAACTAATATTATAACGCGCCATTAGAATACCTATGGCAATACTTGTCTCACGACCTTGCTGTAAAGCAGTGTTGAGTTGGGATTCAGTTTGCTTCAGTTGTCTGATTTCAGCCGCACGCTGCATTGCTGATTCAATGGTTGGTAGCACATGCTGTACATCAATTGGCTTAACCAAATACCCCAAAGCACCTGCTTCTGCTGCCTTAGCTACAAATTCATCATCAGAGTAAGCAGAAAGAAAGATACATGACACTTCAGCCGTCTCTCTAAGCTGGTGTGCAGCTTCTACACCCGTTATATCAGGCATTTGAAAATCCATAATGACGAGATCGGGTTTCAATTCACAACCAATCTGCACCGCTTCTTTACCATTACTCGCTTCTAGTACATCAAAATCATATTGACGTAAATTTTTGGCCAGCGTTACACGAATAACACGGTCATCATCTGCCAGCAAAATTTGAGCTCTAAACAAGCTTTACTCCTTCCTTATACATAGCAACTATTTAGTCTAAATCAAACAAGGATCTTCGTCCTTTTTGCTTCTATAAAGTCTAACAAAAAATAAGGCAAAATAACTTTATAATTTACCTGAACAACGCATTAATACGGTTAAATATTACCTATTATATTAATAGCTTACTGATAGCTTATGATATAGCTTCTAGAATGTTCATTTCCGAAGCAAACATATTAAGTATTACTGGAGGCTGCAATATAAGCGTAGCCTTCAGGTAATTACCTACTTGTTGGTAATTAAGCTCAGCACCTTCTGGTGGCATAAGTGACTGAACCATGCCTAAGCCCACCCCACCACTAGTTAAACTTTCATCAAAATTGAATTTTTTGCTAACCGCATTTTCCATTACGTTGGCTACTTCAATAGTCAAATTCGAGCCTTCATTTTCAATAATAATGCGTACTCCATCAGAATCTACTGCATCTGGCGCACGGTGCTTCATGGCATTGGTGATCAGCTCTGATACGATGAGTGAAACCGCTACGGTCTCCTCTTCCCAAAGCTCCAAATACTCGGCATCGTTACAAAGCACTTCAAAAGATACTTCCTGTGAAAACAATTTACTTGAAGCCTGAGTAATTCGTTTCACTAATTCAACTACATTTACCAGCCTATGTTCTGAATCAATCATCAGATTATTAACAATAGAGATGGTATCCACCTGGCTTATGGAGGTGACTAGAACATCACGCAACTCAGGATATGCATCTAGATTTACTTTTAATAAACCGACAATGGCCTGTAAATTATTTTTAATGCGGTGGCGCATTTCACGACTGACTTCGTCACGTTGTACTTTAATATGGTTAAGTCTTTCTTTTTGGCTAACAGCACGTTGTGTAACATCTCTACAAAGAATTCTTAACTCACGCGGCGTACCTTTCTGCGCTTCAATCAAGCGCAATCTATGATGCGTGTTAATAAGCACACCTTCTTTAGTGAGCATGCGAATTTCCATTTCAAATTCATTAATTCGATCTTCAAACACGACATTGAAATGTCGATTTGCACGACGAATATCATTCTCATGCATTAAATTCCAAATTGGTTTATTTAGTAGCTCTTCTTTTGTATAACCCAAATATTGTGCACAGAACTGATTAACTGACTGAATTATGCCGTTTGCATCTACAGAAAAATACATATCTGGTGCATTCTCATATAAGTCATGCAACCTTGCTTGACTACGGATTAATTTCTGCTGCATATCAACGCGTTCGGTAACATCATGAACAAGCGCAAAATAAGATACTTTTGCATTAAATAACTCTGCTGACTGTGAAGCCGCCCATTCTGTATGCTTAAATTTTCCAGCAGAATCTTGAATTGTTAAACCGAATTGCTGCGATGTCGCACTTGCATCTTGCATATAATTTTGTAACTCAACAAGCGCATCATTATGACTTGGGTGTTTTTGTGGCCAATCAGTCGGTGATTTTCCAACAACCTCTTCATTATCCCACCCTAATATTTGCTCAGCTTGGTCAGACCACCGTTTAATCACACCATCGGAATCCCACTCAACAATGGCTGTTGGCGAGTTTTCTAAATGCAATGCAAGTGTTTGATCAGCTTCTTTTTGTCTTTGTTCAGCAAATTGACTTTGCAACTTATTAGATATCCACTCTGCCATCATTTGCACAAACTTTTTCTCAGTTGCGCAAAACTCCTCTTCACGCGGTTCGATGCTAGTGAAGTTTAATGTCCCATAGGGTTTATTATCTAAATAAATGGCTGCACCAAGATATGCCTCTAG
This sequence comes from Gammaproteobacteria bacterium, assembly GCA_013001685.1. Lineage (GTDB taxonomy): Bacteria > Pseudomonadota > Gammaproteobacteria > UBA4575 > UBA4575 > JABDMD01. The sequence goes on along the minus strand of JABDMD010000092.1, from coordinate 3,358 downwards.
CTGCAATGCAGCATAAGCTGGATGGTTAGCTACATTTGTAGTTTTTGCATGTGCAAACCCCATTGCATCACGTGACTCAATGGTTAACTGACAATAAGTAAGCCCAAGCTCAAACTTATCTCCCGCTTGAATTTGGTAACTTGGTGATTCAGTATGAACTTGCATCACTATATAACGTTCACCTTCAATATAGGAGAATATTCCACATTTCATACCCAAATGCTTACAACCACCGGCTAATAAACATTGAATCTGGGTATGCAAAGAGGCATCTTCAACTGAAACAATTGAATAAAAAAAGCGTAATGCTTCATCATTTTGTTTAAGAATTATTTCAGCATGTTTACGTTCAGTAATATCTGCTGTGGTTCCAATTACTCGCAGAGGCTTACCATCTTCATCTCTTTCTAGGATTCGACCACGATCATGTACCCAAATCCATTCTCCAGACTTATGCTTGAGGCGATGCTCATGTTCATAAAAATCTGTTTCGCCTGATAGATGCAAATCAAAAGCATATTTTGCATCCGCTGCATCATCCTCATGAATCAGCCTATCCTTTAGTTGTTTCGCTTGTAATATTTCATTATTTGTATAACCTACCAACTCACGCCATCGTTCATCAAAAAAGTTTTCATCTTTACCCAAGTCTATTTCCCACACACCGTCCTGTGTACTCTCTAATGCAAGTTGTAAACGTTCTTGGGTTTTACGAATTTTTTCATTAGCCTTATAACGGCGAAGTGCTTCTCTTTGATAAAGCTTGGCTGCAATTACGACTGCTGCAAGAATAGTTAAAAACTTCAATACACCATTGAAAATGATTTGCTTTATTTCATCTGTAAATAATGTTTGATTATGTAGCGAGACCACAGCCCACTGGGTTCCGCCAATGGAGGCCACGGCGCCAACTCGTTGCATATCCTCTTTCTCAAGATATACATCATTTACTAATTCTAAATCAGAACCTGGACCTGCCAGTTCTACAAACCCTGGAGAGTCTTCACGCCACAAAACAAGTTGATAATTAATATTTTGATGTTTGTATAACAATGGCTGTACTAATTCAGATGGAAAACTGACTCCAAAAACCCCCATAAAATTACTTTCATGATTCCAAGGCACAATGATATTGAAATGATCATGCTCTGTATTATGATGCATACGCACGGCATATTTTTCATTAATACCACTAATAGATGGTAATACATACACTTCTGGTTTATTAACTTGAGTGCCTTCAGCGTCAATCAATAATTTTCCATCTTTATCCCAGATAAGAAAATTAATTGAATCCGGGTAGCTATTACTGATTTTACGGTTTAGTAAATTAATTGCAGGTGCATCAGTGCTTTTACTTTCTTGAGCATCTACTAATAATTTCGTTTCGTTTTCAGCGAACATGCTAATGTTGCTTTGCATCATCTCAACATAGTTTGAAATTTCATTTGCAGCAGACCAAGATGACTGCTGCATACTATTAATTTGAGAATTATGGAATTGTGAATACTGTTCCCAGCCATTCCAAATGAGTAAGCCTAAAACTGTAGACAATAGAAAGACAACAACTGAAAGCGGAACCTTTTGTTTGATAAAAGGTAACTTAGCTGTGGACGCAAAAAATTTGCTACTTTCAGTGCGAATAACTCCTCCTCCTGGCAACCATATGCCCCAACTCAGGATCATTGCTCTTATTCTAATCTGAGCACTGCGTCTGATTATTTATGCTGTTGTGACGCCTTGTTAAATATACTTGAATCTAGGTTCTCAGTCTCAAGTTTAACCAGCAATTTATTTTATAGAAGAACCGTTAATTATTTTTATGGGCAATTTCAGTTACCAACGAACTCCACGATGCTCAATAGCCTTAATCTTTGCCTCTTGATTACTTAACTCAGGAATATCCAAACCATCCAACTTATTACGTAATTCTTGGGTGGCTTCACGAGCTTCTGCTGGATTGTGAATGGCAGTTGGGGTAATCAATACTAATAATTCTGTCCTCGCAGAAGCTCGGGTGGTGGTACCAAATAATGGGCCAAGTAATGGTAAATTTCGCAAACCCGGTACTCCAGAATTTCCTTGTGCATTACCGTCTTGTATCAAACCGCCTAAAACGATTGTATCTCCACTCATAACTGCAACCGAAGTACTGACTTCGCGCTGATCAATAGTCGGGGAATCAATATTAGAGACTTCAGTCTCGTTTGCAGTGCGAATGTTCTGATATATATCCATCACCACATTACCATTCTGACTCACACGTGGTGCCACTTGTAGTGTCACACCCGTTTCTACAAATTGAATAGTACTAGTCACTAAATCATCAGTACCTGTATTGGTTGATTCAGAAGTACGCACAGGAACCTGATCACCTACATTGATCGATGCAGTGTGATTATCGAGCACCATTAAAGAAGGTGATGAGAGCACTTGCATTTTGTTATCAGAAGCTAATGCACTTAAAACAGCGCGTATTGCTCCACCTGAATCAACAAGTGAATAAGAAAAGCCATTCGGACCTCCACCTGGAGTGAGGCCAGCTGCTCCCCCAAGCCCTCCGTTGTCTAATTGGCCAACACCTGTATTCCCATCGATACCATTGTTTTTGAAAAACCATTGAGTCCCGAATTCTAAATCACCGGTTAATTCGACTTCTACAATGGTCGCTTCAAGTAATACTTGTAATGCTGAAATATCTAACCGTTTAATCGCATCTTCAATATCTTGATATTCTTCGTTGGTTGCTTTAACTACCAATGCATTGTTTTCTTCATCCGCAATTATCTTAATTGGGCTGTTACTGTTGCCACTGCCATTTGAACCATTAGAAAATTGATTGGCTGATGCAAAGCGATCTGTATTTGGACTTAAACTACTTGGAAAATTCGCTCCTATACCCGAAGGCACACCGGCACTAATACTATCTGCATCACCACTAATGAATCCTGAGTCGGAATTACCAATACCGGAACTTTGAATAGATGAACCCCCCAAACCTGGTGCTAAAGCCGCAGGATCTTGCCCTTCTTGAGTTGAAACATCTGCATCAAATAATTCCGAAAGGATTTGCGCTAGGTAACCGGCGCGTAAGTTCTGTACAAAATACACGTGCAGTGTTCTTGCAATACTGTTATCAACACGATCAAGTCTATCCACCCATTGCGACACGGTATTTAAATATTTTCGTTGCGGAGTAATGGCAAGTATTGCATTTAAGCGTTCAATTTCTACAAAGCGTATTACACCGGCTTGATCTTCTTCATCTTTAAAGCCAAATATTGCATTAAGCTCTTGAATCACTTTGCTTGCAGAAGATGAACTTAATCTAAAAATAGCAGTGGACATCCCTTTGAAT
>JABDMD010000090.1 GCA_013001685.1 Gammaproteobacteria bacterium | reverse complement strand
GGTTGTCCAAAGGCATTGTTGAGCACTACATTGGCGGTTTTTCTTCCCACCCCTGGTAGTTTTTGTAATGTTTCGCGGTCTTCTGGTATGCGGCAGTTGTATTCATCGATCAAAATTTTACAGGTCTTGATGATGTTCTTAGCTTTACTGTTGTATAAGCCTATTGATTTAATATATTTTTTTAAACCTGATTCACCTAGGGCTAATATTTTTTGTGGTGTGTTAGCTACTTTATATAGTTCTTTAGTAGCTTTATTAACGCTTACATCAGTAGCTTGTGCAGATAGAATGACGGCGATCAGTAACTCAAAGTTAGATTTGTGTACCAGTTCGGTTTTTGGTGCTGGGTTAGCTTCTTTAAAGCGGCGAAAAATTTCTCTACGTTTCTCTTTATTCATGGCTAGTTTTAAATACTGGGCTAACGTTTCAATAACTCTTTTTTCTTACGTTCAAAGGCCGCTTGTTTGGCTTGCATTGCATCTTCTAATCTTTTATCACGGCGTTTTTTATTTTCACGTGAGAAAACTGCGAAAGTCTTTTTTAAATCACTTTGTTCTTGCTGTGAAAGATCTTTGCAAGCTTCTGTATATTTAGTATTGTTATCTAACACTATGCAGTCCACCGGGCAGGGTGGCAGGCATAATTTGCAGCCGGTGCAATTTTGGATGACTACTGTGTGCAGATGTTTGGAGGCACCAATGATGGCATCGAATGGACAGGCTTTTATGCACAGTGTGCAGCCGATGCATTCTTCCTCAACAATACGAGCAATATACTTTCCGGTAGGAATTATGCTTTCGTTTGTTTCCAAACTTTATTTGACACGCATTCCAGCTTTAGCACCGCTATCGGGTTGTAATAGGAAGATATCTTTATCGCCAGGACCGGCAGCTAATACCATACCTTCAGACATACCAAAGCGCATTTTACGTGGCGCAAGGTTAGCCACTACTACAGTAAGGCGTCCTTCTACTTCTTCAGGTGAATAGGCGGATTTAATTCCAGCAAATACATTCTTTTGTATACCGCCGGTGGGTTCGCCTAGATCTAATGTAAGCTGTAATAACTTATCTGCACCTTCAACGTGTTCCGCTTTAACAATCTTCGCGATTCTAAAATCTAACTTGGCAAAATCATCAAAGGTGATTTCATCGCTGATAGGGTCTGAAGCTTTAGGTGCAGTTTCTACTTTTGAGTCTTCTATCATTTTATCTACCAGCTCTTTTTCTATCCGTGTAATCAAAGGTTTGAATTTATTGATTTCATGATCTTCAGGCATTGGTTTACAGTTGTATAGATTTTCCCAAGTAAATTCAGTATTCAGAAAACTTTCTGACTTTGATGCCAATTCAGGGAGAACAGGTTTTAAATAGCCTATTAATAAACAAAATATATTTAAGCCAAAGCTGCAAACCTGATGCACTTCGGTGCGATTTTTGTCTTCTTTTATTCGCTCCCAAGGCTTGTGCGCGTCAATGATTTGATTAGCTATATCTGCAAGTGACATTATTACGCGCATTGCTTCTGAATATTTGCGCGCTTCATAATAACTTTTAATCTGATTGTTTTTTTCTACTGCAAGGTCAAATGCATGAGTGCATTCTTCATTAAAGTTTGCAGTAAGCTTATTGTCATATTTTTTTGTGATGAAACCCGCGCAACGGCTAGCAATATTCACAAGCTTACCTACCACGTCGCTATTTACTCTTTGTTGGAAATCGTCGAGATTTAAATCCAGATCATTAACTCCAGGGCCAAGTTTCGCTGCAAAATAATAACGTAAGTATTCGGGATTCAAATGATCAAGATAGGTGCGAGCCTTTATAAACGTGCCGCGAGACTTCGACATCTTTGCACCATCTACAGTTAAGAAACCGTGACAGAATACTGCGGTAGGAATTCTGTAATTAGCTCCATGTAACATGGCTGGCCAAAACAGCATATGAAAGTAAGCGATGTCTTTGCCGATAAAGTGATACACCTGTGCATTACTATCTTTATTCCAGTAGCTGTCAAAATCTTTACCAGTGCGTTCACAATACTGCTGCAAACTGGCCATATAGCCAATGGGCGCATCTAACCAAACATAAAAATATTTACCTGGTGCATCGGGGATTTCAAAACCAAAGTAAGGAGCATCGCGAGAAATATCCCAGTCTTGTAAGCCTGACTCAAACCACTCTTTTAATTTATTTGTAATCTCGGGCTGCAAATTATCTTGATTGATCCACTGTTGCAACATGTCTTTAAAGTCATTGAGTTTAAAGAAATAATGCAGATTTTCTTTTTGGATTGGAGTAGCGCCACTAACAGACGAGTATGGGTTAATTAAATCGGCTGGAGTATAAGTCGATCCACATGCTTCACAATTATCACCATACTGATCTTTGGCATTGCATTTTGGGCATTCGCCTTTAACAAAACGATCAGGAAGAAAGATATTTTCTTTAGGGTCGAAAAGATCGGTTACTGTTTTAGTAGTGATATGACCATTTTCTTTTAAACGTTCATATATAGTTGTTGCGTGCTTTTTATTTTCTTCAGAATGAGTGGAATGATAGTTATCAAAGTCAATAAGAAAATCAGCAAAATCTTTTTCGTGTTCTTGTTTTACTTTGGCAATCAATTCTTCTGGTGAAATGCCTTCCTGTTGTGCTCGTAACATAATAGGTGTGCCATGAGCGTCATCTGCACATATATAGATGCAGTCATTGCCGCACATTTTCTGGAACCGCACCCAGATGTCAGTTTGGATGTACTCAACTAAGTGACCGATATGGATAGACCCATTTGCATAGGGTAGTGCACTAGTAACTAGAATGGATTTGCTCACAAGATTTTTCTAACTAATATATTTTTAGGGTAGTTATAAATTCACCACTTTTGAGGCGCGGGCTACCTTATCAGGTTGCTTATAAAACCGCTATTTTTGTCATTGAAATAAGTGGGCTTATTGTTTGTAATATTCACATTCAAAGCTACTCAAATAGGGATCTTTGCTGCCAAATCTAGCGTGATATAGTACAGGTCAAATCGCATAACCCCCATAACTTTAGCAATTATTTCAGGAGCATATAAAGCATGGCCGAGCTTACCAAAGAGCAAGTAGAAGCTGTACTCAAAGAGATACACGACCCAAATATTGATAAAAATTTAATAGCCAGTAATGCTGTTAAAAATATCGATATTGACGGTGGAAACGTTAATGTAGAAATTAAACTGGGCTATCCCGCCAAAAGTATTGTTGCTGATCTTGCTGAAGATATAGAAGGCGCACTTGCAGCAGCAGGTGCAAAAAGTGCTAAAGCTGATGTTGGCTGGATAATCGAAGCACACTCGGTACAAAAAAGCCTCAAGCCATTAGAAAACATTAAAAACGTAATCGCGGTTGCATCGGGTAAGGGCGGTGTTGGCAAATCGACGACTGCGATTAATTTGGCGTTAGCACTATCTATTGAGGGCGCCACAGTAGGAATCCTAGACGCAGATATCTATGGACCAAGCCAGCCACGTATGCTGGGAATTAGTGGTCAGCCTAAATCAAATGATGGGAAAAGTTTAGAGCCTATGGAAGCTCACGGCTTGCAAGCCATGTCGATTGGTTTCTTAATTGATGAAGAAACTCCCATGATTTGGCGTGGACCAATGGTTACACAGGCATTAGAACAGTTATTAAATGATACTCAATGGCGCGGATTAGATTACTTGGTGGTTGATCTGCCACCAGGCACCGGTGATGTGCAATTAACCTTAGCGCAGAAAATTCCTGTTAGTGGAGCTGTGATTATTACTACACCCCAAGATATCGCCTTGCTAGATGCGCGCAAGGGATTAAAGATGTTTGAGAAAGTAGAAGTACCGGTGTTGGGTGTGGTTGAGAATATGAGTACTCATATATGTAGCAAGTGTGGCCATGAAGAACACATTTTTGGTGAAGGTGGTGGTAAAACTATGGCTGATGAATCCGGAGTTGAAATGCTTGGCGCGCTTCCATTGGATATTCGTATTCGTGAGCAAGTCGATGGTGGCAATCCAAGTGTAGTGGCAATGCCAGATAGCCGAATTGCAGAGATTTACCGTAACATTGCGCGTAGAGCTGCCGCGAAACTTGCTTCGAAGAGTAAAGACTACAGTGCGAAGTTTCCTAAGATCGTTATTCAGAACACGTAAACTTTATAAAAAGATAATTTCTAATGAAAATTCGATCAATTTCAATAGTCATAATATTTTTAGCAATATTTGTATTGCAAGCATGCGGGTCTTTAGATAAACGCCTGAACCCCATTCAACCTAAAGTGTTTATCGATGCCATTGAAATTGAAGATGCAAGCTTATCCGGCTTAACCGCATTGCTTACATTAAATCTAGAAAACCCAAATAACTTTGCGTTAAACGCAAAAGGTTTGGACTATACTATGAGTTTAGCAGGCACAAATATTTTGAGTGGTGAAACTCAAAGTAATATATCGGTCCCAGCTTTAGGTAGTGGAAAAATTGAAGTACCAGTGCGAATAAGCTATGCATCGATATTGGAAACGATTCCTAAAGTGATGGAAACCGGTATTGCTTCTTACAATTTTTCCGGCAGCATTCACACACGTCTATTTAATATTCCTTTTGATAAAACTGACGAATTGAAACTGCCATACATTGGTAGCTAATCTAATCAAGTTTGAATAAAGTTCTATGGCAATAAAATCAGATCGCTGGATTCGCGAAATGGCGAAGAAGCACGGAATGATTGAACCCTTTGAGTCAGGTCAGGTTCGAGAGAATGGTAACGGTCGTATGATTTCTTATGGTACATCGAGTTACGGTTACGATGTGCGTTGTGCAGAACACTTTAAAATCTTCACTAATATAAATTCTGCCGTTGTCGACCCCAAAGGCTTTGATGAAAGTAGTTTTGTTGATTTGCACGCTAGTGAATGTGTTATTCCACCAAATTCATTTGCCTTGGCCAGTACAGTAGAATACTTTCGTATTCCACGTTCAGTGCTTACCATTTGTTTAGGTAAGTCTACGTATGCGCGTTGTGGAATTATTGTAAATGTAACCCCACTTGAGCCAGAGTGGGAGGGGCATGTGACCCTAGAATTTTCTAATACCACGCCACTACCTGCAAAAATTTATGCCAACGAAGGTGTTGCGCAAATGCTTTTCTTTGAATCGGATGAAGTTTGCGAAACTTCATATAAAGACCGTGGTGGTAAATACCAAGGTCAGAAGGGTGTCACTTTGCCAAAGGCATAAAAATAATATCTACTGGTCTTTTGTTCGTATTTCCTTGTGCTCATCAACTGGATTAGCAGTTCGAAATAACAAAAAACTTTTTGAATGAGCTTTGAACTGTCCAAGTTGATTTAATGCCTTTGTCAAATGAGACGATGTCACCAGCCTGTAAGTTAATGCTGTCTTCTCCTGCAATTTCTACTAGTAAATTTCCTTGAAGTATTTGAAACATTTCGTCACCAGGAAATTCATATTCAAATGTCATAGGTTCGCAACGCCATAAACCTGAATAGGTAGCTTCTCCGTTAGAGTTAGTAGTCGTTAACCAATGCACTTCACCGGCTTGTTTGTCACCTACCATAAAGGGTTCGTAATTATCAGTTGTAATTGTTGATTTAACATGATTATTCATAATATTTCTCTTGCATGAAGGTTTAAAAAAATTATAACAGTAACCAAGTGGCTAGACCTAAGAATGCAAAGATTCCGATCACATCGGTTATCGTTGTTAAGACTACTCCTCCCGCTAGAGCAGGATCAATTTTAAGTTTACGAAGAATGATTGGGATGGTTACACCAGCTAGTGCTGCGCACATTAAATTTGCCGCCATTGCAGCGGCAATAATGCCGCCCATTTTTATGTCTTTAAACCAAAGTACTACCACAATGGCCACGACAATGGCCCACACCATACCGTTTAAAAAACCTACTGCAAGTTCTTTGGTTAGCAATAGTTTTGAATTACTGCGTCCTACTTGACCAGTTGCAATGCCTCTAATCACGAGTGTTAAGGTTTGGCTGCCCGCTATACCGCCCATGCTGGCAACTACGGGGATTAATATTGCCAACACGATTATTTTTTCTAAAGTGGGTTGAAATAAACTAATCACCCAGGCTGCGAGAAATGCGGTAGCTAAATTAACGCCTAACCAGACTGCACGACGTCTAGTAGAAGGTACAACAGGTCCAAATAAATCTTCTTCTTCTGATAAGCCTGCCATGCTGAATACAGAATGCTCAGCTTCTTCGCGAATAACGTCAACTACGTCATCCACAGTAATGCGGCCAATGAGTTTATTCTTTTCATCGACTACTGCTGCAGAAACAAGATCTAAGTCTTGGAAAGATTTGGCAATAATATTTGCTTCTGTTTGCGAAGAAAAAGCTTCGACATTATCTATCATCACATCACGAACAAGTTCGGTTGGTTTATTGGTGAGTACTTTTGTAAGTGGAAGTGTGCCGATGTAGTGATCATATCGATCTACTACGAATAGCGAATCAGTAGCGTGAGGTAGTTCACCTCTGGTACGTAAATAACGTAGTACAACATCAAGTGTGACATCACGGCGGACTGTCACAGTATCAGTATTCATTAAGCCGCCAGCGGTATCTTCGTCATATGCCAGTACCGCTTCTAAGCGCTGTCGGTCTTGATAATCCATGCCCGCAAGAGCTTGCTCGGTTACCGTATCAGGCAGGTCGGCAAGCAGGTCTGCCAAGTCATCCATTTCCAAGCCTTCAGTTGCGGAAACCAGTGCGTCACTATCCATAAGTTGGATCAAGCCATTTCGAACTTCATCACCTACATTCAATAAAATCTCGCCATCGTCATCGTGATCTAACATATTCCACACAATGCCGCGTTGAGAATGAGGTAGGGCTTCGAGCAAATTTGCAATTTCAGCAGGATGAAGTGCATTTAGAATGCGACGCGCACGCTGCATAGTGCCACTTTGTAAAGCGTCACCGATGACCTTGAGCGTTTGGTCTTGAAGTTGAGTAACGGTATCAGGCATGAAGCACCATCTAATTTATTTTTATGCGCGCGGCAAGTGTAACCGTTAGTTAGCTACTTTCCAAAGAGTAAGTCGACGTTGAGTTGTAGATAGTCCGATAGACTTATTCGTTTAGGGCATCTACCATGGGAGCAATCTTATTGGGTACGGTTGTACTTAAAATTTTCTTGGCCTGCTTTTCAAGCTCTGAAATTTTGCTTTTATTGATGATCTGTTTTATTTCAAGCAGATTAGAAGGGTGTGCACTAAATTCTTGTAGACCAAGGCCTAAGAGTAGGCGCGTGTAGCGCGGGTCCCCAGCCATTTCGCCACACATAGCAACAGGAATGTCTGCTCGGCGGCCAGCTTGCAAAGTGATGTTGATTAACTTTAGTACTGAAGGATGCAAAGGATCATATAGATAGTTCACTTGATCATCGATGCGATCAATAGCCAAGGTGTATTGAATTAAGTCGTTTGTACCAATGGATAAGAAATCCAATTTTTTAGCAAGGATGTTTGCTGATATTGCGGCAGCAGGTACTTCTATCATTGCGCCAACAGGAATATTTTCATCAAAATCTTTATTTTCGCTTATTAATTCTTCTTTAGCTTGTTCTAGTATTGATAAAGATTGCACAAGTTCGACATCACTGGTAATCATTGGCAATAAGATTTTTACGGGACCGCTTGCAGATGCGCGTAGTATGGCACGCAACTGTTGTTTGAATAGTTCCGTGTCTTTTAGTGATCTGCGAATCGCGCGCAAACCCAATGCAGGATTTTGCGTTAATGGTCCTTGAAAATCAGGATCAAATTCTTTGTCTCCACCCAGATCTAAGGTGCGAATAGTTAATGGTTTGCCTTTTAGAACGCGAACAATTTTTCGATAAGCACTAAGTTGTTCATCTTCATCAGCAGGTGTTTCACGATCAATATATAAGAACTCCGTACGGTAAAGACCAACGCCATCTGCACCAGATTTTTTTAGTGCAGATATATCTTCTGCAAGCTCAATATTGGCTTGTAAGCTGATGCGGCGACCATCTTTAGTTCTTGCAGAGATGTTTTTAAGCGAGCCAAGTTTGCGTCGTGCATCTTTCTGCTCACGTTGGATTTGCCGGTATTCTTTAATTGTGCTTTCGTCCATACCGGCAAGCACCATACCGCTGCTTCCATCGAGCACTAACTGTTCTTCTTGCTGTAATAAAGTGCGTGCGCTTTGTATGCCTACAACAGCGGGTATACTTAAGCTTCTTGCTAAAATCGCAGTATGTGAAAGCGGTCCACCTAGTTCGGTAATAAAGCCTGCGATATTTTGGTTTTGCATTACTACTGTGTCAGCCGGAGTAAGATCATCGGCAACAATGATGCTGCCCTTGAGAGGTTGCAGTTTCATTTGCACAGTAAACTGCTGATCTTTAAGAATTTGCTGAATTAAGTTAATGACGTGCTCGATGTCATTAAGGCGAGTACGCAAGTAGTCATCTTCCATTTGCTCAAACACCGCTTCTAATTTATCGCGTTGCTGTTTGAGTGCCCATTCAGCGTTACATTGCTGTTCTTGAATGATCTCGATAGGGACTTTGCGTAGCATGGAGTCCCTGACCATTAACAGGTGAGAATCGATAAAAGCGGCTACATCTTTTGGTGCATCTTCTGGAATGGTGTCGCGTATGCTGCGTAGCTGCTCAGCTGCACCGTCTACAGCAGTTTGGAAACGTTCGACCTCTGCTTCTATTTCATGTTCTTCTAGTTTGCGTTCAAAAACTTCTGGCGCGCCGCGATTAAGCAAGTGCACATTACCTATAGCAATGCCTCTTGATACACCTATGCCAGATATTATTAACGCCATATATATTTATTCTTCTTCATCAAAAAGGTTAGTAAATAAATTCTCTATTTCCGTCATCGCTTGTTGTTCATCTTCACCAGTAACAACTATATTTACAATGGTGTGTTGACTGGCTGCCAACATCATTACACCCATAATACTTTTGCCGTTAATCTTTCTACTACCTTTTTGCAAAGATATCTCGCTAGCAAAGTTAGATGCCAGAGCTACTAACTTTGCTGCAGCACGCGCATGTAAACCGAGCTTGTTAGCAACCGTCAGATCTTTAGTTATCACAAATCTTACCTATCTCTAATTATTACTTATTAAGCATGGTCATTCATTTGGCAATCGATAATCCCGTCATGTGCACCGCTTAGCGCCTTATCCACGAGTTTATTTAGTTTGAGTTTTGGATAATTCATGGCTCGTATTAGCATCGGCAAGTTCAAGCCTGCTATTACATAAATGTCTATATCAGTGCCATCTCTAAGCTTGTTACAAATATTGCTTGGTGTAGAGCCGAAAATATCGGTAAGTACTAGTACTCCATCCCCTTCATCAATCTTTTGGCATATGCGTTGCGCTTCAAGTAATAACTCATCCGGGTTGCAGGTGTTAGAAACTGAAAGCGTTTCGCACTTTAATGGTAGCTTACCCAGCATTGTATTAGCAGTAGCAAGTAGCTCTTTGCCCACATTGCCATGGGTAATGGTGAGAATAGAAACGGCCATTTAAGCTTCTAGATCACGATGTCGTATGGAGACATGAGTATCTTTAAAATCACTAAAGTACTTGGATAAATATTCGGTGACATGTACTGAGCGATGATGGCCACCTGTGCAGCCGATGGAAACACTTAAGTAACTGCGATTTTCTTTTGCAAAATGGGGCAGCCATTTTTCAATAAAGCCTGAAATAGAATCAATCATTTGTTTAACTTCATCATGTGATTGTAAAAATTCAATAACTTCAGTGTTTTTGCCTGTTAGTTCACGTAATGTTTTTTCCCAATATGGATTGGGCAAACAACGAACATCAAATACATAATCAGAATCATTCGGCACACCATATTTAAACCCAAATGATTGTAATAATATTGTTAGTTCAGATGATATTTTTTTACAAACTTGTTCAGTAATTATAGAGCGTAGTTCACGAACATTGGTAGAGGTGGTATCGATGCGTAAATCTGCAAGCAATACTAAGTCTTCAAGTATGTGTTTTTCCATATGGATTGCTTCAACCAGGGGTAATCCATTTTTAGTCAGTGGATGTTTGCGCCGTGTTTCGCTGTAGCGTTGGATTAGTGTTTCTTCATTAGCTTCTAGGTGGATTAGTTCTAGCTCAATACCTCTTTTTTTAATCGCTGCTACGATATCTGGAAATGAAACAATATCTTTACTTGCATTACGTGCATCCACACCTATGGCTATTTTGTCATAGTATATAGAAGCAGTGCTCGTTAAGTGTTCAATACAAGTTAGTAGCATGCTCAAGGGCATGTTATCAATACAATAAAAATCATCGTCTTCAAGAGTGTTGATCGCGACAGATTTTCCGGAACCGGATAAGCCGCTTATGATTACTAATTTCATTGTCATTTATTGCATGGATTTTTTTTGGCGTTCAATGAAATCTTCACTGGCACTGTAACCGTTCTTTGTAAGCAAGTGATTTCGAACTGCTGCCTCAACTAATACCGCTAAGTTTCTGCCAGGTGCTACTGGTAGTGAGATAGTTGGAATATCTACGCCGAGTATATTAGTTTTTCTTTCTGAAAGTCTAAGTCGATCTTCAGTTTTTGATACATTCATTTTTGGCGGAATTAATTCTATGATAAGGCGTAAAAACTTATTTGATTTTATCGCACTGTCGCCATACATTTCACGAATATTGAGTACACCCAGGCCGCGTACTTCAAGAAAGTTTTGTAATAATTCAGGGCAGGTGCCGTTAACAGTTTCAGGTGCAATACGTGCAAATTCAGGAGCATCATCGGCAATCAATCGGTGGCCGCGACATACCAGGTCTAATGCAAGCTCACTTTTACCTAAACCGCTTTGCCCAGTAATCAATACACCAACACTGATGACTTCCATAAATACGCCATGCAAAATTTCTTTTTCAGCTAATGCTTGAGTTAAGTAGTAACGCAATTGGTCTATCAGTTCATTGCTTGATAGTGAAGAGCATATGATAGGTAAATCATATTTTAATGATTGTTCTCTGAAACTGTCCGGCGGGTTAAGCCCATCACTAATAAATATTGCTGCAGATTTTCTTTGAAATAATTGGGTAAGCAGGTTCTTCAAAATGTTGTCATCAGCTTTATTAAAAAACGTTAATTCGGTTTCGCCAAGAATCTGTGCTTGATTTGGGTGAATTAGATTAAAGTAACCTGCCAACCCTATTTCCGAAGATGAAAACGATAAGCGTGTAAAGCCTACGCCGCTATTGCGGTTTCCTGACCACCAGTGAAGATCAAGGCTTTCTTGTTTTTCTGTAAACAGATCAATCGTTTTTAGCGATACGCTATCATCTTTTATTTTTGATGCTGCCATGTTTAATAAACAGCTTTATTAGAATCGCAAGCAATCGCCTGAGGCGCAAAAATTATGCAGCAAGATGCTTTGGGTCTTGGGTGAGTATTTGGTAGAGCTCTCTTGCATTGCTGGATTTTTGAATAGAATTACGAAGTTGTTCATTGTCTAAAAGTTCAGCCAAACTTGCTAATAGCTGAAGATGATCTTCATTGGCATCTTCAGGAACCACTAAGCAGAATAAAAAGAACACTGGCTTGTCATCTGCAGCTTCGTATTCTACACCTTCTTCTAGCTTTAGCATGGTCACATAAATACTTTCTAGCTCTTGCATGCGGCAATGTGGGATCGCAATACCTTCTCCTAAGCCAGTACTGCCTAGTTTTTCTCGTGCTAATAGTGCATCCAGCACTTTGTTTTTGCTGAGATTAATATCTTGATGCGCAAGCGTGTCGCTTAATACTTCAAGTGCAGCTTTTTTGCTAGTCACAGAGGGAGAGAAAACCATCCCTTCCTCAGAGATATAATCTTTGATTTGCATAGTTAGGAAAATTAAAATAAATTAATTTATAGCGTGGTGCTCTACGTCACGTTGATGGTGGTCTTTGAGCTTTTCTTTATGTTTGACGATTTGTCTATCGAGTTTGTCAACTAAGCTGTCGATAGCAGCATACATTCCTTCGTTTGATGCATCTGCAAAAATTTTATTACCACTTACTTGAAGTGATGCTTCGGCAATATGCTCAAGCTTTTCTACTGTTAAGACAACATGGATATTAATTACGTGATCAAAGTGTCGGGTGAGCTTTTCAAATTTTTTTTCCACATATTCTTTTAGAGGTTGTGTAACTTTTAAATGTTGACCCGTTATGTTTATTTGCATAATTATTCCCTCAATCATTCACAACAATAGTTAATCACAGTCGTGAGAGGATTAAAACCGATTAAATTATTTGCCTTCTTTCGCTGGATGATGGTATGCCTAAAGATTCTCTGTATTTAGCGATTGTTCGACGAGCCACAGTAATACCTGTTTCTTCAAGCATATTAGCAATTTTATTGTCACTCAAAGGCTTAGATTGTGCTTCTTCTTTAATCAATTTTTTGATCATGGCGCGTATCGCCGTAGCGGAGCAAATTCCCCCATCATTTGTGTTGACATGACTTGAAAAGAAGTATTTAAACTCGAAAATTCCGCGTGCACAGTCTAAGTATTTGTTTGTAGTAACGCGGGATATAGTCGATTCATGTAAATCTAACTCTTCTGCCACATCTCGTAGTACCAACGGTCGCATGGCTTCTTCGCCATATTCAAAAAACGCTCTTTGGTGCCGTAATATTGAGTTGGCTACACGCAATAGGGTTTCATTGCGGCTTTGTAGGCTTTTGATAAACCAGCGGGCCTCTTGTAGTTGGTTACGTAAGTATTCAGCGTCCTTACTTTGGCTTGAGTCCTTTATCAAATTTGAGTACACATCATTAATGCGTAATTTTGGTGCGCTATCCGAATTAAGTCTGACACCCCACATACCTTCGTGCTTGAAAACATAAACATCTGGAACAATATATTCAGATTTTTGTTTGCTCACTAAATCGCCTGGTCTAGGATTTAATGATTGAATAAGTTTTATTGCATCTTCTACTTCCTCTAGAGGAAGTTTGGTGAGTTTAATTATTTGCTTGTAATTTTTGGTTGCTACAAGATCAAGATATTTTTCAACCAGTAGACGTGCGCAAGGAATTGAAGGTGTTTCATCACTCATTTGCTGCAGTTGAATGTCTAAACACTCTTGTAAGTTTCTTGACCCAGAACCTATTGGATCTAAGCGCTGTACAAATTTAAGCACAGCCTCAACTTCATCTAATTCAATTTCCTCGTAATCTTCTTTTAAGTTTTCATAAATGTTTTCTACTGATTCTTCTAGATAACCAGATTCATCTAGTGAATCAATTAGTGTTATAGCAATTACATTGTCTAATTCAGTGAGTGAGCTTAAATCAAGTTGCCACAACAAGTGTTCTTGTAATGAATCTTGTTCGTCACCGCTTTGGTTTTCTAAGTAAGCAGAATAGTCTTCAGTTTTCTGGGTTGATGGCGTGGATTGACTCGGCTCGTAATAATCATCCCACTGACTATCAGTAGGTAATTCATCGGGTAAGTTTTCATTTCCCCCAAGTTCGATGGAATCACTTGCGATATCTTTGCTTGGCTCATTTTCGGTGGGCTGTGTATCTAGCTCCTGCTCATCCTCTGTTTCGAGCATAGGGTTGGTTTCAAAGGCTTCTTGAATCTCGGCTTTAAGCTCCAATGAGGAGAGCTGCAGCAAGCGAATAGCTTGTTGCAGTTGTGGGGTCATGGTTAGCTGTTGGCCTAACCTGACTTGAAGCGAAGGTTTCATCATAATATCAATTATGGCATGGAAATTGCTTATTAAAAACTAAATAAACCTACGCTTCGTCGACTGAATGCGACACGTAGTAGAGCCTTTAGTGTGTCCAGTAGTTTGCAATGCGTAGGTTTTATTGAGGGCTAAAAAGTAAATAAAATGTAATTAGTAAAGTGTAAAGTTTGAACCAAGGTAAACGTCTTGCACTTCTTTATTACTTAACAAATTCTGCGGTGTTCCCTTAGCGAGTAGACGCCCTTCATTTAGAATATAAGCATGATTACATACACCTAGGGTCTCGCGCACATTGTGGTCTGTAATTAAGAGGCCAATATCTCTATTACGCAGTTCTTCTAATATGCGTTGAATATCTTTTACTGAGATTGGATCTACACCTGCAAAGGGTTCGTCGAGTAAAATAAATTTTGGTTGCATAGCTAGTGCTCTGGCAATCTCTGCACGTCTTCTTTCTCCACCAGATAAACTTAAGCCCTTATGGTCACGGATATGCTCTATTTGTAAGTCTGCAAGTAATGCGTTGCATTGTTGCATGCGTTGACTCTTTTTCAGTTTGTCTCTTGTTTCAAGGCTAACCAGAATATTTTGTTCTACAGTTAAACCTCTAAAAATAGAAGCTTCTTGCGGTAAATAACCTATCCCTTTTTTGGCTCTAGTATGCATGGGCGTCCGTGTGATGTTCTGCTCGTCAAGCGTGATATTTCCATCATCACAATGAATTAGACCAACCAACATATAAAAGCAGGTGGTTTTGCCTGCACCATTAGGGCCAAGCAAGCCTACGATCTCGCCAGATTTGATATCTAAGGATATGTTGTCGACGACTACGCGAGATTTAAATTGTTTGCGCAATCTATCTGCGCTGAGAGTGCTCATGTAATTATTTTATTAAGTAGTGCAAGATTGTAGTTAATTATTGGTGCTTTATTCTTTTTCTTTAACGGTTTCCGGGAATACAGTGATGTTGACACGATCATTACCCGACGAGCTGCCAGCTGTGACAATTTCTTTGTCTGTATAGAATGTAATTTTGTCACTGCTAAAGGTATTGCCTGCTTCAGTTAATTTTGCATTCTTAGTTAATACGATTTTATTTCCTGTAATGCTGTAAACCATTTTTTCAGCCTCAGCATTAATTTTTCTTCCATCATCTGTGGTTTGTTTAAATGTGCTTAGTTTGCCTTCTGATATAATTTTTTTTACTTTTTTATTTGCGGTTTCAAGTATCACAATATCACCTGTTAAGATTGTGCTACCTTGAGTGATTTTAACATTGCCACGATAAGTGCTAATTCCTGTGTCATCATTAATTTCAGCGGAATCAGCTTGAATGTTTATCGGTTTAGTTGAGTCATCGGTTAATGCTATTGAATTTGAACTGAATGCAAATACTAATAGGAATATTGTAGTAATTTTAAGCATTGGCTTTAAACGGTTTTTCAAAGTTTAATTGACAGCAATTTTATGGATTGTATTGACCTTTAACATTGCTATGTAGATGCAACACCTTATCATTTAAATTCAAGGTCATGCCTAAGGCGGTGACTTTTTGAGAACCTTGAATAGCAGTAACTGGTAAATCTGTTGTCACTTGTTGTTTCTTTTGGGAAACAGTGAGTTTTTCAGTGTAAATGTTTAAAGGTATTGGCTCAGCAGTCGTACTGGGTTGTTCGATTTTTACATCTCCAATTAAGGTAATCACATCGTTTTCATCACGTGTTTCACCTTTTTCAGAAGTGGCATAGATTTTACTACCATTTTCGTTATATATAATAATATCTGGTGAATCAAACTCACTTTTTTGTTGTTGATGGTAAAGCCAATATTTAGGTGCTGACAATTCATATTGTGGCTGGCCATTGGGTGAGTTGATAATCATTTCGATATTTTCAAAGCTGACTGTTGGACTGTTATTCGATGATGAAGATGCAGCAGTTTCTACATTACGTTCGCGCTGATTTAAAAATGACAAGGTAAGTGCACCACCCACTACAATTAAACAAAAAATCCATACTAATCTAAACGACATTTGCTATCACCGTTTGATTAAAAAAACTCGGGTTTGTTTTTTAGGGAGCATATAAATTCTATTATGGCAGAAAAAATCAGGGCTTCCTTAGATTATACGTGAAAGCCTCTTGTAATAGACCTTGAGATTCCAGCAACAGTTCACATATCTCACGTACAGCACCTTGTCCGCCTGTTGCAGAAGTTTCCCAATGCGCATGCTTTTTTACAAAGTCATGTGCGTTGGCTACAGCAATAGCTAATCCACAGTGCGACATAACTTGTAAATCTACAATATCGTCACCAGCAAAGGAGGCTTGCTCAGGAGCTAAGTTAAGTTTACTAAGTAGTTGTTGAAATACTGCATATTTGTCAATGCTGCCTTGATATAAATGTTCAATATCAAGGTCGCGCATGCGATGATCTAAGGCTTCGGATCTGCGACCCGTTATTACACCCACTTGTATTCCATAGTGTTGTAGTAAACGTATGCCATGTCCATCTAGTGTGTTAAAAGTTTTTATTTCTTTGCCTTGCGAATCAATATGTATGTTTCCATCAGTAAAAACACCATCGACATCAAACAACGCCAAGCGTATTGATTTAGCGCGCTCTATTACTTTTTCATCAATATTCATGTTTATTAAAAATGTTTTGCTTAAAAAAAATTATCGGGCTTGTATATATATAAGATAGATATAGATTACATAACCAACAATAAATACCAGTCCAAAACTACGAGGGATGAATTTTTTGCGTAAAAATATCATTACAAGTAAAAATAATACTCCCGTAGCAATCAGCATAACAGGGTAGTCGCGGGAAAAGACTTGGTTAGGTAGTTTATAGCTAGCAATCAGACTTGCAGTTCCTGTTACCCCTAGCGTATTAAAAATATTTGATCCCACAATATTGCCGAGTGCAAGTTCGCTGTGTTTTTTCATTGCACTGGCGACACAGGTAGCCAGTTCAGGCAAGCTGGTACCCAGGGCAACAACTGTCAAACCTATGATTAAATCGCTTACGCCTAATTGTTGTGCGATTTCAGTCGCGCTCCACACCACTATTTTTGAGCTCACCAAAAGAGCCACAAGACCAATGAGCACACCACCAACAAGAATTGCAACTGACTTATTTGATGTCGATTGTGATTCAATAGTTATTTCATTTGGTTGAATTTCAAAACGTGAGAGCAAATAAAGAGTAATAAGCAAGGCAGAGAATAAAATAACGCCATCAATAAAATGTAATTCTCGATCAAGAATTAACAGGCTAAATAAAACGGTTGCGCCAAGTAGCAATAAAAAGTTATTGCGAATTAATTTTATGTCAATTTTTACCGCTAGTATGCAAAGTGTTGTTCCTAGCACTAGCAATATATTTGTAATATTGGAACCTAGTGCATTACCAATCGCAAGGCCTGGATTGCCTTGCCATGCCGATATAGCGGATACTAAAAGTTCTGGTGCTGAAGTGCCAAAGCCAAGAATGATAATGCCAATTAAAATTTTTGAAATGTTTAAATGTTGGCCAAGTAGCAGAGCATTATCTGCGAAGGTGTTTGCGCTCCACATTAAGAGTAAAAACCCTATTCCAAGGGCAGCAATATAGATCAACATACGTGCATCAAGAGGCTTGTTGGCTGTTTATTGGTTAGATCGTTTGTAATCTAGTGCGCGAGTACGTCGCCAAGCATACTATAAGCAGGTATGATGTTTAGATTATTTTATCTACAAATACCACGTTAGCTTCACACTAGATATAAATTAAGAATAAGAATAGTGGAATCGATAGTACAAATTCGTGATCTGCATTTTACCCGTGGTCCTCGCAAGATCTTTAACGGCATTAGCTTGGATATCCGTGCAAACCAAGTGACGGCTTTCATGGGTCCTAGTGGATCCGGTAAGACTACTTTACTAAAGCTCATAGGTGGTCAGCTGAAACCTGAAAAAGGCACTGTGCAAGTGTTTGGTGAAGACATTCATAATGTAGATCAAAATACACTTTATGCGGTGCGTAAACAGATGGGCATGTTGTTTCAAAGTGGCGCCTTGCTGACAGATTTAAATGTGTTTGAGAATGTTGCATTTCCGTTGCGTGAACATACACAACTCCCTGAACAAATCATGCGCGATTTAGTGTTGCTGAAACTCGAAGCGGTGGGATTGCGTGGTGCGCGAAAATTAATGCCTAGTCAATTATCTGGTGGCATGGCGAGACGTGTCGCGTTGGCGCGCGCAATTGTGTTGGATCCTTCAATGATCATGTATGACGAACCTTTTACAGGGCTAGACCCAATTACAAAAGGTACTATTGTGACCCTAATAAAAGAGCTGAATGAAAGTATGGGTCTCACTAGTGTAATTGTTTCGCACGATGTAGATGAGACCTTATCTATTGCGGATTATATTTACGTTATTTCTGAAGGTGAGATTGTTGAGTTTGGTACACCTG
The DNA here is from genome assembly GCA_013001685.1 of Gammaproteobacteria bacterium. Classification (GTDB taxonomy): domain Bacteria; phylum Pseudomonadota; class Gammaproteobacteria; order UBA4575; family UBA4575; genus JABDMD01. Next base: position 6,474 of record JABDMD010000090.1, on the reverse strand, counting down.
ATGATTTGGTCACTAGTTCATCAGAGTGGATGCAGCAATTTTTGCAAGGGCTTCCAGATGGGCCTGTTCCTTTTCATTACCCTTCTGATAATTTTAAAGAAGATTTATTAGTAGGTAGATAATGATAGCCGCAACGTTACAAAACATTGGCACTTGGGCGCTGGGTTTATTTGAAAATTTGGGCCGTGCATCAATATTTTTCGGCAAAATTATTGCCGCAATTCCGCATACACTAACGCGGCCAAGGTTGATCATTAAAGAAATTTATTCAATTGGTGTTCTGTCTCTTACCATTATTGTTGTGTCTGGCCTATTTGTCGGTATGGTACTGGGCTTGCAAGGATACATAACCTTGGTGGACTTTGGTGCTGAAGAATCACTAGGTGTGGTAGTGGCAATGACTTTGGTGCGTGAACTAGGGCCAGTAGTTACCGCACTTTTATTTGCTGGTAGAGCGGGCTCAGCATTAGCTGCAGAAATCGGCTTAATGAAAGCAACAGAGCAACTTTCGAGTATGGAAATGATGGCTGTAGATCCGGTAAAAAGAATAATTACACCACGTTTTATCGGTGGCTTTATATCGGTACCGCTATTAACAGCGATCTTTACTGCGGTTGGCATTCTAGGGGGCAGATTGGTTGGAGTAGGTTTGCTTGGTATAGATGAAGGTTCTTATTGGTCACAGATGCAGGCTAATGTGGACCTGATTGATGACGTTGCCAATGGCATGATTAAAGGGGTTGTATTTGCCATTGCTTGTGTTTGGATCGCTTTATATAAGGGCTACGATGCTATGCCTACCGCAGAAGGGATTAGTTTGGCAACCACGCATACAGTGGTAAATTCTGCTTTAGCTGTATTGGGTTTAGATTTTATTTTGACGGCGCTTATGTTTGGAAACGTATAAAGTTTTAAAAAAAATAATTGTGAGAATTTAGAACTATGACTACGCGTTTTATCGAAATTATGGTGGGGCTTTTTGTTGTCTTGGGTTTTCTCGCTTTATTTATGTTGGCTATGAAAGTGAGTAATTTAAGTCGAATTTCCAGTAAAGAAGGCTATGAAGTTTCCGCTTACTTCGAAAATATTGGTGGCTTAAAAGTGCGTTCACCAGTTACGGTATCGGGTGTGCGCGTTGGGCAAATTACTGAAATTGTATATGACTCGAATCGGTATGAGGCTAAGGTGGTAATGCGCATACAAGCTGCGCACGATTATTTTCCAATCGATACTACCGCCAGTATCTATACTGCTGGTTTGTTGGGTGAACAATATGTGGCTCTTGAGCCTGGTGCAGAAGAGGATGTGCTCACCACAGGGGGCACTATAGAATTTACCCAATCAGCCCTAGTTTTAGAGGAAATAATAGGCAAAATTGTTGTCAAACTGACGTCTGAGTAGTTTTTGCGCATATAAGTTATTGATTATTATATAATAACCGTTCAATTTAGGGAGATTTATTGTGATAAATCGAAAGTATTTTTCTAACACATATATTCGTTTTTTCGTCACCATAGTTGTTATGTTTGCAGTGGTATTAGGCAGCTATGCATTTGCTATAGATGATCGTCAACCAGAGCAAATCGTCGAAGATACTTCTTCTAAAATTCTTAAAACCATTAACGAAGAAAATGATCGGTTACGCGAAGATCCTACATTAATCAATGGACTGATTAATGAAACAGTGATTCCGATAATTGATTTAGATTCGATGGGTAAATTGATTTTGGGTAAATATTGGAAGCGAGCTAGTGAAGCTCAGCGTACAAGCTTCGTGGCTGAATTTAAGGATATGTTAATTCGCACTTATGCAAAGTCTTTGGTCGATTATGGGCATGCAAAAGTAAATGTACTTCCGGCGCGTGACAAAGAGCAAGGCAAGTATTACACCGTGCAGTCTGAACTTGATGTAGGTTCAGGTAAAGCACCGCTGCAGGTTGCTTATATCTTCCGCAAAAATAAACAAACTGAATGGAAAGTGTTTGACTTGGCAGTTGATGGTTTAAGTTTAGTGAAAAATTTTCGCACCAGTTTCAGTCAAGAGATTAGAGAAACCTCTTTAGATGCACTGATAGCACGTTTGGCAAATACTAATAAATCTGGTGCAACTGATGAAGTTGTTGAAGAAGTAGCTGAATAACTTCGGCACTAATATAGTTTGGGCCGCATGTCAGATTTTAAATATCTTGAGCCAGGTCGCTTTGAGGTCACTGGCGACTTGACTTTTGTAAGTGTTCCCGAGGTGTGGAATCAAGCGCGTAAATCATTACTTGATGTTTTCGAAGAAAGTCTAGAAATAGATATTGGTGCAGCGCAGAAATTTGATAGCGGCGGATTAGCACTGCTGGTAGCCTGGTCTCGTTGGGCACATTGCAATAAGAAGAACCTGGTATTCCGTAATGCTACCGAGCAGGCTAAAAAGCTGATTCAAATAAATAAGCTTCAGGATATGCTTAACTTAGGCGAATAAATCACCTTCTATCAACTGACTTCTCGTTTGGTGATTTGCATTCAAGTATTTACTTCTAATTATCTGCCCCTAGTATCTAAGACATGGGTTCGCTAAGATTCACTTCCTTCATCACTCGAACACTTCTATAAACTCTCCACAGTAACGCATGGAAAAATTATTAATTGAAGGCGGCAAGCCTTTGCAAGGAGATGTGCGAATCTCAGGTGCAAAGAATGCGGTGCTGCCAATTTTGGCCTCGACCCTATTGGCCGAGGGTCCAATGCAGATTGCGAATGTACCGCATTTGCAAGATGTCACTACCACGATGGAATTACTCGGGCGCATGGGTGTTTCGCTCACCATCGATGAGTATATGAACATAGAGACGGATACCAGCACGATCCAAGAATTTTTTGCACATTATGATGTAGTGAAAACTATGCGTGCATCGATATTGGTGTTGGGTCCGCTGCTTGCTCGTTTTGGTCATGCAGAAGTATCTTTGCCAGGCGGTTGTGCAATTGGCTCTCGACCCGTAAATATGCATTTACGTGGTTTGGAATCCATGGGGGCAAATATCGAAGTTAAAGCAGGTTATATACATGCAAGTGCTAAACGTTTGAAAGGTGCGCACTTGGTTATGGATATGGTTACGGTTACTGGTACTGAAAATTTAATGATGGCAGCAACTTTGGCTGATGGCACCAGCATAATTGAAAATGCTGCACGTGAACCTGAAGTAACAGATTTAGCAGATTGTTTAATCGCGATGGGTGCAAATATAGAAGGTGCGGGAACCGATACAATCACCATACATGGCGTGAAAGAATTAAAAGGTTGTAACTACAGTGTATTAGCGGATCGCATTGAAACCGGAACTTTCCTGGTCGCTGCTGCGATTACGGGTGGGCATATTAAATTAAAAGATACTCAGCCAAAACTTTTAGAATCAGTACTACAAAAACTCGATAAAGCAGGTGCCACGATTAGCAGCGGTGATAACTGGATTGAAATTGATATGACTGGTCGCAGACCTAAGAGTATTAATTTACGCACTGCGCCATATCCTGCGTTTCCTACTGATATGCAGGCGCAATTCACTGCATTAAATTGTATTGCTGAAGGTTCTTGTGCAATTACCGAATCCGTTTTTGAAAACCGCTTTATGCATGTACAAGAAATGCAACGCATGGGTGCAAATATAAAAGTGGAAGGAAATACGGCAATAGTAACCGGGGTAGATCATTTAACCGCTGCACCCGTTATGGCAACCGATCTGCGCGCATCTGCAAGCTTAATATTGGCGGGTTTAGTAGCTGAAGGCCAAACGGTTGTTGACCGTATTTACCATATAGATCGTGGATACGAATGTATCGAAGAAAAATTAGCGCAATTGGGCGCAAAGATTCGACGCGTGCCTCACTAACTAATGTAAACCGCATTAATTCATTAGCAAGAACAAGATTTCATTTCATGTCTGCACAAGCAAATAAAGACATCACTACGATAGCTGTATCTAAAGGACGTATCTTTGATGAGTGTAGTGAGCTGTTGAAAAAAATTGGCATTACGGTTGCACAAAAAGATTTAGATGGGCGTAAATTAGTATTGCCGACTAATAAATCGAATGTACGTTTACTAATTATACGTGCCACGGACGTACCAACTTATGTTCAATATGGTGCGGCTGAATTGGGTGTGGTGGGTAAAGATACATTAATGGAATTTACGGGAGATGGTATATATGAACCATTAGATCTTGGCATTGCAAAATGTCGGCTGATGGTGGCTGGAGTAGAGGGTAAGACGGCTGAAAGCCGCCGTATGCGTGTTGCGACTAAGTATCTACAAAGTACTCGCCGTTACTTTGCCTCAAAAGGTCAGCAAGTTGAATTGATAAAGCTCTACGGTTCGATGGAGCTCGCGCCACTATTAGGATTAGCAGATTGTATTGTCGACCTGGTTGCAACGGGCAGCACGTTGAAAGCAAATGGATTGGTCGCGACTGAACATATCGCAGATATCAGCTCACGCTTGATCGTCAACAAAGCAGCAATGAAGATAAAATCTGCTACACTTAAACCTTTAATTGAAGAATTTAGACTAGCTGTCGAGAAACCATAGGATTTCTATGAGAATCTCCAAGAGAACTTATAAGGTCAGGTAAGATCATCATGCAACACCAAACGGACGACCTCAGAATAGTAGAAACTAAAGAGGTCATCGCACCTTCTGAGTTACATAAAGAACTTCCAATAAGTGAAAAATCTGCACAGTGCGTGTTTACAGCGCGTAGTGCAGCGCAAAAAATAATTCATGCTGAAGATGATCGTTTATTGGTTATCGTTGGTCCGTGTTCAATTCATGACCCTGATGCTGCGCGTGAATATGCAACGCGTTTAGCAAAAGTACGCGACGAAGTGGCGGGTGATCTGATGATCATCATGCGTGTCTACTTTGAAAAACCACGTACCACAGTGGGCTGGAAAGGGCTTATCAACGATCCTAATTTAGATGATAGTTTTGAGATCAATCAGGGCTTGCGTGTTGCGCGTAAATTGCTACTCGATTTAAATGAGTCGGGTATGCCTGCAGGTACAGAATATCTAGACTTAATCAGTCCTCAGTATGTTGCCGACCTAGTAAGTTGGGGAGCGATTGGTGCGCGTACAACGGAAAGTCAAGTGCACAGAGAATTATCTTCAGGTTTGTCATGTCCAGTTGGTTTTAAAAATGCCACTGATGGTGGTTTACAAGTAGCCGTAGATGCGATTGGTTCAGCAATGAATCCGCATCACTTTTTATCGGTTACCAAAGAAGGTAAATCTGCAATTTTTTCAACTGCGGGCAATAAAGACTGTCACATCATTCTGCGTGGTGGTGATGAGCCAAACTATAGTGCTGAAAGTATTAATGAAGCTTCAGCATTACTTGAAAAGTCGGGTTTAGCAGCACGCATTATGGTTGATCTTAGTCACGCAAATAGTTTTAAGCAGCATGACAAACAAGTTGAAGTGGGTGATTCAATTGCTCAACAAATAAGTGCTGGAGATATGCGCATTTTTGGTTTGATGATTGAAAGTAATTTAGTTGCTGGACGTCAAAACGCCAAGCCAGGACAAGAGCTAGTGTATGGGCAAAGTATTACCGACGCATGTTTAGGTTGGGAGGATACTGAAGCCTTGTTACATAACCTTGCTAACGCAGTGCGTGAACGTCGCCATTCTAAGTCTGCAGCAAGCGCGGCCTAACTCTTTTCTCTAATAAACTAAGAAAGTTCTGATTTATCAATGTAATGCCTGAGACGAGGCAAAAAATGACGAAGAGGAGCGGAATGTATTAGTTTATACATGAGCACTTTGAGATCATTTTTTAACGACATATCAGGATAAATCAGAGCTTTCTTAATGTTGGATATTCGACGCCTTTCTACACTAGACGCAGATTTCTCTGTGCACTTAAATAATTTGCTACAGCAAAATCAGTCAGCAGAAAATGATGTGCGTCAGACTGTTGAAGCCATCATTAAAGACATTCGTGAAAATGGCGATCAAGCTTTGCTTGCCTATACGAAAAAATTTGATCAAGTCACTGTTAAGCAAGCGTCTGAATTAGAGATATCTAAAACCCAGATGCAGAAAGCATTAACGAAAATTAGTGCAGAACATTTTCAAGCACTAGAAGCCGCAGCAAAACGTATTCGTAGTTATGCAGAGAGGCAAGGTCTTGAATCGTGGTCAAGCAAAGATGAAGATGGTAATGAACTGGGGCAAGTGGTTAGTGCTTTAGAAAAAGTAGGTGTCTATGTGCCGGGTGGTAAAGCTGCATATCCCTCTTCAGTATTAATGAATGTTATTCCTGCCAAAGTGGCCGGTGTGGATTCGATCATTATGGTAGTACCCACTCCAAACGGTGAAGTTAATGACATGGTGATGGCTGCTGCATCGATTGCTGGTGTGGATCGAGTTTTTACTATTGGTGGCGCACAAGCTGTAGCAGCACTTGCCTATGGTACAGAAACC
>JABDMD010000110.1 GCA_013001685.1 Gammaproteobacteria bacterium | reverse complement strand
ATTTTAATCTTTCATCGACATAAGCCATCCAATTGACAAGCTAGATACACCTATAATACCTGCCAGCGGTAGCTCAAGTATCCAAAATATAGTTTTTTGCAGTCCTTGCCATTGCAAATCCAAAAGTCCTTCAAAACTGATTCCTAAATATTGTAATGGTTTATAAAAAGGTAACGGTAACCACTCTCCGTTTATAAGCCAGTGATAGAATTGATAGCCAAGAATGCTTATTGTGACAATAAGCCCCAACCCAATTATGATATTGCCACAATAGCTTAATTTGTTTGTTTTGGGGTTATCTTCCATATAAATTTAATAAAGAATTATTTTTACTTTTATCTAATAAGTATTGCACAAAAAGACCTACTATTATGGTCGCTTTTGACCCTAGACGAACACTCTATTAATTTTTTCGCATCAGCCAAGATTTACTTTTTTATTCGGACAATCATCCCTAACAGCCTCGAGATTTATACATAGCAAAGTGTAAATTAGAAACATTTTACTTTATCTTGAATGCTATACCTTTCAAACCTGTTTAAATTGCTACTACACATCTTTGGTATATTTTTTGCTTTTTTTAAATATAATCTGAATGTATAGTTGCCAAATTCTTAATGAGGACTATGCAACTACAAGGAGCTAGAAATTGCGTATCATCTTATTAGGCGGCCCAGGTGCTGGAAAAGGCACTCAGGCAAATTACATTACGGAAAAATTTAATATTCCGCAAATTTCCACGGGCAATATGTTGCGCGCCGCTATTGCAGCAGGAGCCCCTCTTGGCCTAAAGGCGAAACAAGTAATGGAATCGGGTGGTTTGGTATCCGATGAAATTATTCTCAGCTTAGTTAAAAATCGTATCACTCAAGACGATTGTAAAAATGGGTATTTATTTGATGGTTTCCCACGCACAATTACACAGGCAGAAAGTCTAAAAGAGCAAGGAACAGACATAGATTTCGTTATTGAAATTTATGTAGATGATGACGAAATCATTAATCGCATAAGTGGCCGACGCGTACACCAAGCCTCTGGTCGCACATACCATGTAGTGTTTAATCCACCAAAACATGAAAACCACGACGATGAAACAGATGACACATTGATACAACGTGAGGATGATAAAGAAGATACCGTGAGGCAACGCTTAAATGTTTATCACACACAAACCCAACCTCTTATTGAATATTATTCGCAATGGGCAGATAGCGGTGATGAACATGCCCCTAAATTCATTCAAGTTAATGGGATTGGGAAAGTAACTGAAATACGCGATCAGATATTTGACGCGTTAAAATTAAGCACAGTTTAAAACTTTATATTACTGCTGCCTGTATTCCCGAGCCTAGCAAGCGCTCATAGATTTCTACATCTACTTCACTAAAGCAGCAAGCAATTACTTCCTCAAACCTATGCTCATAATTTTTTAATTGCTGGACAGCGACGACTGCTGCAGCCTGTTTTGGATAACCATATACACCGGTACTGATCGCAGGAAAGGCAATGGTTTTAATTTGATTCTCTAGCGCTAATTCAAAGCTATGTTGGTAACACTGTGCCAATAATTCAGGTTCACCAGCATCCCCCCCCTGCCAAACTGGACCTACAGTGTTAATGATCCACTTGGCGGGAAGTTTGAAACCAGGTGATATTTTTGCAGTACCGGTTTCACAACCGCCTAAGGTTTTATTAAATTCAAGCAGTTCTGGACCTGCTGCTTTATGAATCGCACCATCTACGCCACCGCCGCCTAACAAACTGTTGTTTGCCGCATTTACGATGGCATCTATTTTTAAGGTTGTAATATCGTCTTGTAAAACTTTTAACATTTTAGATGAGTATGTTTTACAAATAGATTTACGAGAATAGAGATCTATCTATTTAACTACACGAAGATGAGGCGTTTTTTGTTTAACTGCGCCATCTTGCAAATCATCACCACCAGGAGGTGGTAAATCTTCATCTGCAAACATCATGCCCTGTCCATTTTCGCGTGTGTATATTGCGAGGATAAATTCAATTGGTACAAATACGTCCATTGAACTGCCATCAAACCTGGCATCAAAGCTGACCGCTTCAATTCCCAGATCAAGCGACTGCACTGCAGAAGGACCAAGATTGAGGACAATTTTTCCATCTTCTTCAAATTGACGTGGAATGATTACTTGATCATTTTTTGTATCAACAAGAATATAGGGTGTCATACCGTTGTCTACGATCCATTCGTACATTGCTCGTAGTAAGTATGGTCGACTAGAGGTCATAGGCAGAAATAGTTAGCTGATAATTATGCAGATCAGTATAACTTGGAAGTGATTACTTTACTTGTCCACTAACCGGGCCACATTTCAACTTCTTCTTCAGACAAACTGCTTCTGAAAGAAGGTCGGTCAAATACGCGCTCAGCATATTGCATGATCGGTTTTGCGGTAGCGCCTAGCTTGATTCCAAAATACGGTAATCTCCAAAGTATTGGTGCGATACTGCAATCTACCAAACTGAAATCATCACTAAGAAAATAAGGTTTAGCGCTGAATACTTCGACAGTAGATAGAATGCTTTCCTGCAAAGATTTTTTAGCAGCATCAGAAACACTGCTATTGCTAGAATTGATTTCACTTAATGGAACATACCAATCTTTTTCAATATGGAATAACGCTAAGCGTGATTT
>JABDMD010000085.1 GCA_013001685.1 Gammaproteobacteria bacterium | reverse complement strand
CATATCAATCACCAGATGCTTTGGTTTTGCTCCATAGATGATTCCATCATTCCCTGTGATTATATTTTCAACATCTGGGCTATCAGAAACGATAGTGATAGTAATGTCGCAATGCTCTGCTAATTCTGCAGGACTATTATAAATCTCAATATTATTAGCTGAAAAAGATCGCAGTGACTTTGGGTTGCGAGCATACAAGCCAAGATTATGGTTCGCTTGCAGTAAGTTATTAGCCATAGGTTTGCCCATGATACCTAAGCCAATAAGGCCAATTCGATTTACATTCATATCTGAAATAATTAAGCTGTTAATGCAGCACAAAGCTTAGCAGAAACAATTAGTAATTTGATAGCAAAGTCTTTGTAAAATATTAGTAGTCGTTTCTACTTTTCATCCGCACTGTCTTGGCTAGAGCGAATATTGCTAATCACAGAACTTAAAGCGAGATCAAAACGATTGCTTTCGCTTATTAAACTGCTTCTTCCAGTAGACAAGTCATCCATGAAAGTTTGCAAATCAATTTCCAGACTATAGTCACCGGATCGATCACTAAATACTAAATAATTTGTCTCAGTAATAGCTTTGGTGAATTTTAGGCGACGTTTGGCTTTTTCTTCGCCTTGATAAATCTCTAGCCATACTCCAGGGACAATACTGTCTGGAAGATGTTCAGCAATATTAAGTTTAAGTTCTGGTTCTTCTTCTATGTTGGATTCGTCAAACTCTGTTTCAGAATCTAGCTCACTTGCAAGATCTTGTTGATCTTCTGTCTTTTCAGCGTCCTGTTCCTCATGTTCTTCTTCTATGTTGGATTCATCAAACTCTGTTTCAGAATCTAGCTCACTTGCAAGATCTTGTTGATCTTCCGTCTCTTCGACTTCATATGCTTCTTCTTCAACTTCTGAAGGTTCTATATTTGCATTAAAAGATGTATAATTATTTGGCTGTTCGGCTATTTCTTCCTCAATTAATTTCTGATCAGTTTCTGTAATATCGTTTTCATCTATTTTAATTGCTTTATTAGGAGTCTCAGTCTCTGCATAGCTCGTATCTGAGTCTGGTACAGGGGATAAATTTTTGAATAAGTGAATAACATTATCTTTTTCTTTGGGCTGTTCATTTATCTGCAAGTTATGATCAGGAATATCATCTTGAATTTCACCTGCTTCTTGTTCAATTTTTCTTAAATAGGTTAAATACCAAACTTCAGCTTTTTCTAATACTTCCTCAAATTCCTCGTTACGATTATTAAAGTATTCAAGGTCTATGCGAATATTTTCAAAGAACATTTTGGGATGGTGGATGTATTGGCTAACATCATGGAGTGAATGTTTACTTTGAGAAACTTCGATTGTTCTGCGAAGAGTTCGTACAGAATTTCGCCACTCTTTGCTAGTTCTGCCGTGGTTCATATAAATGTAGGCCATGTGTGGCGCCCAGCATTTTAGAGAAAACTCAAGAATTTGATTGGGTATTTCCTTATTTCTAATAAATTTCTTAATGGTATGAATAACAACACGTTTTGCTGCAGAACGTTGAGATCGAAGTTTGTGTTTGCTTAGTTCTGTTTCTTTTCTAGTATTTTGCTGTGCTAATGACTCAGTATCGAGATATTGTATCTGCAATAATGCTTGTTCAAATACTTGCACATCTGTTTCAAAATTATCAGTTATGTTTCGGATTATAGAATTAAGCTTTTGAAAAAGTGGTTCTTCTTTTCCGCTAGCACTTATGCCGATTGAAGTGAGTTTGTTAAGTAGTTGCCTAGCAGGATGCTTCGCATTCTGGAAAAAAGTGAAATCGATTAATGCTAGCTTGATGGTTGATATTTGCAGTCTTGCTAAGATGGATTTAATAGCATCACATATTGAAACATCTTTAAGAATAACCTGGAAAATGTTGCTAACAAAGTCAATGACTTTTTCTTCATTATCAACAATCTCAGAAGCATCTAGCGCACCTTTTTCGTGCAATGTTCTTCGAACCGCTGTCTTTATTTGATTAGCTTTAAAAATAGCATTACTCGCAGCTTCAACACGTTGCACATTTGATAAGGCGCGTACAAATTGTCGTCTCTGTGCAGGAGAAGAATTTGATTGAGTGTTAGGGCTGTATGGTTGTAAGAGTAAACTAACTGTTGTTTCATCTAAGCCAGTTTGTCCTGGACCATAAACGTCCATTGCAACTTCATCAATGATCTCAGGTGTATTACTTAATTGTTTTTCAATATAGTCAGTGTGTGCTTCATATTCTTGCTGCCACATTTCTTGTTCTACAGGTGCAAAAAATTGTCCTGTAGACATACTCATAATAGAAGAATTGGATCTATCGTAATCATCAGTATCGGCATTGGAAGATTCATGATTTTGGGTTGTGTTGTTGGAGACTTCGCTAGGGTTTATCTCTACATCTAATAAAAAGTTATGCATTGCCATATAAAAATCATTCAGACTGGGCGAAATATTTTGATAGAGCAGCTTGCTGATGAGAATTTTTCCGTCCGCTGATATGTTCAATGGTGCAATGCAATTTTGAAATAATTTGTAAAAATCTTGTGGTTGTAAGCAGTTGACATTAAATTCTTGATGAGCGAGTAAAGATAGTTCCTCTAGTTGCAATGTCAGCTTTTCAATTAGCTCAGTATGTCTATCTACGCTGCGTTCGATTAATTGACTAATTGAAAGTGCTAGTTCTATCAAGCCGGTATCCATGCTATGCGTATCAACTTGATCAAAACTCTGTGATCGCATAATCATTGAATTCGAAGTATAAAATCGTGATTCTAATTCAACATAAAATTCTGAAGTTACGATATGCTTTCGTTCTAAAAATGCATCCAATGCTTTATCGCGTATTTTGATGCTAGCCTCATTAATCTGGGCACGATAGCTATCATCACCGGCTAAGTTAAAACTTTCTTCTAATATTGCATTAAGGAAGTTCTTAAGGTTTAGATGTACGATTTCAACTACTTTGTCATAGTTGATATGGCCTTCATTATCAAAGATTTCTTGGTGGCTCAGCTCGGGCATTTTGAAGTAATATTCTTGTATATATCTATATTTTTGTATGAAATAGTGTAGGGTATTCCGCATAGATATAACGTTAATTGGCAATCGCTTAATCTAAGCCATTGTGCCGTTCATCGGCTATCATGTACCCTGTGCTTAATATGTCTACTTCAACAGTTTTATAAGTCCAAAGCCTATGCAAATTCGCTTTTCTCGTTTAAAAGATAAGCTGGCAAAATCTTCGGTATTTCCCTTGCTGGTTAGTGGTGATGAGCCTTATCAGCATATGCTGGCCTGCGATATGTTTCGTGCACGAGCAAAGCAGCTAGAATTTTCAGAGCGAAAAATTTTAACTGTGGAAACAGGGTTTGATTGGTCAGAGTTGGAGCATGAGCAATCTAATATGTCATTATTTGGTGAACGTATTCTGATAGATTTACGCATACCAAATGGTAAACCTGGTGCAGCCGGATCGAAGGCGATAGTTAATTTTGTTGAAAACTTGCATGATGACGTCACTTTGCTTATACAGGCACCAAGATTGGATCGAAATGGAATCAATTCAGCTTGGGTTAAGGCGATAGATAATGTTGGGGGTGTGCTGCGTGTTTGGCCATTAAACGAAATGGAAACGCGCAACTGGATTCAACAAAAACTACGTGCAAAAGGACTAACTGCTACTACAGATGTGGTTGGATATATTACGCAACAAGTTGAGGGTAATTTGCTTGCGGCGATGCAAGAGATTGAAAAAATCGCACTAGTTAGTAAATCTAAAGATTTAGATCTTAAAAATATTCACGCATTATTAACGAATAGTAGTCATTATTCACTTAATGAATTAATGGACGTGGTTTTAAAAGGTGATGTGGCGAGAGTCATTCGAATTATTGCAGGGCTTAAAAAAGAAGATGTTGCACCACCGTTATTGTTGTGGGGGCTCACTGAGCAAGTGCGAAAATTAGTTGATAGCAAGCCAAATGGATCAGCTGCAAAAAATGATGCGCAACATGATATTTTGCATACATTATGTAAGCTGCACCAAAAGAGTACTGATATTTGTCAACAAGATTTAAGTTCAAAAACTTCAGACTTGCTTAAACAATGTGCAAGAGTGGATCGAGTAATTAAAGGCCGTGCTTTCGGAGATCCTTGGCATGAATTATTACAATTGAGTATCGCTATACGATACTCAGTATAAATAGTGGTTATAAAGTAAAGATATATAGATATGAGTAACGTAGCACAAAAACAAGAATCATCAATCAAAGATTACATCGTAGGCGTGACCTTGCAAGCCGCTGCAGTTCGAGCAGAAATTGCCGCTGCTAGCACAGAAATAAAAAATCAAGCACTAAAGTTTATTGCCGATGAAATACTGAATTCAAGTACGATCTTGAAACAACAAAATCAACTTGATTTAGAGGCTGGGAAAAAACGCGGTCTCGATAGCGCGTTGCTTGATCGATTAGAGCTGACAGATGCGCGCATAGATGCAATGGTGGAAGGTTTAATGCAAGTTTGTACACTTGACGACCCTGTTGGTCAAACTACGGATATGCAAACGCGCCCCAGTGGAATTCAAGTGGGTAAGATGCGTGTTCCTATAGGGGTGATACTTATCATTTATGAATCTCGTCCAAATGTTACTGCTGATGCAGCTGCACTATGTATAAAGTCTGGCAACGTGACTATATTGAGAGGTGGCTCAGAAGCATTACATTCAAACCAAGCAATCGCTAAATGCATCCATGCAGGTTTAGATAAAGCGGGTCTGTCTAAAGATATAGTGCAAGTTATTACAACAGCTGACAGAGAAGCCGTAACAGAATTACTGCATGCCGATGACTATATAGATATTGTGATTCCACGTGGCGGTAAAAGTTTGATTGAAAAGATTATGCAAGAGTCCCGTATACCTTTGATAAAGCATTTAGATGGTGTATGTCATGTATACATACATGAGGAAGCAGATATTGATATGGCGACTAAAATTGCATTTAATTCCAAAGCTCAACGCTTTGGAGTTTGTAATGCAATGGAGACATTGCTAGTTGATAAAAATATTGCTAAACAAGTTTTACCTGGTCTGCAGAAAAAATTTGCTGAAAAAAATATAGAGTTAAGGGGTTGTGAACTGACACGTGAGTTTCTCAATGATATAGCAGAAGCAAGTGAACAAGATTGGTATGAAGAATACCTTGGACCAGTGTTAGCAATTAAGATAGTCGATGGTGTTTCTCAAGCCATGCAACACATTGAAAAGTATGGCTCTCATCATACCGATACTATCGTTACAAATAATCAAGATATTGCGCAACAATTCTTGCGAGAAGTAGATTCCAGCTCAGTGATGATCAATGCATCTACGCGATTTGCAGATGGATTTGAATATGGTTTAGGTGCAGAGATTGGTATAAGTACGGATAAGCTACATGCTAGAGGGCCAGTCGGCCTTGAGGGATTAACAACTCAAAAGTTTATCGTATTAGGGGATGGCAATATACGTGAATAACCATGCTTATTATCCGCTCATATATAAGGTAGGGGTGTGTTAGGTATATTCGGCGGCAGCTTTGATCCTGTTCTTGCGAGATTCTTATGTTAGGTATATTTGGTGGGAGTTTCGACCCACCACATTTCGGTCATATCAAATTAGCATTAGGATTAATCGAGCGCTTTGATTTTGAGCAAATAAGATTTATCCCTTGTCAGCTTTCACCGCTTAAAAAGACAGTGTATGCGAGTGCAGAACACCGTTGGCAGATGTTGAATATTGTATGTCACAATCATGAAAAATTAATAGCAGATGATAGAGAGCTAAAACGAAAAACGCCATCCTATACAATAGATACTCTGCAAGAGTTGCGCGAGGAATTTGGTGATCAGCAATCACTAGTGCTAATTGTAGGCGTAGATGCTTTTTTGAGTTTTTGTAAATGGCACCGCTATGCAGAAATATTAACGCTCTGTCATATAATATTATTAAGGCGCCCTGGGTATAGTTTGCTTGAGTACCCAGAAGAGTCAGAGTGTGAAAAAGAGTACTATGATTCAAATAAAACAGACGACTTTAAAAAATTAGCGAACACCCCGAATGGGAAAATATATCTTAGTGATTTAGATGAGATAGATGTTTCATCAACTAAAATTAGAAAAACCATCTCAGAAGGACAGCAACCCAAATATTTACTACCTGGCAATGTGTGGAACTATATTCACCGAAATAAACTATATAAATGAATGCTTTCTTATATGAAAAAAAATAATACTGTCGAAACTGCCGTTAATGCTCTTGAAGATATGAAAGGTGTTGATATTACGGTAATTGATACTCATGGAAAAACAGATGTATTCGATGCAATGATTATTGTAACTGGCACATCTGATCGACATGTAAAATCATTAGCAGATAACGTAGTGAAAGATGTTAAAAGTAAAGGCTTGGGTGTTATGGGTGTTGAGCAAGATCGTTCATGGATATTGGTAGACTTATGCGACGTGGTTGTGCATATCATGTTAGAAGAAACCCGAGAGTTTTATAGTTTAGAGAAATTGTGGGAAATCAGTACAGATCGAAAGCAAGTTTCATAGACTTGATATACTTTAAGTGCGTGCCCTAGTCGGGAAAGTAGTAGTGCAAATATATATTTTAGCCGTAGGAAATAAATCACCGGCATGGGTTGAGGCTGGTGTGGCTGAATATCTTTCACGCATGCCGCACGAATGTAAAGTTAAATTGCTAACAGTTGCTACGACAAAACGAGCCAAAAATATTTCCATTCCCCAGGCACAAGAGCGTGAACAAGCTTTACTGTTAAAAAATACTCCCAATAATAGTTTTCGTGTTGCTCTTGATGAGCATGGTAAGGCATGGACTACGACAGTATTAGCTTTAAAGTTGGCAGAATGGATGCAAAATACATCAGTAGTTACTTTATATATTGGTGGTCCAGATGGATTTACAGCAGATTTTCTAGATCAAGTGCACCTAGTGCTATCTTTATCTTCGTTAACCATGCCACATATGCTGGTGCGCTTGGTTATGGTAGAACAACTCTACCGGGCATGGACGGTGATCCAAGGTCACCCATACCATCGAGAATAGGCTTTCTAAATCTAGATGTTGTAGGCCGTATGCGTGAGCTTATCCTTGCCTCCGGTTCAAGTCGTCGGCATTCATTATTAAACCAGCTAGGTCTGAGGTATTGTATATGTGTGTCAAATATTGATGAATGTGCAATGGTTGGCGAGGCTCCAACAGAGTACGTGTGCCGAATTGCAGGCATTAAAGCTTTAGCGGTTTATGAATCATTACCTGTTAGTAAAGTAGTATTAGCAGCCGATACCATAATAACATTGCATGGGGAAATCATTGGTAAACCACAGAATATTCAGCATGCAAAAAGCATTTTACAAAAACTTTCAGCTGTAGAACATGAAGTGATAACTGCGCTATGCCTTAAAACGCAAGATAATGATTATGAAACTATGGTGAGAACAAAAGTTAAATTCAGACAGATTAATAATAGTGAAATTGATGCCTATTGTTTAACTGATGAGCCTTACGATAAGGCAGGTGCCTATGCGATCCAAGGTTTGGCATCTTCATTTGTTGAATATATCTCTGGGAGTTATACCAATGTAATGGGTTTGCCGTTATCGGATTTGTGCAGTCTGCTAAAACAAGCTGATTTATATAATTTTGATGATGTCTAAGTACTTTGTACTTTCCTAGCTATAACTTTGGCTATAACCCTGGCTATATCTAGGTACAATAAATAATGAGCGAAGAAATACTAATCAATGTAACCCCGCAGGAGACACGCGTAGCGATTGTTGAGAATGGAGTGTTGCAAGAAATACAAGTTGAGCGAGTAAGTAAGCAAGGTTTAGTTGGGCATATATATAAAGGATGTGTGAGTAGAGTGATGCCAGGTATGGAT
>JABDMD010000075.1 GCA_013001685.1 Gammaproteobacteria bacterium | reverse complement strand
AGTAAGTACCGATCTCGATCGCTATTCCAACGCACAAGCGGCATACAACAAGCTAAATAAAAGTGAACAGAAAATGTGTCACTCGATGGCAATTTGAGCGTGGGAGTAATAGCACCTGAACAGATGCAGGCTTGATAAAATTTCGCTGAGAGCATTTTAAACTTCAACTCTTTGTGTCTATACGTGTATGCATTCATGCAGAGAGTTGTGCTGGGTTATAAAAACTTGAAAGAGAGTTCAATAATTTATGCTTAGCTTCGAAGAAAATTATATTCCTGATGAAACGAAACGATTAATATTCTTACTAGAAACATATATTCCTTTCCTTAAAAAGCATGCAACGCCTAAGGCACTGGAAAACTACAAATTCATCAGCAAGCAACTGGAAGAGAAAATCTCTCACACTGAGTTACTTGAAAGAATTGAGCCTATTTTTGTCACCGAAGATGGTAACCCTAAATCACTAGTGCCTGATAATAATATCGAATGCAAGCTCGGCCCGAACCGTTCCGCAGAATATTTTGGTTTACATGCAGATCTTTGCTTCATGGTTACACAACATTTACTTAAAAAGTGAATGCTTTTTCGCAATAGGTGTAAAGCTTAACTTTGATGTGGTGGATACTGTATTAGTGACACCCTTGTCTGGTGAGTTTCTTAAGTTCTTGCATATCTTCATCATCAAGCAAATCGGTTAATGCTTTGTGCATCAATTCCTGAATTCGCTCAAGCCTTCTCTCAGTTTCTTTTGTCTTGAATTCAATTATCTCGCCCATTTCAATTTCATCCATTTGAGTAAATAATGTTTTAATCTAATCTGTAAATGATTGTCTTATCCATATGTAAACCTGATATCTGGTTTAAAGCAATTGCATCGAAGGCACTTGTACGCGATGTGATGTGTCTTATAGTTCATTTATATCACAATGTATTTCATTCAATTGATAAATTCACCCTATTAAAAAATTTAATGGGTTTGATCAATGATTATTGAATATTGATCCATTACTAATTATTAAATTATCTTTTCGAATCGAGGTGTAATAGATATGACTTGGTATTTAACTAAATTAGCGATTACTGCTGCTTTAATTGTCTCAATATCTGAAGTATCTAAGATGAGTTCATTTGTTGGCGCATTGCTAGCATCTGTTCCACTTGTTTCGGTGTTAGCAATGTGCTGGATATATTTTGAAACGAAAGATATAGAGCAAATATCTTCACTTACAACAAGTATATTCTGGCTTGTTCTACCTTCACTTTCTTTTTTTGTAGTTCTTCCTATACTTTTAAAAGCACAGGTTCCATTTTTAATAAGTATGGTAATTGGATTAGTGGTGATGATTGGATGTTACTTTGCGACGGTGTTTTTACTCGGTAAACTAGGAGCTAATCTCTAATACGCTTTCTCTTCAGCGATTCTTTTAAAAAATTCTACAACCATAAGGCATGATTAATTGGCACTGAGTGCATCGCATTGTGTGACTAGTCACTAATGTATAAACTTATAGATCATTATTAACTATATCTATGTGGGCACCCATGAAGCTATTATTGATACCTTTATTGCTAGCACTTGTTTCTTGCACTAATAATGCTGAATTTAAAGATGATGATGTGAAAGCTGCAGAGGCGCTAGTGGGTGTTTGGCGTGGCGATGGTACATATGAAGATGAAGAAGATGCGGGTTGGGCTGAAACTTGGAAAATGGTCCGCAGCGCGGATGGTAGCTATAAGGTTGACTACATGATCGTGCATGATGGAGAAAAACTCTATGAGCAATCATCGGATGCAGGCACCTGGTCTTATGAAGATGGTGTTTACTATGAAATTAATAGTAATGGCGACAAGATTTCGTATGATGTTTTTTCGGTAAAAGCAGATTGGTTTATATATAACATTACACAAAGACAAGGTTCGGCAAATATTCAAGAGAGTAAGACTGTAGATAGTTTCCAATTACAAGGCCCACCTAAAGGGTATACAGAAATATCTTACGAACAGCCTATAGCAGCACCCTTAGAAGAACCTGTTGAAGCAGAAGAATAACTGATAAGCTTTAAGGCATTATATATGTTTAATTATCGTTCCCTTGCTTTCTTGGGTTTGGCAATTTGTATAGCTTCGATGTTTTTCGCGGTGCTTTACCTTGAACGAACTTTGTTTTTAGATCCGTGTCCACTTTGTATTTTAGATAGAGTCGTTATTATCTGTTTAGGTATAGTGTTTCTAATTGCGTTTCTACACGGGCCACGAACAATCTTTACAAAAGTTTATGGTGTGCTTTGTATACTATTGAGTTCAGTTGGAATAGGGCTGGCTTCACGACATATTTGGTTACAAAACTTACCCAAAGATCAAGTGCCTGAATGTGGGCCAGATTTGTATTTCATGCTGGATACCTTGCCACTTTTTGAAACACTTAAGAAAACCCTAACTGGTTCAGGTTCTTGTGCAGAAACTAATTGGACCTTTGCAGATTTGACGATTCCAGAGCAGACGCTAATTTTATTCGTGATTTTGTTAATTTTGTCTGTGATTCAGACTCTGCGCTCTCGAAAATCTGTTTAAACCTGGTATGTAACTGCTAGAATCCACTTCCTTTTGAATTTGGGTAATTTGCGTTACTAAAAGAAGTACCCAAAATATAGACTAGATATATATAGATAGAGAATACTGTGAGTTCACCCGCTAAAGAAATCCATCCGATTCCAAATCGCGCTCCACCTGCGACTAAATATATAGAGTTGCATGGTGACTATGGAACGACTGATTTTATTATGCGGCGTGGTGAGGTGTTACCAGCAGTTAATGTTGCTTATGAAGCATGGGGCAAACTTTCCGAGACGCATGATAATGCAATTTTAGTGTTTACTGGATTATCGCCATCTGCACATGCATGTTCGTCTTCTGAAGATCCAACACCTGGTTGGTGGGAATATATGATTGGACCAGGTAAGCCTATTGATACAGATCGTTTTTACGTGGTGTGTGTGAATTCATTGGGCAGCTGTTTTGGCTCGACCAGCGTAAATTCGATAAACCCAAAAACAGGTAAGCAATATTGTTTAGAGTTTCCTGAATTAACCATCGAGGACATCGCTAAAGCAGGTCATCATGCTATGCAAGAATTGGGTGTTGATCATTTATATGCGGTAGTGGGCGCTTCTATGGGAGGAATGTCTTCACTTGCGTATGCACTGCAGTTCCCAGATGAGTTGGATTATCTGGTTACGATTTCAGGTGCATGTAGGGCGCTACCGTTGGCTATTGCAATGCGTTCATTGCAGCGAGAGATAGTGACTTGTGATCCGGATTGGAAAAGTGGTTGCTACGAGCCAGACGAAGAACCTAAGCGTGGCATGGTGCTTGCACGAAAACTAGGTTTAGTGACTTATCGTGCTGCAGAAGAGTGGAATGTGCGCTTTAATCGTGCGCGTGTTGAGCCTATTCGACGTAGTAAAGAAAAGTTTGGTATTGAGTTTGAAGTAGAATCATACCTTGACTACAACGCGCATAAATTTGTCGAAACCTTTGATGCGAATAGTTATTTGTATTTATCTAGAGCGATGGACTTGTTCGATGTTGCAGAACATGGCGGTTCAGTCAACGCTGGTCTAGCTAAAATACACGCTAAGAAAACGCTAGTAGTAGGCGTAGATACGGATATTCTGTTTCCTATTCAGCAACAGGAAGAAATCTATAACGGAATTAAAAAGGCAGGGCGTAATGTGCAATTTGAACGCATCGCATCCAATAAAGGACACGATGCGTTTTTAGTTGATGAAGAACAATTTAGCCCAGTGTTAAAAAAGTTCTTTGCTGAAATTACGTAATACAATTAACGTTTATTAATCTCTACATAGTTCCTTTCATCTGAACCAGTGTATAACTGACGAGGACGACCAATCTTTGCAGCTGGATCACTCATGTGTTCTTTCCAATGTGAAATCCAGCCAACCGTTCTTGCTAATGCAAAGATAACGGTAAACATATTCATAGGAATACCCATCGCACGTAAAATAATGCCTGAGTAGAAATCCACATTTGGATAGAGTTTTCGTTCTACAAAGTAATCATCTGAAAGTGCAATCCTTTCTAATTCCATTGCCGTGTCGAAAAGAGGTTTGTTAGGGTTGTCATCACCGAGTTCAGCGAGTAACTCATGACATACTTCACGAATAATTTTTGCGCGAGGATCATAGTTTTTATACACACGGTGACCAAAGCCCATTAAACGGAATCCAGAATTTTTATCTTTTGCGCGGTCTACATAGTAATTGACGTCATTATCTGATTGAACGATATCTTCTAGCATATTAATCACTGCTTCATTCGCACCTCCGTGCGCAGGGCCCCACAGTGAACTAATACCAGCCGATAGTGCTGCATAAGGGTTTGCATCAGAACTACCAGCTAGCCTTACTGTTGAAGTTGATGCATTTTGCTCATGATCGGCATGTAAAATTAAAATAACATCCATGGCTTTTACAAATACAGGACTTGGTTTGTAGTCCATGCTTGGTAAGCCAAACATCATATGCAAGAAATTAGATACATAATCTAGGTTATTCTGTGGATAAATAAATGGCTGACCAACAGTGTATTTATACACCCAAGCTGCCATGGTAGGCATTTTTGCAATGAGTCTTTTGGCTGCGATCTCTCGATTCTCTGCATCATGTACATCAATTTGATCATGATAAAATGCGGACAATGCACCAACCGTTGCAACCATCATTGCCATAGGGTGTGAATTATTATGAAAGCCTAAATAGAAACGACGCATCTTCTCGTCAAGCAAAGTATGCATTCTTTGCCTAGACTCAAATGCATCAAATTCTTGTTTAGTAGGAAGCTCGCCGTATAAAAGAAGATAGCAGACTTCTAAATATGTGCTCTTTTCCGCAAGTTGTTCGATAGGATAACCGCGATAACGGAGTAGGCCGATATCTCCATCAATGAAGGTGATTTTGCTGTTACAGCTACCAGTAGAAACAAATCCAGGGTCAAATGTGAAATAACCAAGTTCTTTATATAGCTTGCCTATATCGATCACACTTGGGCCATTGGTGCCATCAAGAATCGGTAGGTCGACTTTTTTCCCTGTCGTATTATCGGTGACTGTGACGGTACGATCTGCCATGTTGCATTCTCCTAAATGAATCTAATTTGTTATTTTGCTTAATCTGCATCCAAAACTGACTGCTACCCGCATTGATTTGGGTATAACTACAACCAGCATATGTAATATCTAAGATTAAAAAGTATTCGTAACTTATTGTTATAATATAAGTTATATAGTATGCATTGTTATTATTCGCTGCACCAACTCGTTCAAATATATTCAAATTATAGCATTTTTTGAACTGGCCAGTGGAGAGAGATAGCAACTTAACTTATAAATTACACCTTAGATTTGATCAAGAATTGCTCAATATAGTCTGCAATCATTTCAGTATCATTAAGATCTAATAGCGGTAAATTGCTCTGTACCTTGCTGGGCTCATCTGTGGCGACAGCTATCACATATTTATCAGCTGCAGAAATCAATGGCTTGTCGAGTGCAGGGCGATAAATTTCGATTTTAGCGATCGGTGCGTATTTGAATCCTTCTACGATGACAAAATCAATACTTTCTGGCGAAATATGCTGTAGTGCTTCAGGGAGAGAGAGTTCTGAGCCCTCATCAGCGTGTTCGTGAATCATCGCCCAACGCTTCTGTGATGAGATGAGTATTTGTTGAGCGCCTGCCTTACGTATTTTGTAGCTGTCTTTTTCGGGATGATCGATGTCAAATGAATGGTGCGCATGCTTGATCACTGCGACGCGAAATTTACGTGCAGAAAGTATAGGGATGAGCTTTTCAAGTAAAGTTGTTTTGCCAGACCCGCTATACGCTGAGAATCCTATAACTGGTTTATCGAAAGGAATGGTTTGCATATTATTTTGTAGCTAATTGTTGTGATATAGTTTGCTGATCTTCAGGTGTGTTGATATTAATAAAGCAATCTTGTCTGTCACTAAAATCGACTGCTTTAAAGTTATGTTGTGTGTACCAACGATCAATCTTACGTTCACCGCTTTTTAAGTAGTCTATTAAGTTTGTAAGCAATTCACAGTCAATTAATGCATAAACAGGTTGTAAACGTTTGCCGTCATAGGCAACTGCAATTTTTATGTCATTAGTTTTACTTACTTCAGAAAATAAACGGCTAATTAGGTCTCTTGCAATCAACGGGCCATCACAGGGGCAAGTGCAAATATATTTTGTTTTTGCCACTTCCATGCTTGCAGCGATTCCGGCTAAAGGTCCTTGAAAATCCTCAAGCTGATCAGAGATGACGGGATAGCCGAATTTTTTATATTCACTTACGTTTCGGTTTGCATTAATTAAGATCTGTTTGACCTGAGGTTTTAAAACATCCAATACGTATTGGATCATCGCTTGGCCGTTTATTTTAATTAACCCCTTATCGATACCACCCATACGCCTAGCTTTGCCGCCAGCCAATATCATGCCGGTTACATTTTCATTATAAACAGTATTCATTTGAGTTATATATAGAGATAGTTTGAATAGAGGGTTAATTTATTGGGGTAAAATATGAATATGATATTGTAAATTAATATGTTTAAGGGAAATTTTTATGAGTGAGCAAATTAGTGATCAACAGCGACTTGAAATAGAAGCTGCAGTATACAGAAGGTTAGTTGCACATTTGCAGGCTAAAACCGATGTGCAAAATATTGATTTAATGAATTTAGCGGATTTTTGTAGAAATTGTCTATCCAAGTGGTATGTGGCCGCGGCTGAAGATAAAAAAATATCTCTAGATTATGAGCAAGCAAGGGAAATTGTCTATGGCATGCCGTATTCAGAGTGGAAAGATAAATACCAAAAAGAAGCTACTCCTGAACAACTAAGTGCATTTAAAGAAGCCGAGAAAAGGCGCAAAGGTTGAAGCTATGGATCTAAATGATGACGAGCTATTACGTTATAGTCGTCAGATTATGCTGCCGCAAATAGGTATCCAGGGTCAGCAAAAGATACTTAAATCAAAAGTGCTTTTATTTGGAGCAGGGGGTTTAGGCTCACCTATTGCGATGTATCTTGTCGCAAGTGGTGTAGGTGAACTAACGATAGTCGATCCTGATACGGTTGACCTTACAAATTTGCAACGTCAAATTTTGCATGGCACAAAGGATGTTGGCAAAGATAAAGTTATTTCTGCCAAACAAACACTTGTCGATATTAATTCGCAAACCAATGTGCAAATATTTAATGAAATTTTAACTGGCGAACGACTTGAAGAGCAAATTAAACGTTCAAATGTTGTGGTCGATGCAACGGATAATTTTCAATCACGCTTCGCTATTAATGCTGCCTGTGTAAAAGCAAAAACTGCATTAATAACCGGAGCAGCGATTCGTTTTGAAGGGCAAGTCTCTGTTTTTGATATGCAAGGATCCAGCGCATGTTATCAATGTTTATTTCCAGATGTTGGCTCTAATCAAGATGAGCTAGAAGAAAGTTGCGCAGAAACGGGAATTCTTGGTTCCGTTACTGGTCTGATTGGTTCAATTCAAGCAACTGAAGTTATCAAGTTGGTAACGAATATTGGACAAACGCTTTCTAATAGATTGTTACTCATTGATGCATTGAGTATGGAGTGGCATAGTGTAAAAATAAAAAAAGATCCTAAATGTGTCACGTGTTCACCTTAAATATCGTAGACTAATATTCATCTTGTTGCTGGTGTTACTGCTAGCTTCAGTAAGTCTTTTTGCAAAACCAAATAACATAGCGATTTCAATAAGAATTGATGCGATAGAAGGTCATGGCATGGATCTTCACGACATTGTGTTTAGCTTTGATTCATTGCTTAGCAATAAATTTTCATATTTTATACAAATTGGATCTGCCACCCTGCCAGATAAAAAAGGTCATATTAAAAATATAATTTTGCAATGTCATGACGGGGTAATTTCCAAGCAAGTAATTTCATGCAACGATGGTGAATTGTCATTTAAAGACCCATTGGCAAGTGCAAATAAAACCAAGATCCAATTTCATAGAAACAAACTGGGTGATTTAAATATTGTAATGGGTAATTTTAACTTAGCAACAGGCTCGGCCACCTTGCAATTGGGTATGAATGATGGGGTCTGGCAAGCAAGACTTAAAAGTAGAGGTGTTTCTTTTGCAAAGTTGAAAGAAATGTTGCCATCTTTTCCTGAGTTATTTTTAAAAGGCATAATGAAAAGCGATATTACTCTTGTTGGCAATGGATCTTCATTACATGAAATACATGGTAATGCACTTATCAGCAAGCTCACTTTTTCGAATGAAGAAAGCACAATGGTGGGGGAGGAGGTAGCTACTAAGATTAGCTTTGCGAGTAAACGTCTTCAAGACACATGGCAAAGTGAAATAAATGCTACTGCCTTTCAAGGTGAGCTCTATTTTGATCCTTTATTTATAGATGCTAATACAAGTCCTAAAGATTTATACGGAAAAATTAATTGGCAGATTGGTTCAAATCAAATCGAATTAGCACCATTACACTTTGAAGATGCAAATATTATGCATCTTGAAATAACCACAGTTATTGATTTTGAGCAAAAACAAGCAATAACACCTGTACAGGCCGACATCAAATATGCTTACTTTCCTAAAGTATATGATGTATATATGCTGCCATTTTTGTT
>JABDMD010000069.1 GCA_013001685.1 Gammaproteobacteria bacterium | reverse complement strand
CAACAGAGTGCTTGGTCATCTAGATTATGTTGGTTTGTTGCAACCAGCCATTCATAAAGAAACACACGCGCCATCTCCCGATGAAATTACTAACGAACAATACCGCGCCTATACACGTCCTGTGCATGATGTGGGTGGTGAACGTGATGTTCCGATTCCATGGGAAGAGAAAGAAGAAGAAGTTTGGGAGCACAATACTTTTGTTACTTGTGAAGTATTGGCTTGGCGTGGTGTATGGACTGCGGAAGAAAGAAGACGACGTCAAAACGTTGATGTTGGTCAAACTCAATATTTAGGCTTGCCTTACTACGGACGTTGGTTGTTAACCGCGGCATTAATATTGGTCGACAAGCAATTTGTCACCCTCACAGAACTACACGAAAAAATTGATGAGGTTAAGAAACGCTATGAGTAAGCCACATTATGATTTAGAGCATCATGTAAAAAAAGCAACAGGTATTGGTGATCCACAATGTTTCAAAGGTGAAGCAGGGAAAGCTAAATTTAAGGTAGGTGATAAAGTTAAAGTTCGAGATATATCTGATCTATTTTACACTCGCACACCGATGTATACGCGTGGATTGGAAGCAACAGTTGTGCGCTTGGTTTATGAAACTCCTCCAGCAGAAGATGAAGCCTGGGATAATACTGAAAATGTTGAATGGATGTATAGCGTGCTATTTAAGCAAAAGGATCTTTGGCCTGAATATTCTGATACTTTTTCTAGCGATACATTAGAAACAGAAATTCCTGAGCATGGATTAGAGCCGGCATAATTTACGACTAGATAAAAAGAACGAGAAAAGAGGAGAGGCACATGTCAAAAAATCATAAAGCTGCACCTATGGTAGATGAGGTCAGTGAATTTGAAATTTTAGAACTTGCAGTTCGCGAACTGGCAATCGAAAAAGGTCTGTTTACCCAAGAAGATCATAATGCATGGACAGATTACATGCATACACTTAGCCCAATTCCTGCTGCACGTTTAGTCGCAAAAGCATGGTTGGATCCAGAGTATAAAAAATTATGTATAGAAGATGGTGTTAAAGCGAGTCTTGAGGTTGGAATTGATTGGATCAATCAGATGCCAACCAAGTTTGGTACGCCAAGCGATTATTGCAACTTGCGTGTAATGGCAGACACACCAACATTGAAACATGTAGTAGTTTGCACGCTTTGCTCATGCTACCCGCGGCCAATTCTCGGTCAATCACCCGAGTGGTATCGCACACCTAACTATCGTCGACGCTTAGTGCGTTGGCCGCGTCAAGTATTAGCAGAATTTGGTATGCAACTTTCTGAAGAAGTTGAAGTTCGCGTAGTCGACTCCAATCAAAAAACACGTTACATCGTTATGCCTGAGCGTCCTAAAGGAACAGAAGGATGGACAGAAGATCAACTAACCGAAATTGTAACGCGTGATTGTTTAATTGGTACTGCATTACCTAAACCAGGTAAGACTGCAAATGATAAGCGTTACGTACGCCCGGCCGTAAACCCTTACGGACACTAAGATTATGGTCAAAATTAACCCAGAAAAAATTACTCTTGACGAAGAGATGAGCAAAAGAAATTTGGACAAATCTTCGGTGACATTGTTAGAGGAAGTAAAGACAAAAGGTAAAGTTTGGCGGGACTTAAGTAAGAAATGGGGTGTCGAGAATCCAGATCCTCCATGGAAGATTACCCTTGAGGCAACTTGTGATGTCCTTTCAGAGGTATCTTGTGCATTACCGGGTGTTGAGCGTCGTTGGGAAGAGGATGAACTTACCGATGAGCATTATAAAGACGTTCCATTCCCTGAAAGACAGTTATTGGCATTAGCGCATTCAATGATTCGACGCGGTTTGATCGATGAAGATGATTTGAAACGCCGCATGCAAGAAGTAGATAAACGTCTCAATATGGTCGAATAAATTAATTAAATTTAGATTAAGTATTCAATCAAAAAAATATAAATCAGGAAGAGGTAATGTCAAAAATATTTATGAAGTCTTCGTGGGGAAGTGATGACCCAACACGAGCTGCAATGGTGCTAGGGCATAGCCATGCATTGGCAAGTGCAGGTCACAAAGTACGAATATTTTTATTAGGTGAAGCGGTATGCCTGGCTCGGGAAGTAGTGCGTGAAAATTTAAAACCAGTGGGTTGGCCATCTGTTGCTGAACAATGGAAAAATACACTTGCAGAGGGTGTGAGAATTGAATTCTGTGGTGCTTGCTCAAGAGCGCGCGGGATAACTGAAGACGATATGGCAAAAGCAGGTGGTCAACCAGGTAATCCAGATACTTTTGTCGAAGATACTGAGTGGTCCGATAAGATCATTGCAGAATAGAATGATGAACGGCATTGATGTATTTATCGAAGAACTTGCTTTAGTTGTATGGGGTCACTTTGTTGACTAAGCAAGAAGTTATAAAAGTAACGATTAATTCACTGCTTAGCACAGAGCCAGTTGCTAGCCAGATTGAAACTACGATTTTAAAGAAAGGAATACATATGGCAGATCGCAATGGTGTTGAGATTAACGTCAAAAATCTTACCCATCGATATACTTCGAAGACCCCACTTACTTTTGATAACGTAGATATGCAAGCGGAACCTGGTGAGTCACTCGTCATTATCGGTCGTTCTGGTTGTGGAAAATCTACATTGCTTCATATCATTGCAGGTTTGTTAGGTGGTTATAACGGCACAGTACAAATAAATAATAAAGACGTTAAAGAGGCATCATCTAAATGGATCATGATGTTTCAAGCGCCACATCTTTTTCCCTGGATGACAGTTGAACAAAATGTTGGCACTGGGTTGCGTTTTGCAGGTTGGTCCAAAGATAGAATTCGAGAGCGTGTAAATGAAGCCATTAGCTTGGTTCACATGGAAGAAAATGCCAAAAAAAATACTCAAGATC
Organism: Gammaproteobacteria bacterium; assembly: GCA_013001685.1. Taxonomy (GTDB): domain Bacteria; phylum Pseudomonadota; class Gammaproteobacteria; order UBA4575; family UBA4575; genus JABDMD01. The sequence continues at coordinate 1,294 of JABDMD010000069.1, read as the reverse complement.
TTTCTGGTGGGCAGCAACAGCGCGTTGCTTTAGCACGATCACTGGTTATGGAACCGGAAATGCTCCTTCTTGATGAACCTTTCTCTGCGCTGGATGCGTTCACTCGTGCTTCTTTACAAAAAGATGTGCGAGCCATTTCAAAACAATTGGGTTTTAACATCGTGATGGTTACGCATGATATTGATGAAGCGGTAATCATGGCGGATCGCACGCTCATTATGGCTGGGTCACCCGGCAAAATGATGCATGATCTTAGAGTAGATCTCCCAGATCCGCGAAACCGAGAGGACAAGGATGTGCGCGCGAAGCGTTTAGAACTAATGGAAACTTTTAATCAAGCAGCTGGTTCACTTGCGGGTGGGCACTAACATGAAGGTAGATCATGGAGGTAGATGTAGATACTGCTTATGGGACGAGGTTGTTGACAAATAAATAAATCTGAAAGTGCACTCAGATCCTTTTAACCAAGAGAGAGCTACAAGAGTAAAGATGAGAGGAATTCCAACATGAAAAAGATATATCAGAAGCATGGCGAAGGGATAGTTGATGATGACCCTAATCTTGCCATTGAATATGACCCGCTGTTTAAGCGTGTCTTAGGCACCGGTATTAACCGTCGTGAATTACTTCAGGTTGGTGCGGCATTGGGTAGTGCGGGTATGACAATGCCTGCATTTTCTGCAAAGAAGAAATGGGATCCTGTAATTAAAATTGGCTACATACCCATTACAGACGCGGCCGCGTTATTAATCGCGCATGAATTAGGTTATTTCAAGGATGAAGGTCTCGATTCTAAGAAACCAACACTAATACGTGGATGGTCACCATTGGTAGAAGCTTTTGCAGCGCATCGTTTTAATCTCACACACATGCTAATTCCAATTCCCGTGTGGATGCGTTACAACAATAAATATCCAATTAAAGTTACCGCTTGGGATCATACCAATGGCTCAGCCATCTTGGTGGGTAAGAATAGTGGCATTAATGAACCTAAGGACTTTGGCGGTAAGCAATTCGCTGTGCCGTATTGGTATTCGATCCACAATATCGTTTCGCAAAAAATAATGAAGGCTGCGGGTATTAAACCAGTCATTAAACCACAATCAGCAAAACTTGCAGCGGATGAGTGTAACTACTTAGTTTTACCTCCACCATCTATGCCGCCTGCGCTTGCAGCAGGAAGTATTGATGGTTATTGCGTAGCGGAACCATTCAATGCACTGGGCGAACTCAAAGCTGGTGGTAAGGTTTTACGCTTTACTGGTGACGCTTGGAAAGGTCATCCATGTTGTGT
>JABDMD010000065.1 GCA_013001685.1 Gammaproteobacteria bacterium | reverse complement strand
GTTGATGTTAGTAAAACTGATGCAGAGTTTTATTTAGTCGAACGGCCATTTTTCAATGAGCCTTATCTTTTTATAACCGCGGTATTTAATAACGCTGACAATCAAGACTTTCAATATGTACGCCCTGATGGCGATTATTACGCATCGCTTGAAGCTCAAGCCAAGCAGATAAAAACCGAAGTCACTCATGAACCAAGATTTCATTTAGAAAATGGTAAGTTAGCAGCTGCAAAAGGTTTACCAATATATGGTGTACATCATCCAAACCGTGCAGCCTTTGGTGGTGGTGGTGCTTGTCCTTTAAAAGGTGGTGACTGGAGCAACTATCCTAAAACTACTGGCGCTGCAGGTTGGCCTACCAACTATGAAGAAATCACACCTCTTTGTGATGGTGTATTAGTTGATATAAAATTCTTCGCAAATCTAGATGGTAAAGATTGGAATGATCCTAATAAGTATTTAGCCAATGCCGGGCATGGTGCTGAAGAAGTGATCTACAAAGTTGAGCCAGGAGAATATGGTGTTTTCACTGACCCTTATAATGTAGAAAGAGGTGCAAAAAACCCGGATGCTGAGAACTTAACTGGAGAAGTTAAGTTGAAATACCCAACGGTTGAGCAACCTGTAATTCCAAATCATTAATCAATACCATACAAAATTCTTCAGTTTAAATAAACCCTCTGACTCTTTGTGTCTTTATAAAACATCAACACTTTTCTTCTTTGAGACTATTTGCATTCAGAATGCATAATAGTTTCTGTATGCTTCAAAGCAAACGCGGCTATACACGGTAGGCTGGAAATAGTGAATTCTAGCTAATATCGTATTTTAGGCTTTATTTCTACATGAGGAATGTTATTGACAGTAATATTTATTTACGTATAGTAACATTTTAAACAAGTGCGATTTGCGAAAATATGTGGCATTTAAATCTATAATAATATGGCTATCAGCTAGAGACTCAAAGTGGTTGCTTAACGAGCATCCTTTATTAAGTCTCATTCAGATGAGCGTTTATTCTTTGGTTGAAAGCTTAGACGTTACAAAGCGTGACACAAGTCAATTTGATCATTACTCAATATGTGGTATGTCTAACGCGCCATTGACCATAACACCCGTACAGATAACCTTCTTAACCACATCTTTCATTACTGACACACATCAAGTATGCCCTATACAACTCGTACTCCTTAAACTACTGTCATTAAGCACTAATAAGAATTAGGCGTAGAGTAGGACACATAAAGCTAAATTGAGTAGGGAATATTTATGCCATTAGGTTTATTAAAATACGGCTTTGCTTCTAAGTATCCTGCACGTCGCGACATTCCTGCACCAAAAGATTTAAATAAATCTTACGATGTAGTGATCATTGGTGCAGGTGGGCATGGCTTATCTACTGCATATCACTTAGCTCGATATCATGGAATTACAAATGTAGCAGTTCTCGATAAAGGTTATATAGGTGGTGGTAATACGGCGCGCAATACTGCAGTGGTGCGTTCCAATTATATTTCTCCTGAAGCCGTTGCATTTTACAAAGCATCTGTTGAATTATTTAAAAACCTAGCTAACGAGTTAGGCTATAACCAAATGTACTCCCAGCGAGGTCAGCTTACACTTGCACATTCTGATGCAAGTGTACGAACGTTTACATTACGCGCAGAGGTAAACAAGCATTTAGGTGTTCGCTCGGAAATGGTAGACAGAAAGCAGATACGCGAAATCGTACCTTGCTTAAATATGGGCAAAAACATGCGTTTTCCAATTCAAGCTGGCCTTTGGCACCGTGACGGTGGCACTGCTAGACACGATTCTATTGCATGGGGTTATGCAATGCGTGCTGCACAAATGGGTGTTGAGATTCATCAGCGCACAGAAGTCACCGGCGTAAATATTAATGCCGGCAAAGTTACCGCTATTGAAACCAATCGCGGCACTATCCAATGCAATCATGCCATTCAAGCGGTTGCAGGTATGAGTTCTGTAGTTGCAAAAATGGCAGGTATTCAATTACCAATTCGCAGTTATCCTTTACAAGCCATGGTCACTCAACCAGTAAAACCTTTTCTTGATCCATTAGTGAGTTCTGCAGGTTTACATGCCTATGTTTCACAAACGGCCCGTGGTGAAATCGTTATTGGTGGCGGATCTGATCCTTATGAATTGTATTCCACACGTTCCACACTAGATCTTAAGGAAAGCCTCATTGCACACACGCTTGAGTTATTCCCATTTTTTGCAGAATTAAAATTATTACGACAGTGGGCAGGCATTACAGATATGACGCCCGACTACAGCCCTATCATGGGGGAAAGTCCGGTGAAAAATTACTGGCTAGATGCAGGTTGGGGAACTTGGGGATTCAAAGCTACACCAATTTCTGGAAAGTGTATGGCAGAAACCATTGCGCAAGAAAAAACCGCCGCAATGATTCAACCATTTCACCTCGATCGTTTTAAAACTTTTAAATTGTCCAACGAAGCAGGCGCAACTGCTGCGAGCCATTAATAATGAAAATATTGAACTGCCCATTAAATGGACCTCGAAATATTTCAGAATTTATATGTTTTGGCGAAGTAACTGATATGCCTAACCCGAATGAATTGAGTGACGAGCAATGGGCTGATTATATGTGGATGTCTAATAACACTGCAGGTGTAGTGCGTGAATGGTGGTGTCATGCAGCCACTTCATACTGGTTTATTGTCGAACGAAATACCATCACTGATGAGATTCTAAAAACTTATCCTGCAAATGAAATATTTAAAGAACGTGTGGAATTCTAGACTTAAATAAAATGGATACCCAAATAAACCGTCTTCCTGCATCAACTGGTTTGTATGTTGATCATAATGAATCGATCACGTTTAGTTTTGAAGGTAAAAATTATACCGGTTTAGCTGGTGACACCATTGCCAGCGCATTAGCGGCTAATAATGTATGGCTACTGTCACGTTCATTTAAGTATCACCGTCCGCGTGGTGTGATGTCTATGGCAGGACTCGAAGCAGATACACTAGTACAACTTGATGGCGAACCTAACGTTGCTGCAGACCGTCGTAAAATTACACCCAACTTACAAGTCAGTGGGCAAAACTACAACGGCAGTTTAGAAAAAGACAAAAATGCTAATATGGGAGCGTTCAGCAAGTTCATGCCGGTTGGTTTTTATTATAAAGCCTTTTTTCGCCCCAAAGGCATTTGGCAAAAGTTTTGGGAACCAGTAGTGCGCAAACGTGCGGGACTTGGAAAAATAGATTTTAATTCACCACATTCTTATTTTGACAAATGCTATAAATTTTGTGATGTCGCCGTAATTGGTTCAGGGCCAGCAGGATTGAGCGCTGCCTTGATCGCTGCTAAAGCAGGTACGGAAGTCATTCTTATTGAACAGGAATCGCTGTTAGGTGGTTCGCTTAACTATTCCCGCTTCGATGCAGAAGGCAAAGTAGCTTCAGCAACGCGAAATGAATTACTAGAAGCAGTCGTCGCTCAACCAAATATCGAAGTATTGACCAATGCAGTTTGCAATGCATGGTTTGCAGATAATTGGTTACCCATTATTCAGGGTAATCGTATGTATAAGTTACGTGCAAAAGAAATGGTGCTCGCTTCTGGGAAAATGGAACAACCCGCAATTTTCCATAACAATGATTTACCAGGAATATTACTTGGCTCTGCCGCTCAAAGATTGATTCGTTTATATGCTGTGCGCCCAGGACAACGTGCAGTCATACTCACTGCGAATGACGATGGTTACGCAACTGCATTAGATTTACTAGAAAATGGTGTAGAGATTGCTGCAATTGCTGATCTACGCCCTTCGCCTATAGCAACTCCAATTTACGAACAAATAAATAATAATGGAGTTTCCATATTTGCAGGCCATACTGTTTATGCAGCTGCAGCACGTTCAGATAAAAACCATATTCAAAGTGTCGAGTTGCGTGAAATTATTGGGCAAGGACAATGCAAAAATGAATCCAAACATTTTGATTGCGACTTGTTATGCGTATCAATTGGATTCACACCCACATATCAGCTCGCACTTCAATCAGGCGGAAAAATTTCGTATGATGACGAGACTGCAAGGTTTTCGATAAGTCAGTTACCCAAGTCATTTCATTTAGCAGGTGCAGTTAATGGGTTTAATAAACTCAGTTCATTATTAGATTCTGGAAATCAAACTGGAAAAGCTGTCTGTGATAATTTAGGACTAGATACAAAAGGCATTACTTCTCAGCAAACAATGTCTTCCACTTCGAATACTTATGGAAATCATCCATGGCCTATCTTTCCACATCCAAAAGGAAAAGAGTTTGTAGATTTAGATGAAGACTTGCAATACGCAGATATCGTCAATGCTTGCAAAGATGGTTATTCGGAAATCGAATTAGTAAAAAGATATTCAACTGTTGGCATGGGTCCTTCACAAGGCAGGCATTCAGCACTAGCAACTGCACGCTTGGTAGCTAATGAAACACAACGCAGCGTTGCTGAGGTTGGTGTAACCACGGCACGTCCACCGTTTCGTGCAGAAAAGCTTGGTGTCATTGCAGGACGAAGCTTTGAACCAGAGCGATTAACTGCAATTCATCACCGTCACAAAGAACTTGGTGCACAAATGATAACGGCTGGGGTGTGGTGGCGACCAGGTTATTACGGTCAACCTAAAAATCGTGATCAATGCATACGCGATGAGAATCTAGTAATACGCAACAATGTTGGATTAATAGATGTATCCACCTTAGGTGGCCTTGAGGTTCGCGGACCCGATGCAGCAGAATTTTTAAACCGCATGTATACATTTGCCTATGCAAAACAAAAGATAGGAATGTCTCGCTATCTATTAATGACCAATCCTGCAGGGACTATTATTGACGATGGTGTCGCATGTAGATTTAGTGATGAACACTTTTATGTTACCGCAACAACCGGTGGTGTAGACAATGTGTACCGCACCATGTTGTGGTGGAATACTCAATGGCGATTGGATGTAGATATTACAAATGTAACTGCGGCGTATGCAGGTATAAACATAGCTGGTCCGAATTCTCGAGAAGTATTACATAAAGTTTGTAATGACATCGATCTTTCACCTGAAGGATTCCCTTATTTAGCAGTACGTGAAGGTACTGTTGCACACATTCCTGCTCGCTTATTACGAGTGGGTTTTGTCGGTGAGTTAGGTTATGAAATACATGTTCCCGCTTCACAAGGTGAGGCTTTATGGGATGCACTACTAGAAGTCGGTAAAGAGCATAATATTCAACCCGTAGGAATTGAAGCACAACGATTACTACGTTTAGAAAAAGGTCATATCATCGTCAGTCAAGACACTGATGCCATGACTACTCCACAAGAAGTGCGTATGACTTGGGCCATTGCAAAAAAGAAACCTTTCTTTGTTGGAGGACGCTCGTTACAACTAATCGATAATCACCCTTCTGATCGCAAACTAGTTGGATTTATAATCGAGGCTTCACAAAACGAATCTCCAAAAGAATCAAATATAATACTGGATGGAAATAATATTGTTGGGCATATTACTTCTGTCGCATATTCTCCTAGCTTAAATAAAATAATCGGCTTAGCTTTTGCAAAAGCAGACACCGAACCAGGCATGCAAATTAGTATAAAACTATCTAGCGGCATGGTAATACAAGCTCAAGTTGTAGAGATGCCTTTTTATGATCCTGAAAATAAACGCCAAGAAATGTAGTCATGTCACAAACAAGCCCAAGTCATTTCCTCATCCGTAGCCCTCATTACAGAACGCTATTAGCGGAAGGTGCAAACTTTATCGAGCATCGTGACGTAGTACTTGTAGATAATTATGGGAATAGCGCTGAAGATGAAGCCTTACAAGCTCAACAATTGGGATTAGTAGATTTAACCCCATTTGCAAGATCCGGTTACAAAGGTAAACAAGCTATTCATTGGGCTAAAACCCAAGGGTTAAATATTGGTGCATCTAACAACCAAGCCTATTTGCAAAGTAATGGCGCATTAGTTGCACGACTTTCAGATACTGAAGTGCTAATTTTAAATAACATTCACAGTGAGCAAAATCAATGCATTTTACTTGAAGATGAATATGCAAAGAACAAACCCGCTCAATGCTATTCAGTACCACGTAATAATTCATCAGCATGGTTTATGATTACGGGGAAGTTTTCTACTGAAATGTTTGCAAAGATATGCGGAATAGATTTGCGCCTTAAATCTTTTCCGAATGGTACGATTGCGCAAACTTCTATTGCACGAATTAACGGCATTATAATTCGTAACGACATGAATAACACTCCCGCTTTTTACCTTATATTTGACAGTGCCTCTACAGATTACATGTGGTCGTGTTTAAAAGATGCATTTGTAGAATTTCAAGGGGCACCCGTTGGAGACAGCGCATTATCAAAACTGTAGTTTCTACCATACCCACAACATACTGTATAATTACCGCACCTAGTCTTTAATCTGAAATGCAAAATACTTTTAAGGTTTCCTGCATTCAAAATAATGCTGGCGAAAACATTCGCCAGAACATTGATAATATTACACAGCTACTTATCGAAGCACATTCAGAAGGAGCAGATCTAATCTGCTTACCTGAATATTTTTGTTATGTAGATAATGACGATAATCGAATGCTTGCTCATTCGTACTATGAAGAAGAACATCCTGCACTTCCCCATTTTTACAAGCTTGCTGAACAATTAAACGTGTGGCTGCATTTAGGCTCACTACCTATCAAAATCGATGATAATAAGGTAAATAATCGATCTTACTTAATAAATAATCAGGGAACTGTAGAAGCAAGATATAATAAGATTCATTTGTTTGATGTAAACCTTAGCGAAGGAGAATCCTATTTAGAATCTGCAACTGTTGAGGCTGGTGACAAACCCGTGCTTGCATCTACTCCATGGGGCCGGCTAGGAATGTCAATTTGTTATGACTTACGTTTTGCATATCTATACAGACAACTAGCTCAATCCGGAGCAAATTTTTTAGCCATCCCAGCTGCCTTTACAAAAACAACGGGAATGGCCCATTGGCATACATTGGTTCGTGCACGTGCAATTGAAACAGGTTGCTATGTATTTGCACCATGCCAATGTGGTACACACCCGGGAAAAAGAACAACCTATGGCCATTCTTTAATTGTAGATCCTTGGGGAACTGTTTTAGTCGATGCTGGAGAAAAACCTGGCTACATCATCGCAGATGTGGATGTTCAACAAGTTTTACTTGCTCGTCAAAAGATACCTGCACTAAAACATGACCGACAGATATGATGTTACATATTTATTTGTCTTGAGCTTGTTCGCCCGCGCATTTAATTACTTCAGGTGTTCGTGTATTTCAGTTTTAATTCGCCATATTAAACCTCGAACATAAAATATCGGTCTATGTCTAATTATCTCAGACATATAGTTCGTAAAATAATTTTCAAATAAAAATATGCCTAAGTTGTTCTCACAGAATGTGGTTTCTTTTGAAGCATAGAAAAAGCACATAAAATTTCTCAAAAAAAACTACAAACAACTCAAATAAAAATATTTAATCTAGTTAAATTGCTTTTAAGTTAACGAAAGATTTACATTTATAAGCTCAACCTGCTTAGTGAAATTGATATTTATATAACTTTAATAACCCTTAGAATATTCGGGTAATACGAGTTATTTATTCATCAAAATAACGAATATGCCCAAAAGAGTATTTAAATATGAATGATAATCATTATTATTTAGAAAATATATGAAAATCATAGCTATAACCGCACTATTCTTCCTATATGCAGTAATCGTACATGCAGAAGAACTAGATCCTGCAGAAATTATGTTAGGTGAGCGCCTGTTCTTAGAAACGCGTTTTGCACAATTTTTTGCAGCTCATAATGATGCTGATGTGAATTTGCCTCTATCACAAGGCGATCCCGCGTTAGAAAAAACCGTTCGTTTTTTCGGCTTACCCCCTTACCAAATTCCGTTTACAGACAGTCTCTATGCAGGGCAAAGCTTCAGCTGTCGAAGTTGTCATCTAGTCGATGAACATCTGGAACAATCTGAACTTGGCATGCGCTCCTACTCTGACTTTGCATCGCGCAGCCCATTGCCAACACGAGACGATGGCAAAGTAGTTACTGTTCGAAATTCTCCAGCATTAGTCGATGCATCCCTTCCACGCAGAGATTTTCTATTACATTTTGACGGTGAATTTCATTCACTAGAACATTTAGTACGCGACACCATAACTGGTAGGAACTTAGGTTGGCTACCTGGCGAAAAAGACATTGCCATTGAACATATATGCAAAGTAGTGCGCGAAGACAACGGCAATAACGAACTAGCCAAAGAGTTTGGCGAACTTTCGTACACAGATGCGTATGCCGGTAGTAAGGCAAATGGTGATTCTATTGAAGACGCATTCTTAATTCCTAAAGAATTAAGAATAGATGTGCATAAAGTCAGTTGCGATAAAGTTTTTGAAGCAACTGCAAACTTCATTGCAATTTACGTAGAAGATCTAGTGTTTGCTGAAGATGAATCCATCTTTTCACCCTATGATTTATTTTTAAAATTAAATGACTTGCCTAGCCATGCAGATAAAAACGAAAGCAACTTCGATTACAGCACAAGGCTAATACAACAAATTGATGAATTAAAGGGACAAAATAAGCTTCAATTTGTAGAAAAAAATCCTAATACTGTAGATGGTGAATTTCAGTTTCATGATCAGCCTTACCAGTTTGGCACAGAACAATTGGCTGGTATGAAAATTTTCTTTAAGCAGCAAACTGAAGAAAATACAAAAGAAAAAGGCTCAGTTGGTAATTGTGTAGCTTGCCACCCAGCGCCGCATTTCACTGACTTTGGTGTACACAACACCGGAATTACACAAGTTGAATATGATGCCTTACATGGGCAAAACGCTTTCAATAAATTAAAAATTCCTAATCTTTCACAACGCGAGAAAAAAGCCGACCTTTATTTACCTGCAACCCAGCAACATCCTAAAAGAAAAGGTATATTTAGAAGTGTGCCTTCTGAAACGAATGCAATGAAAACTGATCTTGGTGTATGGAATATTTTATTTAATAGCGATTATTCACTGCCACAAGAAAGTCTATACAACATAATATGCATACAAAATGGAATAGTGGCATGCAAATCTAGGGATGACATATTACAAAAAAGTGTCGCAAGATTTAAAACACCAAGCTTGCGTAACCTGGGGCATTCCGCTCCATATATGCATAATGGACAAATTAGTGATTTGCATGCTGTGATGAGCTTTTATTTAGCCGCGTCGATCAGTACACGCCAAGGACAATTTAGAAATCCAGACGAAAATATTGCTAAGATTGAAATTAAACCCAAAGATTTAAATCCGCTAGCACTTTTTCTAATTTCGTTGTACGAAGACTACAACTAATACATGAAGTCATATAAAATTCTGTATGAATATTTTTGTATTAGACAAAAATATAAAAAAATGTGCGCAGTACCACTGCGACCAACATGTCCCAAAAATGATTTTGGAAAGTGTGCAAATGCTGTGCACTTCGCTTAATAAGCAAGGCTTTCAAACACCCTACAAATCTACCCACATTAAACACCCATGCGTACTTTGGGTTGAAGAAAGTTACAGCAATTTTTTGTGGTTAAAACAACTTGCCATAGAACTTAATAAAGAATTTATATATCGCTACGATAAAGACAGAGATCACGCTTCGATAAAAGTCTTGACCGAAATCGAAACATATATTTTTACTGATAAAGGCCTAACAGAATTTGCACAAGCCATGCCTGACAATTATAAATTCAAAAACAATGCAGTTAGGGCCTATAGAAATTTTTATCGTGGAGAAAAAGCCAGATTTGCAAAGTGGACTAAACGACCTATTCCTAAGTGGATGATAACGTAAATCGCTGGAAGAAAAGACATTCGTTCGATAGCAATTTTTGAGCCAGCACTGTCTTCAATAATCCCGGTAACTGCGTCCTGCGTTACCGGCATACATTACATCACTGTGAATAAAAAAGCCCCGCCAAAAGACGGGGCTGAGATACGTAGTTAAGGGGGAGGAGTATCTACGTATTTAAAAGGGTATTAAAAGATTAATAGCATTAAGCCAAATGCGGTTGACATTCCTATTGCAAATAGCAGTACGTCTGGCATTAATACATTGTATGCAAATGCATTCTCTACATTTTTCGTCATGGTTAAGTTCCTCTATTTTAAAAGTTATGGGTTAAAGTAAAAACATAGTTAAAAATTATTTATTAAGCACTTATTAGATGGGGCCAAACACTTCAAGTTCAAACTATCAACATGAAACTTTTTATTCGTAAAAGTCGATGTTCTTATAAGCTTAAACTTTCAACTACGCCTTCACCTTCAATCACCGTTCAAGTTATATCGTCAATTAACATCTTTACTTAAACAGTTGCAAATGCTGTGCCAATCTTTCATTAGGCGGACTATCAAGCACTTACAAATTATTCCGTTCTTTAGGGCCAATATATTTGCACTACTCATGTGCGGCTCTGTTCCATTTTCTATCACCTGTCGTTAATCGACGACACATTGAAAATTTGTTTCTTAAAATCTTAAGCCCAACACTTTTGGCTTATCCATCAATTAACGGGGTGCAGACTATACACAGAAAGTTAATAAATTATTACAGATCGTTGATGCCTTCATGACAGAAGGCGGAAGCAGTAGATTAAACGACAAGTGGAACTGAATTAAATTTTGCAACTAGAGAAATAGATATCTCAGATGTAATAGGAAGCTCTGATTTATTTTGCGGCGAGGCAAAAATGTCGAAATTAGCGATGTGTATGGCCTTATACATGAGCCACATTGAGATCATTTTTTAATGAACTAGTCAGGATAAATCAGAACTTCCTAAACATAATGTTTGTGATCTTTGCGTCTGGTCCCAGCTCGTTGCACGATAACACCTCGTACTGCATCTCTGTTCGAAAGAGGAATCTCATCGTAACCTTGTTTGAGTGCACGCAGATAGTAACGATCATCTTCGATGATGAATTGGCGGAAAATATATTCCTCATTCACCATGGCGAGCACATAGCTTCCACTTTCCACTGCAGCAGCAGAATCGATAATAATGATGCAACCATCTTTGAATTCCGGTTCCATGCTGTCACCCATCACACGCAATGCAAAAGGCTCTGAATTCGCACAACCACCATGGTCTGCCAAGTCAGCATGTAGTACTTCTTCTTTGAGAGCTTGTTTCGAGGATTCTATAGAGTCAGCCATAGTAATATTGTACCGCTAAGAAAGATTTAATCGCTAACTCGAAATGAGTAACAAGTTTAAAAAATTAGACTTTTTTGTAATGCATTAACGCATTTAAAGTAGGGTCACCTTCTTGATATAAAGCTTCACCTGTAGACAGAAACCCATACGCTACAAGCATTTTATCAAGCGTCTCGAGCGAATAAAAATTTCGCAGCTCTTGCGCGTTATATTCCCAGTTTTCATTGGTGCCCATATTAAATACGTCATGTGCCAGTGCCACTATTTTCATCATTTTCTCATTATGCGCATTATGGTCACGCAATATTAAACTCGCACCTGGTTTCATTACATCACGAATCGAAGTGATAAATTCTTCCCTAAGTTCAAAAGGTATATGATGGAATCCAATGTACACAGTTGCCAAATCAATTGAGTTGGCAGGTACCGTGTTAGTTAAATTAGAAGCATAATTATTCAGTGAGATAAACTCTCCGCCTTTAAATATCTGCCCACGATCAATGATGTCTTCAAATGAATACGTTGGTGCTTTCTCGCTTAAATAAAAAACATCACCCTCAATATTTAAAACTTCTTCTAGAGAATCTAAATAACGACCGGTTGAACCAACTTCCAAATAGCCCTCATAGCGTTTTTTCTCTGGTAATAGCGCATGCGTTTGCGTGGCCATGACTTGCTTTTGTTTTTTCAGTGCTGGAATAGCATAGGTAAAGGCCGCTAAAAACGGCTGAATATTTTCTACTTCACTCTGCAAATTTTTATAAATTTGCTCATCGCTTGGGTATTCTTTTGATGCCTCAGCAATCAACTGATGCATCTCATCTTCAGGAAATAAATGAAAGACATTACTTAAGAAATCATGGAATTGAGTCTTATAGTCATCGTGGCCATAGATATAGCGAAAATTACTAGCGCCAGCATCTAAACTAGTACTGAGTGTTGCAGACTTTGCCAGCACGCCTTTAAATGGTACACAGGCTATCGCCAAACTAAGCGCTCGTAAGAATTGTCGTCTAGTATTCATCATATGCTTTACCTAGTATATCGCTATCGCTAATTCATAGCAGTACATCATCATGCGCACTATATTGAAATTCTTCTCAAAAGGCTTACGAAGGCTGATAAAAGCTGCCTTTTTTATGACCATAATTACGGTAATCGCCGCCACTATCGTTATTCAAATTAGTGGTGATAGCGATTACCAGCCGTATACAAACAAACTAGTCGTGAATGATGTCACTAGGCTGAATCCGATTCGCGTGGCAAAAGTCGTGCAACCTACTTCTTTAAAAGAAATATCATCAGCGATCATAAACAGCAAAGGCCCGATCTCCATCGGTGGTGGAAGATATAGCCAAGGCGGTCAAACAGCTTATCAAGACAGTCTGCATATCGATATGCGGGCATTTAATAAAGTACTTAATCTTGATAAAGATAATAAACAACTTAGCGTACAAGCTGGCATCACCTGGCGAGATATTCAAGAACACATAGACCCACATAACTTCTCTGTAAAAATTATGCAGACCTACGCCAATTTCACTGTGGGAGGTTCCTTAAGTGTAAATGTACATGGACGGTATATAGGTGAAGGCCCATTAGTACATTCGGTAAAAAGCATCAAGCTAGTACTTGCGGATGGAAAAATAGTTACTGCCAGTCGCAACGAAAACCAAGAACTATTTTTTGCTGCCATTGGTGGGTATGGGGGTATCGGTGTTATCGCAGAAGCCACATTATCACTTGCTGATAATACAAAAATCGAACGCTCAACCACAGTAATGCCTATCGGTGAATACCATGAACACTTTTTTTCCAATGTTCGCGACAACAATAAGGTGGTTTTTCATAATGGCGACATCTATCCACCTAAGTATGAAAAAGTCCGTGATGTTACCTGGCATATCTCTGACAATG
>JABDMD010000048.1 GCA_013001685.1 Gammaproteobacteria bacterium | reverse complement strand
GGAATACACTATTTTGCTGCAGGGCATCATGCAACCGAGCGTTATGGCGTGCAGGCATTAGCGGAGCATTTAGCTAAACAATTTGGGATAGAACACGAATTTTTAGATGTGGATAACCCCGCGTAATCAAAGCATTTTTTTAACTTCTACTTGACGAAAATCAGTTCTTGCGCCATCCTACGCGTCTTTCGTGGGCCGGCATTCTTATGTGGATTTCTGTGCGCAATTCTTTTAAAAAAAATCGTTATTTCATTATTCAAATTAAACTAAATCATAGTACTTCGTTGAGACAAAGCGAAGGGAGTTAGTACATGGCAAAAGACAACATTGACCCGGGTCGTCGCAAGGCGCTAACTACCGGCACAGCCGTTGTTGGTGGCGTTGGTGCAGCAGTTGCAATTTGGCCCTTTTTATCAAGCATGAATCCCAGTGCCAGTGCGCTTGCAGCAGGTGCTCCGGTAGAAGTGGACATAAGCAAAATGGAGCCCGGGCAGCAAATTCAAGAAATCTGGCGTCGTAAACCAGTTTGGATTATTCGACGTACACCTGAAATGGTAGAAACATTGCCAAAGCTTACAGAGAAGCTACGTGATCCTGATTCACTTGAGGAATCTCAACAGCCTGCTTTTGCACAAAACGAAATTCGTTCTATTAAAGATGAATATTTGGTGCTTATAGGAATATGTACACACCTAGGATGTTCGCCTGAGTTTAAGCCTGTACCAGGTGAAGTGGGTGCTACATGGTTGGGTGGATTTTATTGTGCTTGTCATGGTTCGCGTTTTGATTTAGCGGGTCGTGTGTATAAAAACGTACCTGCAAATAAAAATCTTGAAGTACCGCCTTATCATTTTATTTCTGAAAATAGAATATTGATTGGCATGACTGAAGACGAGGCTAAAGCATGAGCGAACAATCAACTGGATTATTGGGTTGGATAGATGCTCGTTTCCCTCTCAGCAAAATGATGAGAGAACATTTATCTGAATACTACGCGCCGAAAAATTTTAACTTCTGGTATTTCTTTGGTTCCTTAGCGCTACTTGTTTTAGTTATTCAAATATTAAGTGGCATCTTCTTAACCATGCACTACAAGCCAGATGCAGAGTTAGCGTTTGCATCGGTAGAACACATTATGCGCGATGTGAATTGGGGTTGGTTAATTCGCTATATGCATTCAACAGGTGCATCATTCTTCTTTATCGTTGTGTACTTGCACATGTTTCGCGGTTTAATGTACGGCTCATTTAAACATCCTCGTGAGTTGATTTGGCTATTCGGCATGCTTATTTATGTCGCTTTAATGGCTGAAGCTTTTATGGGTTACCTTTTGCCATGGGGGAATATGTCTTACTGGGGTGCGCAAGTAATTATTAACTTGTTCAATACCATTCCATTTGTTGGTGAGGCGATTTCAGAGTGGATTCGTGGCGACTTTGTTATTTCTGATGCCACCTTAAATCGATTCTTCTCTTTGCATGTAATTGCAGTTCCGCTAGCATTATTGGGTCTAATAGTTGGCCACATCTTAGCGTTACACGAAGTGGGTTCTAACAACCCAGACGGGGTTGAGATCAAAAAAACAAAAGGTGCAGATGGTATTCCATTAGATGGTATTCCGTTCCACCCTTATTACACTGTTAAAGATATTCTGGGATCAGTAGTTTTCTTGGCTATCTTTGCGTTTGTGATTTTCTTCATGCCAGAAATGAATGGCTACTTTTTAGAGCATGCTAATTTTGATCCTGCTAATGCATTAAATACTCCTGATCATATTGCGCCGATTTGGTATTTCACACCATTCTATACTGTATTACGAGCAATACCGGATCCATTCTTAGGCTTCATGATGATGGCGATGGCCATTGTTGTATTGTTCTTGTTGCCTTGGATTGATCGCAATCCGATTAAATCGATTCGCTATAGAAGTACCTTGTTTAAGGTCAATCTCATTATTTTTGTAATTACTTTTATCATATTGGGTTACTTGGGCCTTAAACCAGTAACAGATTTATATTCACAGTTGGCGTTACGCTTTACTGAATTGTATTTCTTGTTCTTCTTTGTGCTGTGGGCCTATAGCAAGCCTCGTTCAGGCGGATTTTGGATAGGTAGTTTCATTGTATTGTTGGTTGGAATAACTGCATATGATTTTCTTGTAAACTCATCTGAGCAACCTGACTTGATTTGGAAAACTTGGGTGATACCCGCTGCCTATTTGTTCATTACTTTATTGTTACCCCAGTTCACTAATTGGGATGCTGAAAAGCAAGTACCAGAGCGAGTGACATCATGAAGATATTAAACAAAATTTTATTTTTATTTGTTTTGTCTATGTTGGTAATGAGCGCTGCGTGGAGCGCCAGTGAGCATGCTTATGAAAAGAACCAGTTTGGGAAAGTAAATATTGAGCTAAATAACAAAGCTTCATTGCAGCGTGGTGCAAAATACTTTGTTAACTATTGCTTGAGTTGCCATCCGGCAAAACATAGTCGTTATAAAAGAGTGGCCGATGATCTTGGTATTCGTGAAGACCTGATGATCGATAACATGATTTTTACTGGCCAAAAATTTGGTGAGTTGATGACAGTAGCGATGAAGCGGGAAGATGCACAGAAATGGTTTCTTGGTGTGGATCCACCTGATTTAAGTACTCACGTACGTGCGATTGGTCCTCAGGCGGTATACGAATTTCTGAAAACATTTTATGTGGATGATCACCGTCCATTCGGCGTGAATAATCTCTATTTGCCAAATACAGCTATGCCGCATGTTTTGGCTGACTTGCAAGGTCTGCAACGTGCCGATTTTCATGTTGAGCCAAGTACAGATGGTGTTGAGCACAAAGCATTTGACAAGTTTGAGACCGTTAAGCCGGGAGCGCTTAGTGACAAAGAATATGAACAAGTGGTAACAGATATCGTTAATTTCTTGGCGTATCTTAGTGAACCTGCTCAACTAATACGTAAAAAAGTAGGAGTAGGGGTACTCTTCTTCCTGGGTATATTAGGAATACTTGCTTACTTCTTGAAAAGAAATTACTGGCAAGACGTACACTAAGTACCGTTTAATCCATAACGAAACACATAAAAAGAGAAACTCATGGCTTTAGTAGCAAACCGACGTTCTGGAATGACCTTATTTTCAGATCCACATTGCGCGCAGAGTCATCGAACTCGCATTGTATTAGCAGAAAAAGATATCACCGTTGATGTGATTCATATCGATCCTAACAACAAGCCTGAAGACTTGCTTGATTTAAATCCATATAACGCTGTGCCAACCTTAATCGATCGTGAGTTAGTTCTATATGACGCGCGTGTAATCATGGAATATCTTGATGAGCGTTTCCCACATCCACCACTAATGCCCGTGGATCCAGTATCGCGCTCTAAATCACGCTTAGCGTTATTCCATATCGAAAAAGATTGGTATACACCATTAAACGAAATAAATTCAAGTGATACCAGTGTTTCTGGTGCTGCTAAAAAATCTTTACAGGAAAGCATTCTTTCTACCGTTGAAGTATTCAGCGCTAAACCTTATTTTCTTAGCGATGAGTTCAGTTTGGTAGATTGTAGTATCGCACCAATACTTTGGAGATTGCCGTATTTTGGAATCAAGCTAGGTGCTACCGCTAAACCGATCATGCAATATGCTGAGCGCGTATTTGACCGACCCTCTTTCAGAAGCAGTTTGTCTGAAGAAGAAGTCGAAATGTGGCCCGGTTAGTTGATAGGTAAAGTAACCACTACCAAGCTATACTAGTCGGCATAACTATCTGCAAACTGATTCTGCCTATGACCTCTAGTCGACCATACTTATTACGAGCAATGTACGAATGGATTGTAGATAATGGTATGACACCCTATGTTCTTGTTGATACAAGAAATGATCAAGTCATAATCCCACGTCAATTTGAAGAAGATGGAAAAATTGTTCTCAATCTTGGACCATCGGCAGTGCAGTCGCTCGATTTAGGAATTGAAGCGGTTAGCTTTGATGCTAGGTTTGATGGCAGTTCAATGGACGTGTTTGTGCCAATTGAATTTATTCTCGCGATATACACA
>JABDMD010000033.1 GCA_013001685.1 Gammaproteobacteria bacterium | reverse complement strand
TATAGTGTCTTTAGCAATTCAAGTGCAACTTCTTCTCGGAATTTGAAACTTACACGTTGATTGATCATGATTGCAAAAGGTGTCCAACTATCGTTTCGATTTATGTAGCCAGCATAGGTGCTAACATTCTTTAAAGTGCCAGACTTGGCAAAAATATCCTGTGTTTGTGCAGGCATTAGATGACGATAGGCTTTGAATTTATCTAATATATCAATCAACTGTAGTGCGCTCATTCGATTTTGTCTCGATAATCCAGCACCTTCAATGATGATGTAATCAGTCCAGTTAAAATTATCCTTTATATAATCGCTTACCACAGCTTGTGACTTTTCTAAGTTAGCGGGAGAGTCATGAATTACTGCACCTAAAGCAAGAAATAATTGATTAGCAATGAAGTTATTGGAAAATTCCAGCATTGAAGAAATGACATGTTCCAGTGTTTTGCTATTCTGATGCGTAAATAGTAGAACAGCAGTGGAAGGTATTCTCCCACTTTGGAAAAGTGCGTCAGTTGGAATTTCTGATAGGTTTAATTTAGCTTTTAGTAATTCTGAGAAATACCTAGGTCCATATTCCGCGTCACCTAAATTGATACGGTGAGTCCCAATCGATAATCCTTTTGCCAGTTCATTAGCGAGAGGTGTTAACGGAGTTTGGGTTTCACTGCTACTAATAGAGTTTTCATATACACGAATATTAATAGTATTAAAGTTAGCCGCTGTGGCGCCTAAAGTTGCATCGTAAGGATTTAGTGAATTACCTTGTCCATCAATACTAATGGTCTTACTAAAATAGCTATTATCAATACCAATTCCGTCAAGTGCGCTAATCCCTTCTTGTTTTACTTTGTTAACGATAATGTCTAACTCTTCTGATACTAGATATGGGTCGCCATAGCCTTTAATCCATAGGCTGTTAGTTACATGATCAAAATAAAAATCGGTTTTAAATCGATAATCATTTCCCCAGTGATCAAGTGCAATAAGAGAGGTAAGAACTTTTATTGTAGATGCGGGAATATATAGTTGTTCTGCATTTTTTGTTTGTAGGACTTGTTTGTTTTCATCAACAAGCAGTAGTGAAGAAGAGGGTAATGTTTTAAGAGTATCTAGCGGACTGCCGGCAAAAGAATTAAACGAGTACAGCAATAGAATCGATAGAAAAAGAAAATTAGAGCGAATCAGCATGTTTAGAATTTATATGCTAAAGGACAACTTCAAAGCCTTCAAATTCAGGTTTGCCAATATAAACGGGTTTTATATTACCTGCATTGGCGTGGGCTTTGCGAAAAGCTTCGGACTTGGTCCAATCTTCAAATGCTTGTTTAGTGTCCCAGATAGAGTGTGAAGCAAATAAACAATATTCTTCCGATTTGGGTCCTATAAGTAAATGAAATTCTTTAAAGCCAGGCACTTCATCTAAAAAAGTTTCACGATTCCTCCATATATCTAGGAATTCCTCCTCATTCCCCGGAATAATTTTGAATCGATTCATCGCTATAAACATTTAATTTTCCAAAAATAATTACTAATTGTATGCTTTGAGTGATTTGATAGCTCGTATCAAAAATAGTTCAAGATGCGACGAGCACTTCGTTATCCCATGCAAAAGATTCGTCTGTAAAAGCCTTAAAGCTGAAATATAGAGTTGAGATTATTCCCCAAGCTAACCCAAACACTACGCCGAAATCCAGCAAACCTTTCCATGGTTGAGGAATTAAGCGAAAGGTAAATATGAAAACTATAATCATTGCAGTAAGTGCACAAGTTGCAATTACTCGTTTCTTTGGTGCATGAAAGTAGGCCATGCAGAATAAAGGGGCTAATATAGTTTGTAGCCACGAAGCATTAGTGAGTAAATATTTACATCTGGCTGCAAAACGAGGCGAGAATTTTTTTTGAAAACCTTTATAGCCTTCGCCATGCGCCATAAATATAGTCCACCCAAAGAACACTACCCAATGCATCCAATTTAGCGGCATTGAAAATGATTCAATGGTATAAGCAGACAAGCGCCAACATGCAAAGCCAAGTAATAAAATCAATCCAATAATTGCCCAGGCAACAGCTATAATTCTTTGTATAGATACGTGCTGACTATTCATTTTTTAATTCGAAATTTCCCTTAAATTATGGTTATGAATAATGGTTGATAATGATCTAAATGGCAATTTCAATCATTATCATGTGTTATGCATGGAGATATGAGCTGTTAATTAGACGAAATGTAATTCCTGCATGACGGTTTGTTGGAAATGCTCAGTATGTGTAGGTAGACTTTTTGCTAATACAGCATTCAATATTGCAAGTATTTAGGGTGTGGGATTGCGGAAATAAAGGGCAAAAAGGCAGATTCAAAATCATTGATATTTTAGGATACGTTACTTAAGAGCATTATGATGAAGATCAAAGGGTATCGCAGACCTGTCTCAAAAATACCAAATATATAGTTAATATTATCTTAATCTAAGGCGATCTTATCGTATACAAATAATGAAAAGATCTATGAAAGCAGTATTGCTATCTACCTTGGTATATCCTGGTGCTGGACATATTCTTTTGAAGAAATATGTTCCTAGTTTAATTCTACTTGCTGCTGCATCAGCTTCACTTTATATACTGATATCAAATGCCTTTACTAAGGCAATGCTTATAAGTGAAAAAATTATCAATGGGGAAGTTCAACCAGATATGTCTGTTATTAGAAATTTAATTACAACATATCAAACACCTGAAGAAGTTCAGGCAATCAATATTGCAACTGTTATTTTAATAATTGCTTGGTTAATCGGTATATTTGATTCATATCGAGTTGGTCTCGCGCAAGAACGAAGTCAATAATCAGAACTAAAAATTTCAATCAGAAAAATTTATAACATTGAACTAAGGGGTAAAGCAATGAAAGCATTGAGCTTTGCAGGTAGTGGATTTGAATATTTTAAAATTTGGATAGTAAATATATTACTTACAATCGTAACTTTAGGGCTTTACTATCCATGGGCAAAAGTACGTAATCGAAGATACTTTGCTGCAAACAGTAATCTTGAGGGGAGAAATTTTGAATATCATGCAACAGGTAAACAACTATTTATAGGTTACTTAATTGCAATGGCAATATTTATTGTTTTTGTGATTATTCAAAATGTCTCTCCTATAGGCAGTCTAATTGTTGCACTACTGTTTATTTTAGCATTGCCGTGGATTATTTGGAGAAGCATAAAATTCAATATGCGCATGACAAGTTTTAGCAATGTTAGATTTGGTTTTGATGGTATCTTGGGTGGTGCATATATTAATTACCTTTTATTACCCATTGTATGTTTTCTGGCTTTATATGGCTTGCCAATAGCTTTAGCCATTGTGATTCCAATGTTGGGTCTACAAATGAATGCATTGCTAGGAATTATTATCCTGGTTGCTGTAATTGCTTTTATAGTCTTGGCATTTTTCCTATTTGCTTTTCTTAAAAAGAGAAATACAAGCTATGCAATCAACGGCTATCGTTATGGTCAGGGAGAATTTTCCACTAATGTAGAAACTAAAAAATTCGCAATGATATTACTAAAATCGGTTGGCTTGAGCATATTGGCTATGATTGCGCTTTTGGTAATTGTTGCGGTAATCGCAGGATTTACAGGTATTGCGAATGAGATTCTCCAGCTGAAAGATAGTCTACAAGATCCTGAAGCAATGCAAATGGCATTAGCGGGTAGCTTAGGGATGCTGATTGGACTTGTTTATCTTGGATTTATTATTGTCAGTCTACTTATTGTGGCCTATTTGTATACAAGACAACGAACGTATATTTATGATAATTCTAATTTAGATAATAAAATTACTTTTGCTTCAACACTTAAAGCAAGACCTTTTGCATGGGTAATGATCACTAACTTCATTATCATTATTTTTACCTTGGGGTTTGGGGTGCCATGGGCAAAAGTTAGAATGGCTAGGTTGATACTTGAAAATTCTCAAGTCAATACTAATCATGGATTTGATGAATATCTTACTCAAAAACAAAAGCAGCAATCGTCATTAGGTGAGCAAATTGGTGATGCATTTGATGTAGATGTTGGAATTGGTTTTTAATTGATAATCCACGGGAAATGGCATAGCCTAGGAAGTGCAGCACAATCAGTTGCTGCACTTTATATTGAAGATGATGACTACCGGCTAGAAATTGATGGTGGCCGGACCTATTCAGGAGAATTACAATCACTTCAAGTCAGTGATCGTTTGGGAAATGTAGAACGTAAAATAACACTTGAAGATGGCTCTATTTTTGCTAGTCAAGATAATGATGCTATTGATAGATTATTCAAGGATCATACTAAACTTAATAACTTTATCCATGCCATAGAATCGCATATTGGTTTAGTGGCTATTGCAACGCTTCTTACAATTACTTTCGCCTTTTCGTTTTTCAAATGGGGTGTGCCATGGGCGAGCACTAAAATTGCTCATGCCTTGCCACAAAAAACCAATGAGCTGATAGCAGGAGAGACTCTAAAGTTTTTAGATAAGTATATGTTCGAAGAAAGCAAACTCGATGTAGAGAAAATTGAACATATACGTGAGCATTTTAGGTCAACGCTCATTCCGTTAGATGAAAAAAATAACTCAATAAATTACAAACTTCATTTCCGTGAATGGAATGATGGTGAAACGGGTATTCCAAATGCTCTTGCTTTACCATCAGGCGATATCATACTCACTGATGAATTTGTTAAGTTGAGCGAGAACCAAGATGAAATAGATGCTGTGCTCTTGCATGAGATGGGACATGTTGTGCGTCGTCATACACTAGAAATGGTTATTGAAAGTGCATTTGTAACTACTGCAGTAATGTTAATAACTGGTGATAACAATGGTCTCGCTGACATGGGCGTGGGCTTAGGCTCGCTGCTTGTGAGTACTAACTATTCGCGTAATCATGAGACTGAAGCTGATTTGTATGCGTTTGAGCATATGTTGGTTGCAAAAATAGATCCACAAGCTTTTTCAGATATCATGAATCGGATCACAGAAAGTATAGAGGAAATTAATGATGAGAAAAGTGAAGAGGATGAAGGTGGTATATTAGATTATCTCTCGACACATCCTAGTACTGCTAAGCGCGTCGAGCAAGCCAAGCGATACAGCAAGTGTTTTCAGATTGGTATGATTATTTGTGATACTTCAACAGTAAATAGCGAACATTAGCTAGTCAGATTTAGCTGCTACACAAATTCACTTGCTGCGGCACCTGAAGCCCAAGCCCATTGAAAATTAAAACCTCCCAAGTGGCCAGTCACATCAATTGCTTCACCGATAAAATATAAATTATCTTGTTTATTAGCTTGCATGGTTTTAGAAGATATCTCATTACAGTTTATTCCACCTAATGTTACTTCAGCAGTGCGATAGCCCTCAGTACCATTGGGTTTAACTACCCAGTTATGAAACTGCTTAGATATGTATTGTAATTCTTGATTGGAGTACTGACTAATTTGTTTGTCATTATAATCTTTTTCTGCAAACCATAATTGTATAAGTGTCTGAGCAATATTCTTTGTCATATGGACGGCTAGAAGTGTTTTTAACTCGGCCTTTGGCCGTTCTGACTTTTGGTCTTTAAGATATTTAAACAAATCAATTTTAGGTAACAAGTTGATAGTTAGTTCATCACCTTGATTCCAGTAGGAAGATATTTGAAGCATTGCCGGCCCGCTAAGCCCTCTATGAGTAAATAGCAAGTTTTCGCTAAAGCTCATTGAATTGCATGTAACGATCACTTTCGTCGAACTGCCACTGAGTTGAGATAAAATATCAAGAATAGGTTGGTTTAATGTGAATGGCACCAAACCTGCGCGAGTTGGTAGCACTTCTAATCCAAATTGTTTTGCAGTTTGGTAAGCAAAGCCTGTAGCACCCATTTTTGGAATAGATAGTCCACCTGTAGCAATTACTAAAGATTGGCATGTGGTAGTACCTAATGACGTTTCGATTTTGAAACCATTCTCTAATGATTTGATTTGTTCAGTTGTGCAGTGTGTGTGTATATCTACACCTGCTTGATTACATTCTTTTAATAGCATTTCCAGAATATCTTTTGATTTATTGTCACAAAATAGTTGCCCTAATTTTTTTTCGTGATAAGGAATATTGTGCTTACGTACTAACTCAATAAAATCATAAGATGTGTAACGAGAGAGAGCAGACTTGCAAAAGTTTTTATTATTAGAAAGAAAATTATCAGGCTCACAATAAATATTGGTGAAGTTGCAGCGACCTCCACCAGACATAAGTATTTTTTTACCAACTTTATTGGCGTGATCTAACAGTAAAACTCTTCTGCTGCGTTGTCCTGCACGAATAGCGCACATCAGTCCAGCGGCACCAGCGCCGATAATAACTACATCAGTTTTTACTGGTAACGGAGTGATAGAATGTGTAGCCACGACTATGTTGTCATTTCCATAAAAAAACCCGCTTAGACAGGTGCGCTAAGCGGGTTTGCTTTGCAACAAAGTATGTTTGTTACTTGCTTTTGGCTTCAGCACGCTCTTTAGCTTGCTTAATAACAACTTCTGCTACATTTTTAGGACAAGGCATATAGTGAGAGAATTCCATTGAGAATTGTCCACGACCCGATGTCATGGTACGCAAGTCACCAATGTAGCCAAACATTTCAGATAAAGGTACGTCAGCCTTAACGCGAGTACCGGTAGCACCAGCATCTTGAGACTTAATCATGCCGCGACGTCGGTTTAAATCACCAATTACGTCACCTACATGATCTTCCGGTGTGAACACATCAACTTTCATTACAGGCTCTAGTAACTGTGGGCCTGCTTTGGGAATTGATTGTCTAAAGCCAGATTTTGCTGCAAGTTCGAATGCGATTGCGGAAGAATCCACAGCGTGGAAAGCGCCGTCCATCAAGGTAACTTTCACATCAAGGCACGGATAGCCAGCTAATATTCCTTCATCCATCATCATTTGAAATCCTTTTTGAACTGCCGGCCAGAATTCGCGAGGAACATTACCGCCAGTAACTTTAGATTCAAA
Source organism: Gammaproteobacteria bacterium (assembly GCA_013001685.1). GTDB lineage: Bacteria > Pseudomonadota > Gammaproteobacteria > UBA4575 > UBA4575 > JABDMD01. The sequence goes on along the minus strand of JABDMD010000033.1, from coordinate 5,092 downwards.
TTCATAGCCGCTGCCTGCTTCACCTGGTTCAATAACGTAATCAATTTTACCAAATTGACCAGCACCACCAGATTGTTTCTTATGCGTGTAAGAATCTTCAACACGTTGCGTAATCGTTTCGCGATAAGCTACTTGAGGCGCACCGGCAATTACTTCAACACTATGTGTGCGTTTTAGAATATCGATCTTAATATCTAAGTGCAGCTCTCCCATTCCTTTGAGAATAGTTTCACCGCTTTCTTCATCCGTGTGTACATGGAATGAAGGGTCTTCAGCAACCATCTTACTTAGTGCAACACCCATTTTTTCTGATGCAGCTTTGTCTTTAGGCGAAATAGCCATGGAGATAACCGGGTCAGGGAATACCATTGGTTCTAAAGTTGCAGGTTTATTTGGATCACAAAGTGTATGACCGGTTTGTACATTTTTCATGCCTAAAACTGCAACAATGTCACCAGCTTGTGCAGATTCTAATTCTTCACGAGAGTCGGCATGCATTTCAACTATTCGGCCAATACGCTCAGTTTTGCCTGTGAAGCTGTTCATTACAGTCATGCCTTTATCTAACTTACCTGAGTAAATTCGAATAAAGGTTAATGCGCCATAGCGATCATCCATAATTTTGAATGCTAACGCGCGTAGTGGTTTGTCTATATCAACTTCAGCAAATTCTCCAGTTTCATTACCTTCTAAATCTACTTCAGGTTGTGGTGGTACTTCTGTAGGGCTTGGTAGGTAATCCACCACCGCATCGAGTACGAGTTGAACGCCTTTATTCTTGAATGCTGAGCCGCAATAGGTAGGGAAGAAATCAAGTGCAATCGTACCTTTGCGAATACAAGCTTTTAATGTTTCGATACTTGGCTCTTCGCCGTCCAAGTATTTTCCCATTGCGTCGTCATCTTGTTCAAGCGCGATTTCAACCATCTCTTCTCGAAATTGTTCCACTTTTTCTTTCATATCCTCTGGAACATCTTCTTCTTTGTATTTCATAGGGTCATCTGAACCGTCCCAAATCCATGCTTTGCGTGTTAATAAATCGACCACACCTACGAAGTTATCTTCAGTACCGATAGGTAAGGTCATTACTAATGGCTTTGCACCTAATACGTTTTTGATTTGATCAACAACGCTGTAAAAATCTGCGCCTAGACGATCTAGCTTATTGACGAAGATAATACGCGCAACTTTAGATTCGTTAGCATAACGCCAGTTGGTCTCAGATTGTGGTTCTACACCGCCTGAGCCACAGAAAACACCTACGCCACCATCAAGCACTTTTAGTGAACGGTATACTTCAATGGTGAAGTCAACGTGTCCTGGAGTATCGATAATATTTAAGCGGTGGTCTTTCCAGAAGGTGCTAGTAGCAGCTGATTGAATGGTAATGCCACGCTCACGCTCTTGGTCCATGAAGTCAGTGGTCGCTTCACCATCGTGTACTTCGCCAATTTTATGAATTTTTCCGGTAAGGCTGAGGATGCGTTCTGAGGTTGTGGTTTTACCCGCATCCACGTGCGCGAAGATGCCAATGTTTCTGTATTTAGATAGATCGCTCATTACCTTTGCCTTTATGTAATATATTCAATAAGTTCTGGATATAAATTGAAGTGTTAAATAGGGACGCAAGTCTACTTGATTGTGTGAATCAAGGCAGCCTAAATTGCTCCCATTTATCAATAAAATGCTTCGAACACCGGGAAAGCGCCGGATTCTGGCCTATATAAGAGATTGCTTCAATAGTGCCTAGGGGGTAAGTTGACTAAGGTGCATATAGTGGCTAATGAGTGACGGGTTTTACCTGTAGTGCGCAGAACTTAAATTCAGGGATTTTGCCAAAAGGATCTAGAGCCTCGTTAGTCAATAAGTTCGCCGCTGCTTCTCGATAACAGAATGGCATAAAGACTTGCCCTGGGCTAATGCCATTATCAATTCTTGCAAAACATTCAATTTCACCACGTCGTGAAGCAAGCTTAATCTTGTCGCCTCCCTTAGCACCAATCTTGTCTAAATCTGATACGTTAATGCTGGCAACAGGTACTGGTTCAATAGCATCCAGCATGGTTGCACGACGTGTCATCGCACCAGTGTGCCAATGCTCTAATTGACGTCCAGTGACTAATACAAACGGATATTCTTCATCTGGTAATTCATCTGCATTAGTAAATTCAGCGGGCACAAACTTACCTCTGCCATTTTCTGTAGGGAAGTCGTCAGTGAAAATTACACTTTGGCCGGGGTCATTCTCTTCTTCACATGGATAGGTTATCGAATGCTGTTCTTCTAGTCTGTCCCAAGTCATGCCTTTAATGCTATCCATACCTTGGCGCATTTCATCAAACACATCAGAAGGGTAATGATATTTCCAATCGGTGAGGCCCATACGTGTGGCAATTTCTTGGATGATCCATAAATCTTGTTTCGCTTCACCTGGTGGCATCAAAGCTTGTCGACCAAGTTGTACGCGTCGATCAGTATTGGTAAAGGTGCCAGTTTTTTCTGGGAATGCTGAAGCTGGTAAAATTACATCTGCAAACCAAGCCGTTTCCGTCATGAATATTTCTTGCACTACACAATGCTTTAGCGATGCTAATGCTTTGCGCGCATGATTTAGATTTGGGTCTGACATAGCTGGGTTCTCACCCATTACATACATGCCGTGTAATTTACCATCAGAAATAGCATGCATGATTTCTACAACAGTTAAACCAGGGTTGTCATCTAATTCTGTATTCCAAAGCTTTTCAAAACGAGCGTGTGCTTCAGGATTGTCAACACGTTGGTAATCAGGGAATACCATAGGGATTAATCCCACGTCTGATGCGCCTTGTACATTGTTCTGTCCGCGAAGTGGGTGTAAACCTGTTCCTGGTTTACCAATTTGTCCTGTCATCATCGAAAGGGCAATCAAGCAGCGAGCGTTATCGGTGCCGTGAATGTGTTGTGAAACACCCATACCCCAGAAAATAATCGATGCATTGGAGCTGGCATATACTTTTGCAACTTCATGTAAGGTTTCAGCAGGTATGCCACAAATCTTTTCTACACTCTCTGGAGTGTATTTAAGAATATGTTTAGCAAAGTCTGCAAAATTTTCGGTGCGATCTTTAATGAAATCTTTATTAAGTAAGTTTTGTTTGATAATTGAATTCATGATGCCATTGAGCATGGCAACATCTGTATCAGGCTTAAACTGTAAGAAGTAATCTGCATGACGTGCTAAGTCAGTGCGTCTTGGGTCCATTACAATTAATTTAGATCCATTGCGCTTGGCATTTTTGATAAAGGTTGCTGCAACCGGATGATTCTCCGTTGCATTGGCACCAATAATGAGAATTACATCTGCTTTGGCAACATCTTCTACAGGATTCGATACCGCACCTGAACCTAAACCTTCTAATAAGGCAACCACGGATGATGCGTGACATAAGCGTGTGCAGTGATCTACATTATTGGTTTTAAATCCTGTGCGAACAAGCTTTTGAAATAAATACGCTTCTTCATTGGAACCTTTAGCAGAACCAAAACCAGCTAAAGCATTTGGTCCATGTTCATCACGAATATCTACTAAACCTTTTGCTGCAAAGTCTAATGCTTCTTCCCAGCTTGCTTCACGGAAATACTTACCAATGTCTTTGTAAGATAATGATTCGATATCAGTGATCTTCACTACGCCGGGCTTACGTATTAATGGTTTAGTAAGACGGCCATCGTGATGAACGTAGTCAAATCCATAACGGCCTTTAACGCATAAACGACTCTTATTTGCTGGGCCGTCGCGCCCTTCTACATAAATAATTTTTTCATCTTTAATATTGTAAGTAAGTAAGCAGCCCACTCCACAATAAGGACAAGTTGATTCAACCTTGCGATCTGGTTTTAGCAAACCAAGTTTATTGGATGGCATCAATGCACCAGTAGGGCAGGCTTGTACACATTCACCACATGCAACACATGTGCTATCACCCATAGGGTCTTGAATATCAAATACGATTTCAGAATGAGAACCACGATTGGCATAACCAATCACATCATTGTTTTGCACTTCACGGCAGGCGCGAACACAACGAGTGCATTGAATGCATGCATCCAAATTAACTGCAATAGCAGGGTGAGATAAATCTGGTTCTGGATTTTGTCGTGATTCAAAACGTGGTAAACCCAGTTCTAATTTTTGTGACCATTGATCAAGTTCACTATTCAGTGTGTATTGGCTTTCAGCCATATCGGACTGCAATAATTCCAACACCATTTTTTGAGAATGTATTGTGCGGTCATTATCTGTGTGTACCACCATGCCTTCGGTGGGTGTGCGTACACAAGAAGGTTGTAATACGCGTTCACCTTCAATTTCTACTACGCATGCACGACAGTTGCCATCAGCACGCATGTCAGACTTGTAACATAAATGCGGAATATCTACGCCATGACGACGAGCTGCTTCTAGGATCGATTCATCTTCATAGGCTTTTATTGTTTCACCATTAAGTGAAAAGGCTATAGTTTTAAAATCCTGTAAATGTTCTGGATTTGCGGCCATTAAAGTTACTCCAACATTCCTTTGTTAATTCTAGTCTAATTCTTTAGGGAAAAAATTTATTACGGATGTCATCGGATTAGATGCAGCTTGTCCTAAACCACAAATTGATGCGTCATTCATGGTTTGTGAAAGCTCTTGCATTAACGGCTGATCCCATTTTGGTTTCTCCATTAACATTGCTGCTTTTGAAGTGCCGACACGACAAGGCGTACACTTGCCACAAGACTCATGTGCAAAGAAACTCATTGCATTGCGTGCAAGGTCTCGCGCTTTATCTTTGTCTGAGAAAACAATTATCGCAGCTGAACCGATGAAACAACCGTGTTCATTCAAAGTGTCAAAATCTAGTGGGATTTCGCCCATTGAGGCAGGCAAAATTCCGCCCGAGGCACCACCTGGAAAGTAACCGTAAAACTCATGACCATCCAGCATGCCGCCACAATGCTCTTCAATTAATTCTTTTATGGTAATACCAGCATCCGTGATATGCACACCTGGTATTTTAACTCGGCCACTTACAGAAAATGAGCGAATGCCACTTCTGCCATTACG
>JABDMD010000023.1 GCA_013001685.1 Gammaproteobacteria bacterium | reverse complement strand
GCTCTATATTAGCAGTGAACTTGTACATTGCTGTGGGGATAACAATACATGCAACAACTAATGAAGTTGCGATCGCTGCTGAGATGGCTATTGCAAGATCAGAAAATAATTGACCACTTTGATCTTTTAAAAAAATGATTGGTAAAAAAATTGCCACCGTAGTGAGTGTAGACGCAAGCAAGGCAGGCCATACTTGCTGTGTACCTTCTAAAGCAGCTTGCATGGCAGACATGCCACGTTCACGCATGCGCACAATATTTTCTAACACAATGATTGCAGCATCCATTACCATACCGACCGCAAAGGCCATGCCGGCGAGTGAAATGACATTCATGGTGCGACCAGTAGCTCGCATCACCATAAAGGTAACTAGTAAACACAAGGGGATAGTTATGGTGACGATTAAAGTAGCGCGTAGTTTTCTTAAAAACCACCATAAAATGACCACCGCAAGTAAAACACCAATGCCTAAGTTGTTACGTAACAGTTCAATTGCACTATCTATATAGACGGTTTCGTCATACACCTGTTCAATTTTCAAATTTGCGCGCTTAAACGGCCCGGCTTTAATTTCTGCTACTGCAGCTTGAATATCGCTCATGGTTTCAAGCACATTAACGCCGGCTTCACGATAGGCGTTTACCGCGATCGATTGTTCGCCTTTTGTGATTACAAAATTATTGCGATCTACCGTGCGTACTTCTATTTCTGCAATGTCACGCAGGGTAATGGCTTTACCATTACGCCACTCAAGGTTGAGCTCACCTAATTGTTGTGGTGTAAGTGCGCCGGTATAACGCAAGGTGTAACGACGTTTACCTACATTTGCCGTGCCTCCAGAAACATCGTCATTGCCGCCTGCAAGTCTTGCGGCATTTGGTAAATCTATACCCAGTCCTGCCGCTTTATAAGGGTCTACAGTTATGCGCACTTCATATTCATGCCCACCGCGTACTTCTGAAAGGGCCACGCCTTCTACACGCTCAAAACGAGTTTGTACCACTTCTTCTACAAAGTCTTTATAGGTTTCTATCGGTCTTGTGTTACCTTCATTAGGCTTAATAATGAACCAGGCAATCGGGCGTCCACGACCGCCGGCTGTACTGAGTACCGGTTCGTCAGCATCTTCCGGGTAACTCGGTACACGGTTAAGGCGGTTAATCACTTCAATAAGCGCGCGATTTAAATCAAAGTCAACCTCAAAAGTAATGGTGATCTTACCGTTTCCATTACTGGCTTCTGAAAGTAACTCTTTCATACCCGGCAACCCACGCAACTGTTTTTCTTGTGGTTCAATTATTTCCGATTCGACTTCTTCCGGTGCTGCAGCTCGCCAGTTTGTAGTGACTACAATTTCAGGTTGTTCGACTTCAGGAGTTAATTGAATAGGAAGTTGTGCAAGAGCTAAGACACCAAAAATGCTAACTAATAAACATGCAACTAAAGTAGCAACTGGATTATCAAGCGCAGGCTTCAAGAAAGTCATAGAGTAAAAGTCACAAGTGCTGTTTGTTTATGAACCCGCTTGTAGCGGCTTAACAGTGACAGTCATACCAGGACGAAGGTTTTCGCCACCACGTGTGATGACTAAATCATTTGCATTAATTCCGCCAATGACTTCAATACGATTTAAATCAGCTATGCCGGTTTTGACTTGAATACGCTCGGCAACAGAAGCTTCATTAACACGAAATATATATACGCCTTCTCTGCGTAGCACCAATGCATCACGAGGCACTAAAATGGCTTCACGTTCATGTTCGGTTGGGATGGCTATACGCAATAGTTTGCCTGCAACCAACGATTCGTCATCTGTTGCAATACGAAGTTCATACAAGCGAGAAGTGTCACCACCAATGGGTACCAGAGCTCGAACTTTGCCAATACCGCTGTTTGTGCCGTTTATATAACTAAGAGATGCCCCAATAGTAACAAAGCGCAAACTACTTGCAGGAATATGCGTTTGGATTTCAAGATTACTGGCGCTTACTAACCGCACGACTGTTGCACCGTTGTCAGCCCATTCTCCAGTCTGTAAAAGTCGTTCGGATACTACACCATCAAAGGGTGCAACGATGTTGGTGCGGCGTAAGCGTTCTTCAGCTTGAACTAATCGTGCTCGCGAAGATGCCATATTGCTACGCGCAACGGCTTGATCAGAAATGGCTTGATCCAATTGGCTGCGAGCAACATTATTATGTTCAAGTAATTCAGTAAAACGTTTTACTTCTTTTGAATGTAAGTCAAACTTGGCTTTTTCGCTTTGGATAATGGATTGTTCTTCAATGACTTGTTGTTGAATAAAAATATCATCAAGTTTGACTGCAGGTTCACCTGCTTTTATTCGATCACCAACTTCAGCCACCCATGTGATACGCCCGGCAATTTCGGCAGATAGATTAGCATCATCACGGCTGATAACCGTTGCACTGTATAAAGCAGTAGGAGCAATTTCCTGCATTACTGCTTTTTCTGCAACGACAATTGCAGGAGGCGGACCTTTTTTTTCCTCGGCGAAAGAAAATTGAGGACCAAGAACCAAGGTCAAGGATAATATGAATTTTATATAGGCCATAAAAAGAATTGTAGCTGAAGAGATGCCTGTTTATCAGTGCCTACATAGGTAGGATGCATCAATATTTATAAGGTTTTATACAGATATCATGTAGATAAAATTGAGCAAATGAGCTTTTACAACTAATGTACCTTTATGCTGGCTCAATGCACATACACTACATCATAGTCTTGCAAGACAAATTAGGTGGTATTGATGTAATGTGCATAAAAAACGAAGTTTCTAAATGGATCAACTTGAACCATACTTAGTCCCCTACAAAATTACCGTATTCAATTACAGCTTTGAACAGGCAGTTCTCTTAACTGGCGATGTGGTTCAAAATTATTCAATAAATATATGTAGATAGTTTAAGGTTAAAAGCTAATTTAGTGCGCCACCACAACTACTTCCTTGTCCAGCGGTGCAACCATAACAATGGTCAGCAATCATAATTTCATTTTTTTCGAGATCAGTATTCATAATCTCAGATAAGTGTGTACGAATTTGATCATTGTGGGGCAATGATATGCCCAGCATCTGATTAAAATCACAGTCATACACATACCCCTGCCAATCCACACTAACCATTGTACGGCACATAACGGATTGTAGGTTTTCAGCACTATAAGCATCACGCAGTAATTGCATATATTCTTGGAATTTACCTTTACTTACTAACATGCTGCCAAATCTTTTTATTGGCATGTTAGTGATGGTAAATAAATGATCAAAACTGATTTCGTATTTTTCGGCAAGAAATTTTGTATAGTCTTTTTGTAAAGACTCTTGCGAAGGTGAGAGTTCTGGACCTTGTGGGTTGTACACCAAAGTAAGTTTTAAATTTTGATCACCTTTTCCGTAACCAAGGCTATTAAGAACCTGTAGCCCACGAATACTTTTTCCAAACACACCTTTGCCACGTTGCTTATCAACATTTTCTTCTAGATAGCAGGGTAGTGAAGCAACTATTTCTACTTTATGTTCAGCTAAGAATTCTGCTAAATCTTTTTGATGAGGTTCTTCAAGAATAGTTAGATTGCATCGATCAATTAAATGGCGTGATTGGCTATGTGCAATTTTTACCAGTTCTCTAAATTGTGGGTGTAATTCTGGTGCACCACCAGTAAGATCTAATATGCTGATATTTCGTGCTTGCATGTAATTAGCAATTACATCGATGTTTTCAGCGGTCATCATCTCTGTGCGACTGGGTCCTGCATCTACATGGCAATGCGTACAACTTTGGTTGCACTGATAACCTAAATTAACTTGTAAGGTTTCAACTTTGCTGCGGTAAATTTTAGGAAAATCTGTTTTTTCTAATAAATGTATAGTTTCGTGCATTGTATTCGTTAATAGTTATAGTTATTTGCGCATATATAAATGAAATTTTTCTACCCAGTTTAATAAGCGTTCTGGTGTATGCGCACGCTTCCATTCGCCAGCAGCATATTTATTGGCTTCGGCAAGTGTTGGGTAAATATGTATAGTACCGAGAATCTTGTTTAATCCCAGGCCATGTTTCATTGCGGAAACATATTCACTGATTAGATCCCCGGCATGATCGCCTACAATTGTAACACCTAAAATTTTATCTTTGCCGGGCTTGGTGAGTACCTTAACAACACCATGCGCTTCCCCATCTGCAATTGCACGATCTAATTCCGCAATATCAAATCGTGACACTTCATATTCAATATTTTGATCTTTTGCCTGCTGCTCATTAAGCCCTACATGAGCAACTTCAGGTTCTGTGAATGTGCACCATGGAATTACAGAATAGTCGACACGAAACTTTTTAAATGTGCCAAATAAGGAATTCACACTGGTATACCAGGCTTGATGTGCTGCGGTGTGAGTGAGCTGATAAGGCCCTGTAACATCTCCACATGCATAAATATTCGGATAATTAGTTTGTAAAAATTCATTTACTTCTAAGGTTCCATTTTTACGTTGTTCAATGTTTAAGTTCTCACTCCAAACATCACTGCCTCTGGCTTTGCGGCCCACTGCTACCAATAAAACCTCGAACGGAAGTAGAAGTTCTTCCTCTCCTTTTGTACATACAAGTGTATTGACATCCGCATTTTGTCTGACTTCACTGGCAGTATGATTGGTTAAAAGGTTAACACCATCAGACACTAAGCTTTTTTCAACCATGGAGGCGATCTCTGCGTCTTCCATTAACATAATTCTAGGCGCCATTTCTA
>JABDMD010000022.1 GCA_013001685.1 Gammaproteobacteria bacterium | reverse complement strand
GAGAGAAGGGAGGTGAATCCCAGTTCTCCTCTGGGCCTGTAGGAACAACGTCGGTATGTCCTGCAAATACAAACAAAGGTGTATTAGTACCTCTTCTTAACCAAAGGTTGGTGACATCTTCAAATTGCATTACTTCAACATTAAAACCTTCAGGTTTTAAATAGTCAGCCAATATGGATTGGCATTCGGCATCATTTGGAGTAACCGAGGCTTGCTCAATAAGTTGCTTTACTAATTCAAGAGTGTCAGACATGTCCCTTTAATTCTTTTGGTTAACTACTTATTTAAATTTATCGGCAAATATTTTGCTATCAAAACCGATTTCTATCATTTTGTCCTTCTGAACTACAGGGCGTTTAATTAAAGTTGGGTGTTGTTGCATTAGGGTAATGGCTTTAGCTTGGGTAGGGTTAGACTTATCTTTGTCATTAAGTTCCTTCCAGGTTCTACTACGTTTGTTCAGTAGAGCTTTCCAATCAACAATTTTGCACCATTCGGACAATTGCTTTTTGGTGATGCCTTGTTTTTTGTAATCGTGGAATTCAAATTCAATTCCATGATCTTTTAACCAATTTTTCGACTTTTTGACTTGATCGCAATTTGGAATACCAAAAACTTTCAGCATGCTAATGAATAAAGTTCTAGTCGATAGTCCTTAACAATTCGTTAATGCCTACTTTGCTGCGAGTTTTTTCGTCTACTTGTTTAACGATAACCGCACAATAAAGACTGTATGAGCCATCTTTAGAAGGAAGATTTCCTGATACAACAACCGAGCCTGTTGGAATTCGGCCGTAGGTTACTTCACCACTCTCACGATTGAAGATTTTTGTACTCTGACCAATGTATACACCCATCGAAATCACTGAGCCTTGTTCTACGATAACACCTTCTACAATTTCTGAGCGCGCACCGATAAAACAATTGTCTTCAATAATAGTAGGAGTTGCTTGCAAGGGTTCTAATACACCACCTATGCCTACGCCACCTGATAAGTGAACATTCTTTCCAATTTGTGCACACGAGCCAACAGTAACCCAGGTGTCTACCATGGTGCCAGTATCTACAAATGCACCAATGTTCACATAGCTAGGCATTAAGATTGCATCAGGTGCAATGTATGCTCCGTGTCTTACCATTGCGCCAGGTACAATTCTGACACCTTGTTTTTTGATTTCGTCATCGCTCATTTGTGAAAACTTGGTTGGAACCTTGTCGTAATATTTGGTTACACCTGCGTCAATAATTTCGTTTTCATTCATACGAAACGAGAGTAGTACGGCTTTTTTAATCCACTCGTTGGTGATCCAGTCGTTACCCTGTTTTTCAGCAACCCGAAGTTTTCCTGAATCCACATGATTCAATGTTTCCTCTACGGCTTTGCGAACATCTGGGTCTGTGTTAGTGGGAGTGATGTCTGCACGTTTCTCAAATGCTGATTCGATGACATCTTGTACTTGGTTGGACATGGTTTCTCCTGAATGGCTGGGTATTTATTGTTCTTCGAGTAACTCTTTTATACGTTGCGCTGCCTCAATACATTCTGCTAGTTCGGCAACCAGCGCTAAGCGTACACGGTTTTCGCCTGGGTTATAACCATTAACCGACCTTGCAAGATAACTTCCAGGAAGGGTTAAGACATTTTTTTGAATATAAAGTAACTTGCAGAATTCAACCTCATTCATAGGTAACTTGGGCCAGAGATAAAAACCAGCATCGGGTCTTTGGCAGGGCAACACGGGCTGCAGAATATCCAACACTGCATCAAACTTTGCCGCATATTGTTGACGATTAGATTCCACATGTGATTCATCTGACCATGCAGCGACACTCGCAGCTTGCGTGGGTAATGGCATGGCGCAGCCATGATAGGTGCGATAGCTAAAGAATTGTTCAATTAATTCACTTGAGCCTGCTACAAATCCAGAACGTAGTCCTGGTGCATTGGATCGTTTGGACAAACTATAAAACGCCATACAATTTTGGAAAGTATCATTGCCAATCTCTTGAGCATAGTGAAGCAAACCATTTTGCGGTGTGGTGTTTGGCGCATATATTTCTGAGTAACATTCGTCTGATGCAATAACAAATTCATGCTGAGCTGAATATTCGAGTAGCTTTGTCAGGGTGTGTGCGGGTGCCACTTCACCTGTAGGATTGCCAGGAGTGCATATATAAAGGAGTTGGCAACGCTGCCAAATTTTATCATTGATTTCCCATAATGCAGGTATGTCTCCATCAATAACTGTGCAGTCATAATAGATGGGTTCAGCGCCTGCAAGTAATGCTGCACCTTCATAAATTTGATAGAAAGGATTGGGGATTAAAACGATAGGTTTGTTTGTAGGGTCAATTACACATTGTGCAATGGCAAATAATGCTTCGCGTGTACCATTTACGGGCAAAATATTTTTTTTACTATCGAAATTTTTTTCTGAAATTTGAAAACGGTTTCTAATCCAGCTAGCACATGCATTCCGTAGCGCATTAGCACCGCGTGTTGTAGGATATTTGCAAAGCTCATTAATGTTTTTAATTAATTCGTCTTTGATTATTGCTGGTGTTGGATGTTTAGGTTCTCCTATTGCAAGCGATATTGCTTGCAGCTGTGTATCAACCTTATGTTGAGAGATTATTTTATTTAGTTTCTCAAATGGATAGGGTTGTAGTTTTGAAAGGTTAGTATTCATATACTTATTTTTCGATTTAGACTTCTAGCGCCACTTGTTTAGGTTGTTGTAAGTACTCCAGGATTACTGCTCTTAGTTTTTCTTGATGTTCTTTGTCGAGAGGTTTGTATTCTAGATTGCTAATGTGAAATAAATTGTGCACACGTTCACCTAATGTAGAGACGCGCGCATTGTGTATTGCAATACTACAATCCACAAATGCATTTCCCAAGCTTGCAAGTAAACCTGGAAAATCTGGTGCTTTTATCTCCATAGTTGTGTAATTGTTGACAGTGCTGACGTCGAAATTTATTTCGATGGGTACGCGTAATTCGCGTATTTGTCTCGGCAGGCCTTGGTTAATGCTGGGGATGATTTCTTCAGGGTGCTCTAATGCTTGAGTTAGCTCTTTTTTAACTAGCTCGCATTGCTTTTCGTTATCGATAGCCTGTTCATTTGCATCTAATACTAAGAATGTATCAAGAGCATGTCCTTTATTAGATGTTATGACTCTAGCGTGGACAATAGATAGTCTTAGTTTAGCTAGTGTTGAAGTGATGTGTGCAAATAAATAGTTTCGGTCATTGCAATAGACGAAAATCTCTGTTGCACCTCTAGCACTGTATTGGTGGATATTTACTACAACACTGCTTTTATCTCTATGGTTTAAAATTGCTTCAGTGTGTCGCACCACTTCTTCATCTGAATGGCGTATAAAATAGTCATCGCCAAGTTCTTGCCAAAATGCCAAGCAACTGTCTTGGTCTAAATTAGTTTTTTGCAGTAGTTGTAATGCAGATGATTTAACTTGTGTAACTAATTCCTCGCGGTTGGTAGCTGATTCCACATCTTGGCGCAAATGTTCTGATGCCCGTTGATACAGTTCTGAAAGTAATGCACTACGCCAGCTATTCCATAGTTTAGGGTTTGTGCCGCGCATGTCTGCAATGGTTAAAAGGTATAAATAATTAAGTCTTGTTAGATTGCCAACAATATTGGCAAATTTCTTTATAATGTATGGGTCGTCAATGTCTTGTTGTTGCGCTGTTATAGACATTACTAAGTGATTTCTTACTAACCAGGCAACTATGTTTGCATCAAATGGTGTCAATCCATGTTGTAAACAAAAAGACTTGGCTTCCTCTTCTCCTAATTCAGAATGGTCACCATCTCGACCTTTGGCGATATCATGAAATAATGCTGCTAAATAGAGCAGTAGGGCTTTTGGGGTTTGGATAAAAATATCATGATAGGTGGCATATTCTCCTTCAGAAGTGTTTTTGCTGAATTGGCATGCGTTTTCAAAAACACGAAGTGTGTGTTCTTCAACCGTATAAATATGGAAAAGATCAAATTGCATTCTGCCAGTTACTGCATCGAAGCTGGGCCAATATTTCCCTAATACCCCAAGTCGAGCCATGCGTTTTATTTCACGGTAATTGGTATCTTTTTGGTTAATTATAGATATAAAAATGTCGCAATTGGTTTTGTCTTGTCTGAATTTATCATCAATAACATGTAAGTTTTCAATAATGAGTTTTTGCAGTTGGTCGCTAAAACCAATTAGATTTTTATGTTCTTGAAGTAATTGAAAGCATTCTAAAATAGCGGTTGGAGACTTTTTAAATATTTCTATATTTGTTGCTTCAAGCAAATTTGCACGTACTTGAAAATTTTTATTTATAGGTTTGGCTCTGCGCTTAAATAAACCTGGGAATATAACGGAATTTAGCCGTTCAATGATAATTTCAGACAATATGGAGAGTTGATTGCTAGTGCGATAAAAAACCTGCATAAACTCTTCTACTCTATGATTGCGGTTTTCATTTTTGTATCCTAGTAAGGATGCAACATCATATTGGTAGTCAAATAGCAAACGATCATCGCCGCGCTTTACAAATAGATGTAAGGCAAATCTAATTTTTGCTAAAACCTTATAAGCTTCTTGTAATAGTGTTAATTCACTATTGGATAAAAATTCTATTTTCGCTAATTGCTCGAAACTTTCAGTTTTGAAATGTCGATTGGTTAGCCAACGCAAAGTATGAATATCTCGTAAGCCGCCTGGGTTTTCTTTTACGTTTGGTTCTAGATGGTTTGCAGTGTCGCCGAACCTTTGATGTCTATTTTCAAGCTCTAGCCTTTTTTCTTTGAAGTACTTCTTGCTAGACCATATTTTATTATTGCTAACAATTTCTATGACTTGTTTATATAGATTTTTATCACCAGCTAAATAATAGTGTTCCATTAAACTGGTGATTACCGTGATATCATTTTTAGATTCAATGATACAATCATTTATGGTTCGAACAGATTGTGCTATATGTAAGTTGATATCCCAAAGAAATGTTAAGAAAGATTCTATCTTTGATTTGCTAAACTCATCGTTCTCGTCCTTAAGAACGATCATGATATCTATGTCGGATTCGGGAAATAACTCACGGCGACCGTAACCTCCGATGGCTACTAAGGCTGCGGTATCATTAGGAATGTCAAAAGTGTTCCATATATTTTTTAATAATGCATCTACCAGGCAAGTGTTCAGTGATATGATTTCGTATATATTCGCCTGTGAGTCAAAGCGTTGTTCAAGTAACTTTGTTTGTTCAACTCTAAAATTTTTATACTTTTCAACAGCCAGTTGTGATGATGGTTCTTGTTGCAGAAATTGCAAGATAGGCGCATCAGATTCAAGCGCCTGATGTATATCAATATTAATCATAACTTAGTTGCTAGACAAAGAGTCAAACGACTCGTCGCGAATAAATTTAAAAAATTTCGTCACTGCGCTTGGTTAATACTTCGTAACCTTGTTCGGTAACTAAGATAGTGTGCTCCCATTGAGCTGATAGGCTATGGTCTTTGGTTACTACGGTCCAGCCATCGGGTAGTAAGCGTACATTTCTTTTGCCAGCGTTGATCATGGGTTCAATAGTAAAGGTCATCCCAGCTTCAAGTTCTATTCCGGTGTTAGGTTTACCGTAGTGCAAAACTTGTGGGTCTTCATGAAACATGCGGCCAATGCCATGTCCGCAATATTCACGAACTATAGTGCAGCGGTTTTTTTCAGCAAAGCTTTGAATCTTGTGGCCAATATCACCTAGTTTGGCGCCGGGTTTAACTTCTTGGATGCCGATTTTTAGTGCCTCGTAGGTTAAGTCCACAAGTCTTTGCGCAAGTACTGGAGGTTTGCCCAGTATGAACATTTTGCTGGTATCACCATGAAAGTCATCTTTGATAATGGTGATATCGATATTGACTATATCGCCATTCTTGAGAATTCGGTCTCCTGGAATACCATGACAAACCTGATGATTTACAGAGGTACAAATGGATTTAGGAAAGCCTCGATAATTGAGTGGTGCAGGGATCGCCTGTTGCTCGTTGACGATGTAGTCATGGCAGATTTGATCAAGCTCTAATGTACTGATACCAGGCACTACATGAGGTCCGATCATTTCCAGCACTTCTGAAGCAAGTCTGCCCGCAACACGCATTTTTTCGATTTCATCAGGGGTTTTTATTGTTACGCTCATGTTTTAAGGCTAATCCTGTGAATGCTGCTTTTTGGTAGAGTGGCAGTGTGTGTCTAAGTAATTGTTCTGAATAAGCAATCATGTTATAAAGCGCCCGCGCCTAAGGCAAATGCAAAAGGTGCAAATAACTTTAAATCTACACGTATTATCGACACATATGGTCGGGTGCTCCTAGAGAGTTTCCATATGGGATATGCGGAAGTTTAAAACCCAACAGGAGTAATTATTCAATGACTAGCGTTACTATGCGCCAGATGTTAGAAGCAGGCGTGCACTTCGGTCATCAGACCCGTTACTGGAATCCAAAAATGAGTCCTTACATTTTTGGAGAGCGTAACAAGATTCATATAATTAATCTCGAGAAAACTTTACCGATGTTTCTCGATGCTGCCATTTTTTTGGGCAACATGGCTGCAAATCGCGGCACAATTTTATTTGTTGGTACAAAACGTTCAGCGCGTGATGCTGTGCGTGAAGAAGCGATTCGCTGTGGCATGCCTTATGTTAACCACCGTTGGTTAGGTGGAATGTTAACGAATTTCAATACAGTAAAAAAATCTATTCAACGTTTGCATGATTTAGAACAGATGGTGAGTGGCGATGGAATTGAGCGCCTTAATAAAAAGCAAGTGCTTATGCTTAAGCGCGAGCTATTTAAGTTGGAACGCAGCTTGGGCGGAATAAAAAACATGCCTTCATTGCCAGATGTTTTATTTGTTATCGATGTAGGTTATGAAGCTATTGCTATTAAAGAAGCCAATAAGCTAGGTATACCTGTAGTTGCAGTAGTAGATACTAATTGCAAAATTGATGGCGTGGATTATGTAATCCCAGGTAATGATGATGCTATTCGTGCAATAAAGTTATATTCCTCGCATATTGCGGATGCAATTTCTGAAGGCAAAGAAAGTGTACGCGTTATGGCGGGTGGTAATGAGGATGATTTCGTCGAAGTTGATGAGTCTGGAAAAGTTACTGAAAAAGAGGTAGGTGCAAAAGCTAAGCCTAAGCAAAAAGTAACCGTTAAGAAAAAAGCTACTCCTAAGCCAGTTGCTGATATAGCAGCTAGTGATGGCACTAACATAACTGACATAGAAGGCATCGGACCTAAGTATGGAGAGGCTTTGACTAAAGCAGGCATCGCTACAGTAGAACAATTGTTAGAACAGTGTGCATCTGCAGAGGCACGTGCAAAGTGTGCTGAAACAACAGGGCTGAATGTTAAGTCGCTTGAGCGTTGGGCGAAGATGAGTGATTTTTTCCGTCTAACAGATGTTGCTGGCAATGAAGCTGAGCTACTAGAAGTTAGTGGCTATAGAAATATGGCTGACCTTGCGGAGTCAACAGCAGCAGATGTATTGTCAAAATTACAAGCTACAAATGCTGAAAAATCCCTAGCGCCAAGTGTGCCAGAGGAGTCTGTAATTGAGTCATGGATAAGCCAAGCAAAAACCTTACCAGCAAAATTGACTGATTAAACATATTAAAAACATAACTAATTATTAATTTGGAATAAGTGATGCAAGTAACAGCAACAATGGTTAAAGAGCTGCGCGAACGAACTGGCGCAGGCATGATGGAGTGCAAGAAAGCACTTACGGATGCGAGCGGCGATATGGATACTGCGATTGAGCAGATGCGTAAATCTGGTCAAGCAAAAGCGGATAAAAAAGCTAGTCGTATTGCAGCAGAAGGAACAACCGCTATCGCAAATAATGGTAAGCAAGCGGTTATCATAGAAGTGAATTGTGAAACAGATTTTGTTGCAAAAGATGATCAGTTTCAAAACTTTACTAATCAATTAGCTGAGTTGGTATTGAGCAGTGATTTAAAAACGGTTGAAGATTTGAGTGCGGCTTCATTGCCGAATGGAAAAACAGTTGAGCAAACTCGTCTCGAGCTAGTTACTAAGATTGGTGAAAATATTAAAGTTAGACGATTTGACAAATTGTCTGCTGATGCTAGCGTTGCAAGTTACGCGCATGGCAAGCGTATTGGGGTGTTGGTAGATCATAGCGGTAGTGATGTGGTTGGAAAAGACATTGCTATGCATATTGCAGCATCTAAGCCACTTTGCATTAGTGAGAGTGAAGTTCCTGCAGATGTGTTAGATAAGGAAAGAGATATCGCTAAGGCTCAAGCAGAAGCTAGTGGCAAACCTGCAGAGATAGTTGAGAAAATGGTTTTAGGAAAAGTAAATAAATTTCTAAAAGAAAGTACTTTGCTTGGCCAGCTGTTTATTAAAGATGACAGTCTTTCGGTTGAGAAGTATTTAAAAGGCGCGAATGCATCGATTACTAAATTCATTCGTTATGAAGTGGGTGAAGGGCTTGAGAAAAGGTCTGAGAACTTTGCTGACGAGGTTCAGAAGCAAATCGATGATTTGAAAGATAAAGGTTAAATGCTTAATTACTAAAAGGGGCCTTGCCCCTTTTTTTATGTCCCAGAAATATAGACAATTTAAATATGTCAGATAAGAAAGTAGCTTATAAGAGGGTTCTATTAAAGCTTAGTGGTGAAGCGC
>JABDMD010000018.1 GCA_013001685.1 Gammaproteobacteria bacterium | reverse complement strand
AAAATCTTGCCAATTGTGTAAAGAAATATATTCGTAAATTAGCGTGAGTTCTTTACTAGCAAATAATAATGACAATTCACTAATCGCCGCTCTACAAGATGCATCTATCTATGATCACGAGGTAGCTGATGTTTCAATTATAGAAACTCATATATCCTGGGTTGTGCTTACCGGTAGATATGCCTACAAAATAAAAAAACCAATTAAGTTTAGTTTTGTGGATTTTTCAACGCTTGAAAAAAGGCGATTTTATTGCAATGAAGAAATGCGCCTGAATAGTCGTTTAGCGCCTAATCTCTACATAGGGGTTGTTGCTATAACAGGTAGTGATGAAAATCCAAGTTTTGATCAATCGGGTGATGCAATCGAATATGCTGTTAAGATGCGTCAATTCCCACAGTCCTCTTTATTAAGCTACTTATCTGTTCATAATCAACTATCCCAAAAAAATATCGATGATATGGCAAGAGAAATTTCTGATTTTCACTTGCGTATAGATAGAGTAGCAAGTAATGCAGTGCTCGGCTCCCCTGAAGATATCCATCACTGGGTGACTGATAACTTCGAACAAATAGTATCAAATCTTACGGATAATAAAAGTTATTCTACTTTGAAGAGCGTTAAAAGCTGGAGTGAAAACGAATATAAAAAAAAATATAATCAATTACAGCAGAGAAGAGAAAATAAATTTATTCGAGAATGCCATGGTGATATGCATCTTGATAATATGGTTTTAATTGAAAACAAAGTTACTATTTTTGATGGTATAGATTTCAATGAACATTTGCGTTGGATTGATGTTATTAGTGAAATTGCATTTGTAATTATGGATTTAAGTAATCGTGGACATCCTGAATATGCAAGCCGGTTTTTAAATTTATATTTACAGCATACTGGTGATTATGAAGGTTTAAGTGTTTTAAAATATTATTTAGTTTATCGTGCAGTAGTTAGAGCGAAAGTAGCGTTATTACGAATTTCACAAAAGAGCCTTTCAACTATTGAACAAGAAATGATACAACAAAAATTTAACTCCTACTTAACGTTAGCATCAAACTATATTTCTGATAATAAAAATGCGTTGATCATCACGCATGGGTTTTCTGGTTCAGGAAAATCTACTCATACTGAAAAACTACTAGAGTATTTGAGTGCAATACGTGTTCGCTCTGACATTGAACGTAAAAGACTATATGGTTTTGAATCATCAGAACGTACTCAGTCTAATATAAACAATGGTATTTATACTGCACAATCATCTAAGGAGACGTATGAGCGACTTGCAGATTTATCAAAGATAATTTTAACCTCAGGTTTCACAGTTATTGTCGATGCTTGTTTTTTAAAGCATGAAATACGTCAAAAGTTTTATAAGCTTGCGGAAGAATTAAAAGTGCCTTTTATTATTTTAGATTTTCAAGCTTCTGAGGATACTTTAAAACAACGCATCACATTAAGGGCTAAGAATAGACTTGAGCCATCCGAAGCTGATTTGGAAGTATTGCAATATCAACTCGAGAATCACCGTCCATTCAAGAAGCAAGAAAAGCCCTATGTACTGGTTGCGAATACCGAAAAAGAAATTCAAGTACGTCAAATCGCTTCAGCTATCAAAAATCACATCGATGGCCTATCTATATGAAAACAAAGGGTAAATTATTATTTATAATATGATTTCATGTTGATATTCATCAATATCTAAATATACAAACTTCATTAACCTTATTGGTAATAACAAAAAAAGGAACAAATACTTTTGTCTGAACAAAATATAGATGCTTATACACCAGCAAAAATGGCAGAGCTGGTTGAAGGTATAGGGGTAAAAAAAGCCGCATTACCAACTGTTCCAACGCTCATGTTAGGACTGCTTGCAGGTGCTTTCATAGCGTTTGGTGCAATGTTTTTCACACTGGTAATGACAAATCAGTATATGGGATTAGGTTCCGCGCGATTGTTAGGCGGCATTGCATTCTCGCTTGGTTTGATCTTAGTTGTAGTAGGTGGTGCTGAGTTATTTACGGGCAATAATCTAATAGTCATGGCGTGGGCAGACCGAAAAGTAACTACATTGCAGTTATTAAGAAATTGGGGGTTGGTGTATATTTCAAATTTAAGTGGCGCTGTAGGTGCAGCAGCATTAGTCTACTGGTCTGGTACGCTTTCTTTTGGTGATGGTGCGGTTGCAGAAACAGCATTAGATATCGCTATTGCTAAAATCAATATAGATCCCTTGCAAGCATTCATAAGAGGAATTTTGTGTAACGTATTAGTGTGCTTAGCTGTATGGCTATGTTTTGCAGCACATCATGTGGCTGGAAAAATATTAGCAATTGTTTTTCCAATTTCAGCTTTTGTTGCATTAGGCTTTGAGCACTCTGTTGCCAATATGTATTTTATTCCATTAGGTATGCTAGTAAGTGGAGGAGATATTAGTGTAATGGATTTTTTAAATAATTTAGTACCAGTTACTTTGGGCAATATAGTAGGTGGAGGAGTGTTTGTAGCTTTAGTGTATTGGGCTATTTATTTAAGAAAGTATGCTTAGTAGGGCTGAAAGAGATCGTAAAGTTCGTGTTGTTCTTATTCTTGAGGGCTCGGCCAATGTAGTTGTTCTTATAGCTAAAACTGTAGTTGGTATTTATACAGGTTCAAGCGCTATTCTGAGTGATGCTTTACATTCATTAACTGATGTATTTAATAATGTATTCGCATATATAGCTCTTAGAATATCTGCTTCTCCGCCAGATAAAAATCACCCTTATGGCCATAGGAAGTTTGAAACGCTAGCGGTTTTTGTTTTGGCAACATTGCTTAGTGTTATTGCAATAGAAATTGTAATTCGAGCTTATGAGCGTATTGGTAATCCAATATTACCAAGTCGATGGGGTCTAGCCGTTATGTTTGGTGTATTGCTTGTAAATATTGCTATATCGAGTTGGGAAAATTATCAGGCAAAGCGTTTAAATTCAGATCTATTAAAAGCCGATTCGAAACATACCTTTAGTGATGTCTTAACTACGATTGCAGTCATCGCGGGCTGGCAATTAGCTACACATGGTTATCCGATATTTGACTTTATTCTTGCCGTATTTGTATCAGCATTTGTATTTTACCTTGCATATCAGTTATTTCGAAAAAGCATACCAATATTGGTGGATGAAGCTGCAGTCGATCAAGCTAAAATTGCTGAAAGCATCGAGCAAATAGATGATGTAATAAAAATTGAGCGATTGCGTTCGCGTAATATTGGTCAGGAGACTTTTGCGGATGTAGTAGTGACTGTGAGACCAAATATGTCTACTGAAGAATCTCATAATGTCGCAGATCTTATAGAAGAAGAGCTGTATAACAATTTTGGTATCGATGATGTAGTGGTGCATGTAGAGCCGATGCGTGTTTAATTTAATGTTTCAGATGCATGTGTGAACTTTTCGCGATATCCAGTAATCATCCAACAAATGTAACTTTCTCACTTGCTGAGTTTTCAAAACATGGTGGATTAACTGGGCCTCACAAAGATGGATGGGGTATAGCATTTTATGCGGATAAAGATGCGCAAATTGTTAAAGAGGCAAATAGCGCAAGCAATAGTCAATGCTTAAAATTTGTTAGAAACCATCATATTGAAAGCAAATATGTAATCTCACATATTCGTAGAGCGACTCAGGGTGAAGTTACGTTAGAAAATACTCAGCCGTTTTGTCGTGAACTTGGTGGGTGTATGCACGTATTTGCTCATAATGGAGATTTGCATGGCATTACTGCAGATAAAAATTTAAAGCACTCAATAGCTCATCCCATGGGTAATACGGATTCAGAATACGCTTTTTGCGGTTTAATGGATTTACTTAGCGAGTTATGGACTGCTAATACAGTACCAAGTATTGAAGAAAGGATTAATCTTGTAGTTTATTTTTCTAGCTTAATACGACCCTATGGGCCGGCAAATTTTATTTATTCTGACAGTGAATTGCTGTTTGCACATGGTCATAAGCGTACACATAACAATGAAAAAGAATTCCGCCCGCCTGGGTTACATATTTTATCTAGAGCATGCTTAATAGATATAAAAAACAAGCCGAATATTGTTGGCTTGGATATACAATCTAATCAAACTGAACAAAAAGTTATTCTTGTGGCGAGTGTTCCACTATCAAGGGAAAGCTGGGAGCCATTTGATGAAGGGGAATTAGTGGTGTTGAAGGATGGCGCTATTATTAAGTCAGTTAAACATGCTTCATGAAATACCTGGTCGAGATAATTAACATCAGATTATTGTTTTTATGGACAGCTGGTTGTATCACTAGGTACGCTTCCAGCTAGTAATAAAAAGTTTTTAAATGGGCCCATGTTGCCCATGGCTTCCATTTTAGGGCCTTTGAATTTTAATCTACGCATCATCATGGCTTTCATGGGTCCATATTTACCTGCACCCATTTCCATCCAACGCTGAGTCGTTGCATGCATAATATAGTCCGCTCTTTTGTCTACAGTTGCATCAACGACTTTTCCACCATAAATACATTTAGCTTTGCCTTCTGCTTCACTAATTTTCAATTCAGCACGTTTGCTTTTTGTGCAATCTGTCCTATATAAGATGATTACCTTGTAACCTCGTTCTAGGTTGTTTTTAACCCAGTCAGATTCGTAAAGTTTATCGGTAAGAGTTGGATCTTCATTCCATGCAACGCATGCTTGTTCTGCCCAGTCGGCAGACATTAGCACGGGTTCGGCTTTAACCATTGTAGAAAATATAATGAGGAAAATAGATACAGTGAAGAACGTTTTGCTATTCATTACTCGCTCCCATTATTCCTTGTTACGATTCAATTTAGTTAGCCTTTTTTTATTCGGTAAATGAATTTACCTTCATTCTCTTTTGACTCTAAAAGTTCATCTCCCGTTTGATTGCAGAAGGATTCAAAGTCTTTTACCGAACCTGGATCGGTTGCAATTACATTAATTTCTTGGCCTGGATGCATTTTCTTAAGCTTGTTTCTAAGTTTTAAAACGGGCAGTGGACAGTTAAGCCCACTGGTATCTAGTTCAAAGGCGTTTTCGTCCATACCGAGTTCTTCGTACCTACTAAAACTCTTTAGACCAACTGGCACCAATCTCGAACTGATTCATTTTAAGACGAATTTCTTGTGTTGGATCAAATGGATTGGCTCCTTTAACAGAATTATGTAGTGCATGGGTTGCTTCAAGGTTAAACTCACCCATTTGTGTTTCAATCGTTGCGCCGATAGTGACATGATCTTCGATCACACCTGGCGCAAGAATATTGAATAACACTTGATCACTGCTGATCGGATTATCGGAATGGCTATAACCAAAGCGCATGGTGACATCTGGATGAGTTTCCCATTGCAGGCCTACTTTAATAATATCTATATTGTCCCATCCGAAACCTCCTCCATTTTCTCCGCCTAAACAACTTTCAACATCAGTTCCACCTAAACCCGCAGTCGGACACGCAAATAGGTTTTGTATGTCATTACTTACTGCCTCACTGTCGTCATACCAAATCTTTTGATAGTCCGCGACTAACGTTAGCTTTTCAGTTAGATCAACTGCAAAACCAGCCCATAGAGTAGATGGAATATCAAAATCACCGTCTTCTGCAAACAAATCTGCATAATCATCAAACTCATCCATATACATCTTTGATCGATAGGATATACCTAAATCCATTGTGCCAATTACATCTCTTGCTAAAGCACCTATTTGCACACCGCCTCCATAAGAATATTCTTGTCCGTTTCGTGTCAAGTTATCGGGCATTACTGTACCGCCACTTTCAGCAAATGTTTTAGTAAAAGGTGCAAAGGCATTCAAGCCCGCTGAGCGAAAGCCTTGTATGGCAAAGATTGGACTAATGCCTACAGATAAATTTTCTGAAAACTTATGTGCATAAGAAAAGTTAAAAAAGATCTGGAAAAGGTCCACTCCTGCTGTGCCGGCACCAAAAGTACCCGGGAAAGTGACGCCTGCACCGCCCATACCTGTCGGATCAAACGATGCCGTACCACCGTCATATGTAGTGTTTAGCCCACCATTGCCATAGATTGATAATCCAATTGCATTCCTATCATCTAACATGTAATTAATACCAAAGCTTGGAATGATAAAGTTCTCATCACCACTATTTTCCGATGCAGGGCCAATTGTGAATGCACCACCATTACCATTTGCTAGACTCGAACCCGCTGAATAATCCCGATCAGGTTTAAATAGTACCGCACCAATATCATAACGATTTCCAACAAAGGCCATGCCTGCAGGATTGGTTGCACCGGCCATCGCATCTTGTGGAAAGGCAACACCTGCTCCAGCCAGCGCACGACTTTTTATACCGTGACCATGTGCAAAGTAGCCATTGGTAGCATTGGCGATCATTGGTGCAAAGCAAAGGCTTAATAAAAATAATATTTTTTTCATACTCATCATTTATTCCTTCCTTATAAATAAATAAATTCTCTAATAGCGAATGATTTCCCTCAAACAAATAGACAAACATCAGACTTCTGTGCGAATGGTAAAAAGGTTGCCGCACCTACCCAATCTTCAATTTCATCAATAAAGTCTTCTTTATTGTGTCCGAATAAATCGACTGTCATTTGGCAAGCGACTAATTTCACTTCAGCTTCAATAGACAAATCTCGTAACTCCGCAAGACTCGCTACACCTTTTGATTCCACAGTTTTTTTCATTAAGACTGTGGCTAATTTTTCAAATCCAGGAATATTGCTGGTGACTATATTTGGAATCTCCCAATCAATGCTTTTGAACCAGTTGGGACCAAAAGGCATCTTCATGGGCATAGCAGGATTACCTAGTGGTGAAACTTCTAAATCTAGATCTTTCTTTAATAAGTTAAGGCCATAGAAAGTAAAGAATACTGAAACTTCCCAGCCTAATGCTGCAGCAGTTGAAGCTAGAATAAAGGGAGGGTAGGCCATGTCTAAAGTCCCTTTGGTTGCAATAAGCGCCATTCTTGGCACCTGATCTTTTTCACGCTCTTGCATTCTTTGTTCAAAGCGTTCATCGAACCGACGATTAAATTCTTCGACTTCGATATCATGGGATGATTTGCTAGTAGTTTTTAGTTTTGTTTCCATATTAAACACTATTAGTGGGTCTAGAATTAACGACCTCATTTGAATTAAAGCAATCTTCTAATGTTTTTTACTTGACTTGAATCATGCATGTTTTAAGTAATATAAATAGTTACCAAAAAATGAATACGAGATATATAATTAGATATATCAGATAAACCTAAATTAGTGCAAGCTAAATTAGAGGAAACTAATATATTATAATTATTATTTATGTCGCTCTTTAAAAAGATTTATAGATTTTAAATTATGAGTGCTAAAACGAAACAAAGAGAAGATTCTGCGGACGACATGTTGGAGCAACGTGAAAATGTTGCTCAAATACTTAAAACCATTGCGCATGAAGCGCGACTAATGATTCTGTGTCTATTGGTTAAAAATGAAATGACAGTAAGTCAAATTAATGAATTTGTTGAGCTTAGTCAGTCTGCATTATCACAACACTTAGCCGTACTGAGGCAGCACAACTTAGTGCAAACACGCCGAGAATCACAAACTATATATTACAGGCTTGCAGATAAAGATTTATCTCATATCGTTACATCATTGCATGATGTTTTTTGTAAATACAAATAAAATATTGCATATTTAAAGAAGCAGGAAAGTTTAATTAATTAACATTACTTATAAGAGTAATTGATAAAAGTAAATAATAAGTAAACGGTTTAAAGATTTTGACTTAGTTGATATATATCAATATGAAATTAATCAATGTGAGTTTCAATTTTTAATTAGATATAAAGGAAAGATTCATATGGCAGATAATAACGAACCGTCAACTGTAGATGTAACCTTGCACATAGATGAAAATTTATCGCATGGTAATTTAGAAGATTTTCGAGATGTGCTTTTGCATGAAAATGGAGTTTATGCTGCTTCATTTCATGATGAAAAGCCACATTTAATGATTATAGTTTATGACCCAGATGTAATTCCCTCGCTCTCGTTTGTGAAACTCGCAAAAGAACATAACATTCATGCTGAATTGATCGGGTTGTAACTGTCGAACAGAATCAAGTATGAATGGCTATCTGCATTTAAATGCATCCTTTTTGCAAAGCTTATTATTTGCAGTTGTTATTTCATTATTTAATGGCATAGCATATGCGGTGCATGTGCCTGATGCATTAGTTGAAACACAATGGTTGGAAGATAATTTATCTCAAGTAGTTGTACTTGATGTTCGCAGTGATCTAAAAAGCTTCACTTCTAAGCCTGAATTTATCAAAGATAAAAAAACTGGTAAGCAACGAATAGCTAAAATTGGTGGGCATATACCAGGTGCAAGTTTGGTCAACTTCAAGGAAGTACGTGCAGATCGTAAAGTTGGCAAAAAGATATTTAAAAACATGTTGCCTGAGAAAAGTGCGTTCGAAAAACTTTTGCAAATGGCGGGAGTTAACAAAAACAGTTCTATTGTTATCACTAGTAAAGGAGCTAGCAGTAGTGATGTTCTAATGGCTATACGTCTGTATTGGCAATTAAAGTATTACGGTCATAAGGATCTCGCCATTTTAAGTGGTGGGATGGCACAATGGTTGTTAGATAATCGAAAAGTTAGCACAATTTCTAAACCTCCTTTTAAAGGTGACTGGGCAGCATCTGCTGAGCGTGATGAATTATTTGCAACCAGCGAAGAAGTTGTTGAGGCATCATTGCAAACCAAAGCTGATCAATTAATTGATGTTCGACCAATTGGACAATATTTAGGAACACATAAAAGCTCTTCTGTGAGTGCTTTTGGACATATCTCTGCTGCTCGAAACTTTCCGACTGAATTACTTTTTACGGATGAATTACCTATCAAAGTAACTTCTAAGCAACAGGCAGCACAATTAGTAAATGCACTTAACATCAAAACAGAAGAAGATAAGATAGTTTATTGCAATACTGGGAAAATGGCTTCAGGCGGATGGTTCTTTTTTAGTGAAGTGCTTGGCTATAAGAATACTCAACTTTATGATGGATCTATGCATCAATGGACACATGAAGGACGGCCGAGTGTAACTATGGTGATGGAATAAAAGCTTTGTCTTCAAGATATATTTGAGAAGGCTATTTGTCTAATTTTTTTGCTTTATAATACTCCATACACTCTTCTTCATAACCGCGCACTACTCGTTTACCTTTAAGAGATCCACGAGTTTCAGTTACTATCGTTCTATTAAATTCATGATGTGCATCATCATATGCATGCACGATTACCCAATCTGATAGTTTATGTAAGCGGTGAGCGCGTTCTGTATTTGAATACATAATTCTGAATTGCCAGTTACTATCTTGGTAATTCATAATCGGTAACCATGAGGCACCTGAAGGATTAAATCGTTTTGGTGCGATTGTTTTAAGCAATCCTTGCTTTGCTTTTTTACGGTACATTCTGTCTATTTTTATTAGCACATCCACTTTCGGACCGTCACGCTGAATGTGATAAGACCTTTGTGTGTCATGAAGAATAGATGCCAATGTTTCTGTAATCATTCTTTGTCTACGCTCACCAATACCTGGTATTTCTGCAAGTTTTCCTGAATTTGCCGCAAGCTCAAGTTCTTCTAATGTATTTACATGCAGGGTTGAATAAATCTGATTAGCGAGTTTAGGGCCAACCCCAGGAATTAATTTGAATACACCAGGGGGTTTCAGTGAATTTCTTAGTGACTCTAAGAAATTCCATTTACCTGTTGCTACAATTTCATAAACTGCATAGGCAATATTCTTTCCAACGAAGGGTAGTTTGACAAGGCCATCTACATCATCTTGTTCAATAATCTCTACAAGATCTCTGTCAAGATTCTCGATAGTCCTTGCAGCTGAACGGTATGCGCGGATACGGTATGGATTAGCACCTTTTTGTCTCAATATATTTGCTGCTTCTATTAGATGATCAGCCACTAGGTGATTCGTGCTAATAAAGTCACCCGTCGAATTTGTATGATTATCATATTGCATAGATCAACCGCTATAGGCGCTATTTACTGCTATACATAGCTTAAATAATGTATAGCTTGCAAAGACTGATTCAGGTCAATAATTACTGTAATAGATGTGTATTGTAGCTACTAGGTAAACTATACAGTCGTAAAATAACCGAAATATATCAAAATTAAATTCAGCCCAATTCCTGTGATGGGTAGAATAATGTCAAATTTCGTTTTTTTATATTTGTTTTTAGATAAAAATAATAGAGAAGCTTGCACTGTAATAAATACTACTAAAGTTACTGTGCTGGTAAGCTCAGCTAAAGTAACTAAATTGAAACTTGTAGCTAAAAAAGTAATAAATATGGCTATAGTAATCGTTGCGATAATTGGCGTACGGGTTTTTTCATTCACTTTTTTGAAAACGGAAACAAATACATTTTGTTTAGCCATTCCATATAACACCCGTGAAGCCATAATGAGTTGAACTAGTGCACCATTTATAATCGCTATCATACTGATCAGAGCCATAACTGTTGGGTCATAGCCTTTATATTCAATTATTGAAACTAATGGGGCGTTGCTGGAAGAAAATACGTCTGCTGGGACGAATAGAGTGCAAGCAATAGAGAGTGTTACATAAATTAACGTTGATAATACGAGAGATAGTATGATTGCAAGTGGAACAACTTTTGTGGGATCAATAGTTTCTTCAGCAATATTTACAATATCTTCAAAACCAATGTATGCATAGAAAGATATAAACGCGGCATAGAATATAACTGAACCATTATTTAATACTGATGTAGCTTCTGGGAGTTTGTAGTTTTTAAACTCATTTAAATCTATAACTGCATAGATCACAAATAGAAGGCCGATCACTTCAATTATAGTTATTAATGAGGCAACTAATAAAGATTGGCTAATACCCCATATAGAAAAAATAGTTATAAAAATTATTATGCTTAGAATTATAATTAGATCAGGAATTTGTATAACTGCACTGAAATAACCGGAAAACCCTCTTACCATTGTTGCCGCTGAAACCGTTCCTACAATTACTACAGCAATCCCTACGAATGCAGAAATGCTAGGGATATTAAATGCTGCTAATGCATAAGCAGCTTCACCAGCACTTTTAGGGATTAGCGAAGATAGTCGTGCAAAAGAATACGCAGTGATCGCAGCAATTACTGCTGCAACAATGAATGATATTGAAGAATATGGGCCTGCACGTAGGGTAACCTCGCCAATTAAAACATAAATGCCTGCTCCAAGGATTGTCCCCAATCCATAAAATGTCAGTAATGGGAGCGATATTTTTCTAGCAAGAGTATTGTCTGACATTTCCAGATGCTATCACGGTAGAAAAGCTAGACAAGTTATAATCGAGTGATTAGTAGGAAAATATTAATTTTAGTGTGAAAGAAATAATGGAATAGTTGTATATTTAAGCAAGAATCTAGTTACTCCACCCAACACAACTTCTTTAAGCCGAGTTTCGCCATAGGCACCCATCACTATTAAATCTGCATCAAATTCTAGAGCGCATTGTAGGATTGTTTTACCTATACCATCGGCTAACTCATCAGCGTTTATCACCTCTGCATTAATGCCATGATGGGATAAGTGCTTACGTAAATCATCATTATAGATTATATTTGCTTTTTGCTCTTCAGGTTTATCTGAAACACTAACTATTTGT
Source organism: Gammaproteobacteria bacterium (assembly GCA_013001685.1). Lineage (GTDB taxonomy): Bacteria > Pseudomonadota > Gammaproteobacteria > UBA4575 > UBA4575 > JABDMD01. Next base: position 7,417 of record JABDMD010000018.1, on the reverse strand, counting down.
ACATCTTCCGCATACTCTAAAAAAGGCATGGCATCATGTACGGCTCTTGCTGCTTCTTGGCTTTCATCCCAAGCAATCATGATTCTTTTTGGTAAATTAAAAACTCTTTTTATGTCTGGGACTACAATGGTTGGCCGACCCATATATATAGATAAATAATCATCGATTCTTTGTGGATCTTCCTCGCCAAATCGAGAGTATCCTTGAGGAAGAACAACAAAATCTGCATAGCGCGCATTATCTATTATAAATTGTAGATCAATTCCATCTACGCATTTCCATTCATACGGGATATCTATATCAGCTGCTTTAGATTCAAATTTAGTTTTGAGTAATTCAGCAGTATTTTGAGTTAGCTCTATTTGATCAGTTGCTAAATAATCAATTACTCTATTAAACCCACTGCTAGATTTCTCTGGATTAGGGTATGGGGTTAGATGTAATCCAGTAATATGAGCATTGAATACTTTAGCAAGTTGCAGTGTTGTCTCTACGCGAAAATCGTTAGCTTCTCCTGCATCGCATATCACCATAATATCTTTTATTGACATCTAAGTATTTTTTTTAAAATTTAAATTATTTAATGTGATAAGAATAGTGGAATGGTTGAATGTCTGAGCAAGTATTTTGTGGCTCCACCTAATACAATTTCTTTTAGTCGAGTATGTCCATAGGCGCCCATTACAATTAAATCTGCATCATATTCTAAGGCACTTTCCAGTATAGTTTTGCCAGTGCCTTTAGAAGCAGGATCTAAAGAGCGTACTTCTACATCTATGCCGTGATGAGATAAGTGTTTTCGTAAATCATCATCATAAATCATATATTTCTTTTCTTGTTTCGCACTTGCAGCAACACTTACTACTTGTATTTGCTCAGCATATTGTAGAAAAGGTAGAGCATCATGCACAGCTCTTGCTGCTTCATGGCTTTCGTTCCAGGCAATTACAACTCTCTTGGGAAGATTGAAAACTTTTTTTAAATCAGGTGTGACTATTAAGGGTCTACCTAAATGAATGGATAAATAATCATCAATTTTCTGAGTATTATCTTCTCCATATCTGCAGTAACCTTGTGGAACAATAACCACATCAGTATAGCGTGCACTGTCAATAATATAACGAACATCTACTCCATCAATGGATTTCCAGTCACATGGAACTTCAAGATCTGCCGCTTTTTTCTTAAATTTATCTTTGAGTGCGTTTGCAGTATTTTGAGATTGCTCTAATTGTTCTGAGGAAAGGTAAGGAATAGCGTCCGGAAATCCGCCACCATATACTGGTATTACAGGATAAGGTATTAAATGCAAACCGGTTAAATGTCCTTGATAGACTTTTGCTAATAATAGCGCTGTTTCAACACGATAATCATTTGCCTCGCCAGCATCGCATAATACCAAAATGTCTTTAATGGGCATATTCTTCTCCTTATCAGTTCATAAATTCACTTTAAGAGATTGTGTAAGTCAATTTACTTAAATATAGCTTCTTTATTTGTAATGGCTTTACTATATCGATGCGTTAAGAGAAGAGGTTGATGTAAGTCAGAATATATCGACATATATATCTGAAGTAAATTAAAAGTATTGTGGAGTATTAAGAAGTTAGATTGCAAAAGTACATCTCATATACCTTAGCAATGAAGATAAAAAATCCTCAAGGTCATATGTCTATCTATTATCGCTAGATATACAACCTCAAGGAGGAGGATTGGTTTACTGAACGTTTACAGTAATTTTCTTTGGTTTGGCGATATCTTTTTTGCCAACAGTAATTTTTAGTACACCGTTGCTAGATTTAGCAGTAATATTTTCAGAATCAGCTGTTTCGGGTAGGCTAAAGCGTCGATAAAAACTACCATGTGAACGTTCCACACGACTGTAGCCTTCTTTTTCCTCTTTGATCTCGTTTTCACGCTCACCTTTTAATGTTAAAACACCGTTTTCCATGCTGACTTCAATATCCTTTGGGTTTACTCCTGGCACATCTGCTTCAATGAGAAAATGATTATCATTTTCAGCAATATCTACAGCAGGTGTCCATGCACTGGTGGCAATGTTACTGTCTTCATCTCCCAGCTCAAGATTGAAATACCGATTAATATCTCTAAAATGAGGTAAGTGGGTAAAAAAAGGGTCTCTTGGTACTAGTTTCATGTTACTTCCTCCGCAACAAAATTTTAATAAAAAAATTCTAGAGAATTCCAATAGCAAAGTATTGATGAAGATCAATAAATGTCATTTATTTAAGGTTTCCCAGTTCTAATAAATATTTATTTCTAGAGTTCTCTGCTTGATCTTCGATATAAGATCTCGCGATGCCAAGTTCTAAGGTCTTGCCTAGATGATTTATAATGGTTTGAGCAACATAAGTGTCATTAATTTCCCCAAGAATGTCCTGCAAGTTTTTTAATAATTCTAGTTCATTTTTTTTGTCTTTAATAAAAAATCCTAAATCACCTATTACATATCTTAATTCTTTAATGTCAATACGCAATCTATGTAATTCTTTTTGTGAAAAAATTAATACATCTTCTTTATTTTTCATAATTTTTTTATGATGTTTTTTTAATTTCTTCTTGACTAGTTTTTCTGGGGATTTTTTGAGAGCTTTATTCTGTGCTGTGCTTAACTCACTTCTCCATTTTTTATTTTCTGCCCAGCCCTGTAGATCTTCTAATATTTCTAAATATGAGTGAGATGTAAGTTCCCCAAGTGTTTTTTCATGTAATTTAGTTTGTTCTTTTTTGGAATGTTTTTCTAATTTTCTAAATTCGTTTTCACCAGGATTGTTGTTGAAAGAAGGTAGTAAGTAATTCTCATTAATTACATCAAAATCACGTACCTTAGAGGTTGGCTCTAGCAGATTTTCTATAATATTTTTCGCAACTACTCTTTCATTATTGTTAATTTCGAATTTAAAAAAGTTTATAAATGAATTAAAGCGCCGTAATGAAACTCTTAATTGATGAAGATTTTCAGCATCATAGTGATTTTCTAACAAGTAATAGCTGCTCAATACTCTATTAATGCAACTTAGAAATATATTATCTAGCAATTCTCCAAGAGAGGAGGCATTGCTAATTTCTACTGGTTTTAAGTGATTAATTTTATATGCTAAATTTGTCATTCAAGTCGTTATCAAGATTTGTTTAAAAACATGCTAATAAGTTTAGTGATAACGGACTATATGGCTTTGATATAAATCAATCATTAATACGACTTAATTTAGTGGCTAGTAGATTGCTAGGTGTATTGCTATTCCTGCTAAAAAGGCCAATAACAAAATACTTCCACTCCACTTTGCTAATCTCCAGCCGCCTATGATTTGAGAGATAATAGCTTTAACTATTGTATTGGCAAAAACGGCAATTAAAATTCCATTAGCAGCAATTTGCAGAGTTAACTTATCACCAACTGGTATTGCTGATTTAGCTAGAGTAATGCTTATGGCGTCTACATCTGCTATACCTGATGTAGCTGCTAGCGCATACACACCTGCTGTGCCAAAGTACGTCTCTATAAAATGTACAACTAAAAATAATATCGACAGAACAATGCCATAAATGGCAGCACTATCAAGCTGCAAAGGATTTTTTAGCTCTAAGGTTGTAGCAGGTATATTGTTTTTTTGATATTGCAAAGCAATCCAAATAACGGCGCTCATAGGGATCACAGTGATAGTGATCAAAACAGGACTTACGAATGGAAGCAGTGAGTAATTTAGTATTCCAACCATGATTAATAATCTTGGTCCCATCATTGCAGCGGCTAAAGATATACCCCCTCCAAGCAACACGGGTGAGGCACTCTTGTTTGCAGATGCCATTTTAGAAAATGCTACGGCAACAGCAGTAGAAGAGGTTAGTCCACCTAAAAGGGCGGTTAGAAAAATGCCAAGACGATTACCAAACAATTTCACGCTGAAGTACCCAAAATATGAAATCCCTGCAATGAGTAATATGAGTATGCCAATAGTGCGTGGGTTTATTGCACCTCCAGGTCCAATATCTTTATTTGGAAGTAGAGGTATTGCGACTGCAGCTAATAACAACAGTTGAATGGTTGAGTTTACTTCATCTGCATCTAATGCTTTTATATAAACGTGTAGCTTGCTTTTAAGTCGAAGTAAAGTCACAACAATTGCTGCAAAAGCAATGGCTTCAATTTTATAGCCAATGGCAGCAAATGCGCCAATGGCAAAGACTAGTAACAGAGTTACTTCTGTCGTATAGCCAAAATCTTCAGATTTTTTAGCACTTAATCGATAGCTGATAAAGATGATAGAAGATAAACCTAAAGCGAGAGCAGGTAATATGAGTGGTGTTATCGCATTGCTGAGTACAGCGGATATCCCTCCAAGAAAGCTGACCACAGCAAAAGTGCGTAGCCCCGCATCATAGGTTTTACCGGCTTGAGCTTGGGTTTTCCATTCTCTTTCAAAGCCAATAATGACACCAATCGCTAGAGAAACTAGCAAGTTGATTATGATCTCTGTATCCATGGAGCGATGCTTATTTGCGTTATTTTTGACCTTGCTGCGATCTAATATAGATAAAAAAAGTATTTATCAATTTGATATATATCAACGTCTAACTATGCTCAGATAACTATATTTAATACCAAAGCGCATCACATTTTAGAATTATTGAAAAGATGAAGGAATTGTATGTTGAATGATAATGTTTTTTATACAAGAAATGCAGTCTGTCATTCGTATAAATTAAAGCCAGACACCATAAATGAAATGGTTGCTTGGGGAATTGCTGAACCTTCTGGAAATAAACCAGAAAAATGGTTATTCACACACGAAGACTTTGAACGCATAGGCCGTGCAACTCGATTTAATAATGAATTAGAAATTAACGTTCCAGGTGCTGCACTCGCTTTGCAGCTAATTGAAGACTTAAAGAATTTACGTAATGAGGAGAGTTAAAGATGTTTCCCTATAAAAATGTCTTAGTGGCAATTGATTATTCGGAATTGACGGATGTTATTCTAAAGAAACTTGAAACGATACATCAAGACTCAGATGCTAAAATTGTACTGCTGCATGTGGTTGAGCGCGATATGCCAACTCTCATGGGTGCATCGCAAAATGTTGCGATAAGTTATAGTAGAGAATGGTCATCAGAAGAACTTAGACTAAAAACAGATGCTGAAAATAAGCTTAAAAGTGAAGCGCGAAAGTATGATTTAGGTAAAATCACCTGTATTGCAGAGGTCGGTGTGCCAAGATTCTCTATACTATTTTCTGCGAAGGGCATTAAAGCAGATCTTATCATTGTCGGAGCTCATGGTGCGCATGGCATTAAAAAGTTAATTGGATCTACTGCGCAATCTGTTCTTAACAATTCAACTTGCGATGTGCTTGCAGTACGAAAAACATAAGCTTTGAAATTGGTATTTTTAACTAAGAGTTAGAAACAAGAGCCATTTTCTTAAGTTGTTCGTCAATTTTATCAAGCTCTGCATTGGCTTGTTCAAGTAGTCTTTGCAAAACCTCGTAATTCTCAAGTTGTAATGCCTGTTCTTCTAAATCTGGGTCCAGACCACTTTCAAAGTCCCTCTTGATAGCGGTTACACGATCAATTAGTTCATGTTGTTTTGTTAGTAGCTCATCTCTGGTTATTGTTTTAGACATTTTAACTTCTCCTAATAATTGTTGCTGAAAGCTATTCTTCTTGAATAGACATAATATAAGTAACTAGTTCAAGAATGAGCCCTCTTGCATGTAAGTATTCGTTTATTGCCGATTGCCCAGTTATTTCATGGTACTTTCCTGCAACTTCGTTATATTTCTCAGCTTCTTTGCGATAGCGATCACCCCAAATTGGCATTTCTCTACTACCATGTACTCCGACACGAGGGGTTCCATCGATTATCCGATATACTTCTGAAAAAGGAAAATGCCCGTTATTGTTTTTAGTAAGAACAGTTAAGTCAGAGGGCTTCTTAGTGAGCGAGTCAGACATTACACCTTTGCCTTTCGCATTAAATCCATGACATATCGCGCAAGAACGTTCAAATTCAACACCGCCAATAGTTGGGTCTCTATCTGAAGAATCAGCATAAGTATTTAGTGAAAATACAAGCGAACCAATGAAAATTACATGTTTTATTATTATTTTCATGATTACTCCTGTATTACTTGAAGATATAAAACAATATCAAGTGCTTTAGCTTTTGCTTTTGTAGCAATGTCTGATTCATGTTTTTGTTGCGCTTCTTGCACAAATCGATAACCCCAGATGGGCATTTCACTTGTGCCATGCTCTGCAAAAATATAGGTTCCATCAAACACACCCCATATGCGCTCAAATGGGAAGGTTCCGTTATTGTTTTTTGAAAGTTGGGTTAAACTTGGGGGTTTACGCTCAAGAAAGTCCACAATAGGTCCGTCACCTTTGCCATCACTACCATGGCAAGATCCGCAATAAGTAACGAATTCTTTCTTGCCGACTATATCGGTTAATTGCTTAGCTTTTTCAGCTAAAGCTAAACTGGCAGTAGTTAATAAAACGATAAGAGAGATCAAAAAGCAGGTGTTGATTATTTTCATGATTTATACATCCAATTTTAAATATTTAGTAATTTAAAACTCAGGGCTGGACGTTTAGTAAATAGTTTTTAGCTTTTTACCAAACGTCTTCACCTGTCCTTGCAGCATCATTCCTTTGAAATAGTCCTTTATGGTATGTCTGATCTTCCTTAAATAAAACCCCTAAGTAAACTTAGCTCATGAGAATCTATTAGGCGGCGTATTTCTGCAATCCCTCTAAGTCTTTAATCTCTATAAGCTTGCCATGTACTTCTATCAGGCCATTGGTTTGTAAGCGAGAGAATAATCGACTTACTGTTTCCATCGCAGCTGAAAGATAGTTACCAATGTCGCGTCGTGACATGTGTAGATTGAACTCATTACTTGAAAATCCTCTTTCTGCATATCGATTGGAAAAATTAATCAATAAGCTTGCAAGGCGTTGTTCCGCGCTTTTTGTACCAATTAATAATGTATGTTCTTCCTCATCACGTATCTGATGGCTCATTTGTGACAATAACTGTTGGTAAAGTGCAGGGATCTTTGCTGCGAGTTCCATGTAGCGTGCAAAGGGGATTTCGCATACGTGAGTTGTTTCTAGTGCTTGCGCAGTGGTTGGATAAACATTCAAGGTTGCGCCATCTAAGGCAACCACATCGCCTTGAATTGAAAAGCCTAAAATCTGTTCACGGCCTTCTTCATCATCAATAAAGGTTTTTATCGAACCGCTGCGAATGACGTAAATTGATTCGAACTTGTCACCAGCTTGGTAAAGAAAATCACCGCGATTAAGTTTTTTTGAATGTTTAACAATTGCATCAAATGCAGCAAGTTCTTCACCTTCTAGCGTATTGGCTAGACAAACTCGAACTCGA